>CAIXHE010000077.1 GCA_903919205.1 uncultured Opitutaceae bacterium | reverse complement strand
GGTGGAGGTGGGCGCCTCGATGCGGACGTCGAGCCCCTCGCTTCGGTAGTAGCCGGCGGCCTCCGCCTGGTAGAACCCGATGTGCACGGCGTTCGGGAGATAATCCAGGATCACCCGCACGGGCCTTGCCGCAGGCGCCTTCGCGCCGGTCCTGGGACCGCAGCCGCCGAGGAGCCCGCCGACGGCCGCGGCCAGCGCGATTGCGAGCGCGCGCCTCACGGCGGGGCCTCCCCCCGGGGCGCACGGATGCGCCGGAGCACCGTGTACTTGGGCTGGCTCATCTCCTCGAGCGTGAACCCGAGGCCCTCCCTGCCGAGGCCGCTCTGCTTCACGCCGCCGAAGGGCACGAACGGAGGCCGGTAGTTTCCCGTGCCGTTCACGACAACCCCGCCGCTCTCCATCCGATCTGCGATCTGAAGGGCGCGCGCCCAGTCGCGGCTGAACACGCATCCCGACAGGCCGTACGACGACTGGTTGGCGATGCGAACCGCATCGGCCTCGGAGTCGAACGGGATACAGGTGAGGACAGGGCCGAAGATCTCGTCGTCGCGGGCGACGTCCGCCGTCTCCGGCACGCCCTCCAGCACGCACGGGGAAAAGAACGCGCCCTGCGCGCGGGCGTCCCCCCCGGCCAGCAGCGCCCCCTGCGAGAGGGCCCGCGCGACCTGGGCCTCCACCCGCTGTGCGGCTGCCGCCGAGATGAGGGGCCCGAGGCCGCTGGCCGGGTCCAGCGGATCGCCCACCACGATCCCGGTGATCCGTTCGCAGAGGCGCGACACGAGCTCGTCGGCAAGCGAGCGGTGCACGAGGATACGCTTGTTCGAGGCGCAGGCCTGCCCGTTCATCAGGGTACGGCCGAACACGAGGTCGGGCACCGCGAGGTCCAGGTCGGCGTCGGAGCAGAGGATCGCGGCATCGTTGCCGCCGAGCTCCAGGTGCAGCCTGCGAAGGACCGGCGACGAGGCGACCGAACGGCCCGCGGCCGTGGAGCCCGTCAAGCTGACGGCGGCAAGCGTTGGGTCCGCGCACAGGGCCGCGCCCGTGGTGCGGTCTCCCGGCACGGCGACGAGGGCGTCGGCCGGCACGCCCGCCTCGTGGAAGGCGTTCACGACCGCGAGGACCGTGAGCGGGTCCTGGTCCGGTGGCTTCACGACCACCGCATTGCCCATGCACAGGGCGGCCGCGGCCTTCTCCACGAGCAGTTCCACGGGGAAATTGAAGGGGAGCACGACGGCGACGACCCCGAGCGGCACCCGGCGCACCCAGGCCACGTCGTCGGCCGTCGACTCGAGCGACTCGGTCGGAAGCAGCTCCCCCGAGAGCCCGCGAAGGCGCTGGGCGTTGGCTCGGGTGAGCGCCGCGGAGAACGCAATCTCAAAGCGGGCCTGCGGGAGGATCTTGCCGCTCTCCTCCGACAGGAGGCGCGCCCACTCCTCGGAGCGGCGCTCAATGGCGACTGCCGCCCGCTCGATCACCTCGGCCCGCTCCGCGGAGCGCCGTGCGGCCCAGCCGGGCTGCGCGGCGCGGGCCCGTCCGACCGCGTCCGACACCGCGTCGGCGCGGGTGAGCGCGACGGTGCCCAGCCTTCGTTGGGTGGCAGGCGAGCAGACGGTCATGGATGCCGTATCCGAGATCATGTTTGTGACACATAATCCCGTAGCTAGCCGTCGGTGGCCAGGGCCCAGAAAGCCCCTAATCGTCGGTTACCTGTCTACTGGGATCAAAGATAGACTGACACCTTCATCTAGCACGTTTCCTGCCAAGGCAAGCCCCGCATGCGGGGTGCCGCGGGAACCGGTTTCGAACCTGTCGGTCCATGCACGAGGCGGTGACTCCCCTCCCCGCCCCCACGATGAAATCCACCTCCCTCACCCGGGCGCTTCCCGCCCTGATCATCGCCCTCGCCTCGCTGACGCTCTGCCCGGGCTGCGTCCTGCTGCTGGTCGGCGCGGGTGCCGGCGCCGGCACCGTGGCCTACGTGCGGGGCGAGCTCTCCGACAACGTCGACTACGGGATCGAGGCCGCGACCCGCGCCGCGGCAAAGGCGGTCGAGCAGCTCCATCTGGTCAAGGTGAGTGAGCGCACGGACGCGCTCCTCGGCGTCATCGTGGCCCGTACGGGAGACGACAAGAAGGTGGAGATCCGCCTGGAGCGCGTCGGCGACAGCGTGACGCGCATTCGCATCCGCGTCGGCACCTTCGGGGAGCAGCCGCTCTCGCAGGCCCTTCTCGACAAGATCCACTCGGATCTTTGAGGCCCGACGCGCCGCCGGGTAGCCTGCGAAGAAATAGTGTGGGAATCATGGCGGGTTTCGGCCTGCATCGGGGCAGCACGCACCCCGAGATGCCGCAAGAACCCGTATCCTCAGGCGAATGGCTCGCGGTTGCGCGCGCGGCAGCCGCCTTCGCGTGCGCGGCCGCCGCTTGCGGGGCGGCCGAGCCGCCGCTGCGCCTCGAGTATGCGCAGCCCGCGGACAACTGGAACGAGGCCCTTCCCGTCGGCAACGGCCGTCTAGGGGCGATGGTCTTCGGGGGCGTCGACGTCGAGCACCTGGCTCTCAACGAGGCGACCCTTTGGTCTGGAGCGCCCCGGGACACCGACAACCCCCGAGCAAAGCAGGTGCTGCCCGAGGTTCGGGCCGCGCTCCTCGCGGGGGACTACGCGAAGGCGGACCTGCTCTGCAGGCAGATGCAGGGCCCTTACACGCAGTCCTACCAGCCGCTCGGCGACCTGAGGCTCTTCTTCGAGCGCTCGGGGACCGCGGCGCCCGCCGGCTACCGTCGCGCGCTCGACCTCGACACCGCCCTGGCGACCGTCACCTACGGCGACGGCGACGCGGTCTTCACCCGCACCGTGTTCAGCAGCTACCCGGACCAGGCGATCGTGATGCTGATCTCCTGCGACCGGCCGGGACGCGTCGCCTTCACCGCCGCGCTGGACAGCCCCCTGCCCCACACCCTTGGCCCCGGCGAGGGCGGCACGCTCGTCATGCGCGGCCGCTGCCCGGTCTCCGTCGACCCGAGCTACCTCGCCTCCGACCAACCGATCCGCTACGACGAGGGCCCGCGACCCGAGGGGATGACCTTCGACGCCCGCGTGCGCGTCGTCACCGACGGCGGCGCGGCGGCCTGCATCGGCTCGACCCTCGAGGTCGTCGGCGCGAACGCGGCGATGGTGCTGGTCACCGCGGGCACCAGCTTCAACGGTCCCGACCGCTCGCCCGGCCGCGACGGGCGCGACGCCTCGGCGCTGGCCCAGTCCGCCCTGCAGGCCGTCCTCGGCCACGCCTACGCCTACCTGCGCGACCGGCATGTCGCCGACTACCAGGCGCTCTTTCGCAGGGTCCAGCTCGACCTCGGCGAGTCCTCGGAGACCCGGCGACTCGCGACCGACGCCCGGCTCGCGCGGTTCCAGGCCGGAGTCCCCGATCCCGCGCTTGTGCCCCTGCTCTTCCAGTACGGCCGCTACCTGCTGATATCGAGTTCGCGGCCGGGGGGGCTTCCCGCAAACCTGCAGGGGATCTGGAACGACTCGCAGCGCCCGCCCTGGAGCTCCAACTGGACGCTCAACATCAACACCGAGATGAACTATTGGCCGGTCGAGGTGGCCGCGCTGCCCGAATGCCACGAGCCGCTGCTCGCCTTCATCGAGGGCCTGGCCGCGCACGGGCGCGCCACGGCGCAGACCAACTACGGAGCGCACGGGTGGGTGGCGCACCACAACACGGACATCTGGGAGCAGACGAGCCCGGTCGGCGCCTACGGCGGAGGCGACCCCGCATGGGCCAACTGGGCGATGGCCGGCCCGTGGCTCTGCCGGGACCTCTGGGAGCACTACGCGTTCACCGGGGACAGGGAGTTCCTCAGCCGGCGCGCCTGGCCCGTCATGCGGGGGGCTGCGGAATTCTGCCTAGACTGGCTGGTCGAGGACGGGGACGGCCACCTCGTGACCGCCCCGTCCACCTCGCCGGAACTCAGGTTCACCGGCCCCGACGGCCGGCACTCGGCGGTAGCGGTCGCGAGCGCCATGGACCTCTCGCTCATCCGCGACCTTTTCTCGCATTGCCTCGCTGCGCAGAGGATCCTGGGCGACGACGCGGACTTCGCCGCGAGGCTCGAGCAAACGCGTTCCCGCCTGCTCCCGCTGCAGGTGGGGTCGCGCGGCCAGGTCCGCGAGTGGGCGGGGGACTTCATGGAGGACGACCCGCACCACCGGCACCTCTCTCCCCTGTTCGGCCTGTATCCGGGCGAGGAGATCACCCCGAGGACGCCCAAGCTCTTTCGCGCCGCGCGCCGTACCCTCGAACTGCGCGGCGACGACGGCACCGGCTGGTCGCTCGCGTGGAAGATCAGCCTGTGGGCTCGGCTGCACGAGGGCGACCGCGCCTACGCCCTGGTCGCGCGCCAGCTGCGCCCGGTCGCCACCGGGGCGGCCATGGGCTACGGGCCCGGCGGGGGCGTCTACCCCAACCTGCTCGACGCCCACCCCCCGTTCCAGATCGACGGCAACTTCGGGTTCACCGCGGGCGTATCGGAGATGCTGCTCCAGAGCCAGTCGGGCACGCTCGAGCTCCTGCCGGCACTTCCCTCCGCCTGGCGAACCGGCAGCGTCCGGGGCCTTCGCGCGCGCGGCGGCTTCGAGGTGGAGGAGCTCGCGTGGAGGCGCTCGAAGCTCGTCTCCGCGCGGATCCGCTCCGGGCTCGGGGGCCCCTGCCGTGTCTCGTGCGACGGGGCCTTCGCCGAGTTCACGACGCTGCCGGGCGAGGTGCTCGCCCTGGGCGCGGACCTGCGGCGGCTGCCGTGAGCCTCACTCGGTCTCGGTGAACTCGCAGAGCGCGTAGATGCCGACGCCGAGGCGCTCCAGGCGCCGGGAACCGTTCAGCTCAGGCAGGTTGACGATGGCCCCCACGTCCCGGACGTGGCAGCCGATCTGCTCAAAGAGCTGCACGGCCGCGCAGAGGGTGCCGCCGGTCGCGATCAGGTCGTCCATCAGCAGGACGTTCGCCCCCCTCGGCGCCGCGTCCGACTGGATCTCGAGCACGCTCGTGCCGTACTCCAGCTGGTAGGAGGTATGGATGGTCTCCCCCGGCAGCTTCCCCTTCTTGCGCACCATGACCAGCGGCTTGCGAAGCGCGTAGGCTAGCACTGCGGCGGGGATGAACCCGCGTGCATCGAGCCCCGCGACGATGTCGACCGGCTTGCCCCGGTAGTGCCCGATGAACTGGTCCATCGCCGCACTGAACCCCTCGGGATCGCGCAGCAGCGAACTGACGTCGCGGAAGCGCACCGGCGGATGCGGCCAGTCGGGTATGGTCCGTATAAGGGGCTTGATGTCCACGGGAATTCGGGGGCCTAGACTGCGGCACGGGCCCCGTCGAGCGCCCGGCGCAGCATGACCGCGAGCTCCTCGGCGCTGAAGGGCTTGCGCAACATCAGGGTGTCGGGCATCGGCGTGACCATGCGACCCTCCGCATCCGCGTTATAGCCGCTGGCATAGACGACCGGCAGGCCCGGCCTTTCGGCGAGGATCTCGCGGGAGAGCTCCCAGCCCCCCAGGCTCCCGGGCATCACCACATCGGTAAGGAGCAGGCGGATACTCTCGGAGTGCCTGCGCCAGATCCGGAGCGCCTCGTCGCCGTCGCTGGCGACGAGCGCCTCGTAGCCGAGCTTGGCCAGGCAGCGCTTGAGGAACTGCCTCACGGAGGGGTCGTCCTCGGCAATCAGCAGGGTCTCGCTGCCCCCCTTGGCAGCGTAGGCGTGCGCGGGGACGCTCTGGGCGGGGCGCTCGGCATCCGAGCTTGCCATGGGCAGGTACAGGTCGAAGCGCGTCCCCTTTCCGATCCCGGTCGACACGCTGATCCATCCCTGGTGCTGCTGCACGATGCCAAGGACGGTGGGCAGCCCGAGTCCCGTTCCCTTGCCCACCCCCTTGGTCGTGAAGAAGGGCTCGAAGATGTGCGGCAGCACCTCGGGGTCGATCCCGGAGCCCGTGTCCGACACGCTGAGGACGGCGAACCTGCCGGGGCGCCCTCCCTCGATCGCCCGGGCGCGGGCGGCGTCGAGCTCGGCCGTGGAAGTGCCGATCCTCAGGCGCCCCCCCGCGGGCATCGCGTCCCTCGAGTTGACCGCAAGGTTGACCAGCACCTGCTCGACCATGCCCACGTCCGCCTCGAGCCCGATCGTGCCCCGTTCGAGGTCGAGCTCGACACGGATCGTCTCGCCGAGCAGGCGGGCGAGCATCCTCGAGAGGTTGGAGACCACCTCGTTCAGGTCGATGATGCGCAGGGTGATCGCCTGCAGCCGGCTGAAGGCCAGCAGCTGCTGGGTGAGGCGGGCTGCCCGGTTGGCCGCCTCGAGGATCTGGCCGACGTTGTCGGCATCCTCGGCCGAGAGCGCGCCGCCCTGCTGGAGCAGCGAGCCATAGCCGGTGATGGCCGTCAGCAGGTTGTTGAAGTCGTGGGCGATCCCGCCGGCCAGCTGACCTATAGCCTCCATTTTCTGGGACTGTCTGAGCTGGGCGGCCAGCTGGTGCTCGTCAGTCACGTCGCGAGCGTTGACCACCACCTGCCGCTCCTCGCCGATGCCCATGCCGACCGCCGATATCTCCCGCCAGGCGCCCGCCTGGTTGCGGACGCGGAAGCTCATCCGGGAGGGCTCCGGGGGGTTGCCAAGGGCCGCGAGGAGCCCCGCGGCGGTCTTCTGGCTGTCATCCGGGTGCACCAGGTCCGCCAGCCGGCGGCCCAGGATCTCCGAGGCCGCGTACCCGAGGACCCTCTCGATCGACGGGCTCTGGTAGACCACCGCCCCCGAGCTGTCGACGATCGTGATCAGGTCGGAGGCGTTCTCGATCAGCCTCATGAAGCGCATCTCGCGCTGGCGCACCGCCTCCTCGAAGCGGATGCGGTCGGTGATGTCGAGGGAGAGCACCGCGAACTTGCCAGGCTTCGGGCAGTAGCAGACCACCTCGTAGTGGCGGCCGAATTCCCTGCTAAAGTCATGGAAGCGCGCCGTCTTGCCCGTGATGGCGACCTGGCCAAAGCGCTCGATCCAGTACGGCTCTGTGTTCGGGAGCACCTCGAGCACCCTGCGGCCGACCAGGTTCTCCCGCTTTAGGCCCGTGAGGGTCTCGAACGAGGGGTTCACGTCGATGAACACGTAGTCCACGGGCTTGCCCTGCGCGTCGCAGATCACCTCGTGGAGCGAGAAGCCGAGGACGAGCGAGTTGAAGAGCTGCCGCAGGTGCTGCTCGCTCTCGCGCAGGGCGCTCTCGACCTTGCGGCGCTCCGTCACGTCCTGGCTCGTTCCGGAGAGGCGCACGGCCCGGCCGTCGCCGTCGCGCGTGTACGCCGCGCGCGAGGACACGGTCACGTAGTGGCCCTGCTTGTGGCGCAGCCGGCACTCGATCACGAGGCCCCGCTCGCCCGCCTCCCGTGTCGTGCGCAGCGCCTGCTCGACCTGGCCGAGATCCTCCGGGTGGCACAGAATCCGCCACAAGCCGGAGTCGGCCGGCAGGTCGTTCTCCTGGTAGCCGAGCATCTCCCACCATCGGTCCGAGTAATGGACCCGGTCGGCCGTGATGTCCCAGTCCCACCACCCGTCGTTCGATCCCGTGAGCGCCAGCCGCAGCCGCAGCTCCGCCTTGCGCAGCTCGGCCTCGCGGCGCAGCTGCAGGGTGCGGTCGATGGCCACGCCGATGACGGAGCGCACGCCGTTCGCGTCCCGCTCCGGGCTCAGGGCGACCTCGATCATCCAGGCTGCGCCCGCGCGGCCGCCCGGCCCGTGCAGCATGGTGGACTGCTCGCAGCCCGTCGTGAAGGCGAGCCGCAGCGCCCCCAGGAGGCCCGCCTCGCCGGTGGCCGCGAACAGACCCTCGCCGTACAGCGCCTCCATGCGCCTCGCCGAGTCGTTTACGGGCCGGTGCGAGAGGTCGGCCTCGTACCGGACGATGCCCGGAAGCGCCTCGGAAGCCTCGGTATCCGGCGAGGTCATGATGCCTGTGATGGAATCCCGGGGCATAGGGTCACGAAGACCGGAATCTGTCACCCAAAGCCAACGCTGCAACATCAAAGAAACCAAGGGATTAGGGTGAACCCCTCACGGCCGGCCGGGGCTCGCGCGAGGCCCGGTTCGTGCGGGGCGGATTCCACGGCGGCCTGCCCTTGCGCCTGGAATCTGCGCCCGCGTTTTGACAACCCCCGGGGGTTGAATTCCCGTTCGGCCTCCCCTTCCGGGGCCGTGCCGGCCCGCCGCCCGCAAGATCGGTGTTTGGAAAGCACGGCCCCGTACCCTAGACCTCTCCCATGACCTCCGCGACCCGCGACCCGACGCCGCCCGTGCTACTGGCCGAGGGCGTCGGCAAGAGCTACGGCCCAAGGCAGGTGCTCGCCGACGTGAGCTTCGCGCTTGAGGCCGGGGAGCGCCTGGCGCTTACGGGCCCCTCGGGCAGCGGCAAGACCACGCTGCTAAACTGCCTTGGCGGGGTCGACCGCCCGGACCGCGGTTCGATCCGGCTCGACGGCCTCGAGCTTCGGTCGCTCGGCAGCGACGCGCTGGCCCAGCTGCGCCGCCGGCGGATCGGCACGATCTTCCAGTTCTTCCACCTCCTGCCGACGCTGACGGCCTTCGAGAACGTCGAGCTGCCCCTGCAGCTGCTTGGCGTTCCCCGCGCCGAGCGCCTGGAGCGGGTGCGCGCGCTGATCGAGCGGGTCCAGCTCTCCCACCGCTCCTCGGCCGTCCCCTCCAAGCTCTCGGGCGGCGAGCAGCAGAGGGTGGCGATCGCCCGCGCGCTCGTCCACCGGCCTTCCCTCGTGCTGGCGGACGAGCCGACGGGCAACCTAGACTCCGCCAACGGCGCGTCGATCCTCGACCTCCTGCGTGAGCTGACCGACGAGGCCCGTGTCGCCCTGGTGCTGGTCACCCACAGCGAGGAGGCCGCCGCCATCTGCCACCGGCGCCTGTCGATGCACGACGGGCGCGTGACTCGGGTCGAGGCGGGAGCGCCCTTCCGCGCAACCCCGTGACCGACGGGCGCGAGCATGAGCGGCGGGCCGACGGCGGCGCTCGCTGGGTGATCCTGCACCGGATCGCGCTTCGCCACTGGCTCGGTGAGCCGCGGCGCACGGCGCTCCTCGTCCTCATCCTCGCCCTCGGTGTCGCGGTGTTCCTCTCGGTGCGCCTGGCAAACCGCGCGGCGGTCGCCAGCTTCCAGAACTTCACGGACACGCTCACCGGGCAGAGCGACGTGCTGATCAAGGCGCCCGCGGGCCTCCTGCCCGAGGCGGTCCTCGGCGAGCTGCGCCGGGGCCTGGGGACCCTGCCGGTGCACATCCTGCCGGTGGTCGAGGCTACGGCCGCGGCAGCCCCCAAGGGCGGAGCACGCGAGGCCTGGGGCCGCACCACCTACCAACTGCTCGGGGTCGACCTGGTGTCCCTCGCCAACCTACCCGAAGCCCGGGGCTCAGGGGGGCCGCTCCTCGGGCGCAGCGGGGAGGGCGCAGACGGGTTCTGGTCGGTGCTGCGGCGCGGGCCCGCCCTCTTCGTCGCACCGGCCCTCGCGGACCAGGCCGGCCTCAAGGCGGGCAGCCTCTTCCCGCTCAACATCGACGGCGCCGTGGTCGAACTGCCGGTCGCCGGGACGATCCCCGAGCCGCCGGACGGCGCCCGAGTGCCCGACACCCTGATCGTCCTCGACCTGCCGGCGCTCCAGTCGCTCGCGGGCCGGCAGGGCAAGCTCGACCGCGTGGAGTTCGTGGTCGAGCCCGGCCCCTGGGCCGCGGCCGTGCGCGAGGAGCTGCCCGGACGCCTCCGGGCGCTCGGGGCCGGGCGCTGGACCGTGGCCTCGCCCGGGGCCCGCAGGCAGAGCGCGGAGACCATGACGCGCGCCTTCCGGCTTAACCTGACCGTGCTCTCCCTGGTCGCCCTCCTGGTCGGGCTCTACCTGATCCTCCAGGCGCTCGACGGCGCCGTCGTGCGGCGGCGCCCGGAGATCGCGATCCTGCGCTCGCTCGGGGTCGAGGAGCGCACGATCCGCGCGACCTGGATCGCGGAAGCGGCCGTGCTCGGCCTTGCAGGCGGGATCCTCGGGGTATGCCTCGGATGGGCGGGGGCCCAGCTGGCGGTGCGCCTGGTCGGCCAGACCGTGAACGCGCTCTACTTCGCGACCACCGTGCGGGCCGCGGGCCTCGCCCCGGGCGAGGCGCTGGCCGCCGTGGGACTCGCCCTGCTCTCGAGCCTCGCTGCGGGGTGGCTCCCTGCGCGGGAGGCCGCGCGCACGCCCCCGGCCCAGGTCCTCGTGAGGCACGCCTCCGACTTCGAGGGGCCCGCCTTCCTGCGCAACTACGTCCTGGCCGCCGGCGCCCTCGCCGCCGGCTGCGTGCTGACGCAGCTGCCCCCGATCAGGCTCGCCGGCGGGGGCCGCTTCCCGCTCGCAGGCTACGCGGCGGCGTTCCTATGGATCGTCGGGGGCGGCCTCCTCTGCTCGCTCGGCCTGCCGGCGCTTTCCCGGGCCGGGCGCTTCCTCTCGGGCCGCTACGCCGAGGCGCGGCTGGCCCTAAGCCACCTGGCGCGACCCTCGGGCCGCCACCGCCTGGCCGTCGCCTGCCTGCTCTGCTCGGTGGGCATGACCTCGGGCATGGCCATCCTGGTCGCCAGCTTCGAGTCGACGGTGCGGGGCTGGGTGGGACGCTCGCTGACCGCCGACCTCTACGTGTCGAGCGACGGCTCCCAGAGCGCCTCGTCGCTCAACGGGCTGCCGGAGGCCACCTGGCGCGAGCTCGCTGCGGGGCCCGGCGTCGTGGACTCGAGCGTGCTGTCGGCCGAATCGATCGAGATCGGCGGCGTGCAGACGCTGCTCTCCGGCACCCAGCTCTCCGCCGTGCAGCGGCACTCCGACCTTCCCTGGGTGCAGAGGCCCCTTGACGGGGCCGTGTTTGATCCCTCCTCGAACTCCGGGCTGGCGCTCGCGAGCGAGAGCTTCGCGGAGCGCTTCCGCAAGGGCCGCGGCGACACGGTGACCGTGCCCACGCCCTCGGGCCCCCGGACGCTGAGGCTCGCCGGGATCTTCGCGGACTACGGCAACGAGCGCGGATCGATCCTGGTCGAGCGCGCCGACATGGCGCGCTGGTTCGACGACACCCACGCCACCAACGTCGCCCTGTACCTCGCCCCCGGGACGGACGCCGACCGCGCGCGCTCGGAATTGGTCGCGCGCCATCCCGGCCTCACCGTCTACTCCAACGCGCGGCTGCGCGCCGAGATCCTGCGGATCTTCCGGCAGACGTTCTCGATCACCTACGCGCTCGAGGTGATCGGCGTGCTGGTCTCGGTGGTCGGCATGGCGCTCACGCTTTCGAGCGTTCTCCTAGACCGCCGGGAGGAGCTGGCGACCCTGAGGGCGCTCGGGCTCACCCGAAGCGAGATCGCGCGGTCGACCTCGGCGGAGGGCCTCGCGGTCACAGCCTGCGCGACCGCGGGCGGGATCCTGGTAAGCCTGGCCCTCGGCTGGCTGCTGATCTACGTGATCAACAAGCAGTCGTTCGGCTGGACGCTCGGGTTCGTGCGTCCCTGGGGGCAGATCGCCGCCCTGGGGCTGGTGGTGGTCGCCGCGGGCACCGCGGTGTCGTACGGCGTCGGGCTATGGGGAGCGGCGCTGCCCGCCGACCGCGAGGAATGAGCGCGCGCCCCGCCAGCCTCGCCGCCCGCCTGCTCGCCTGCGCATGGCTCTCGGCTGCCGGGGTCCTAGGTGCCGGCGAACCCCGCACGTCGGAGGGCTTCCCGGTGCCCGAGGCGGGGCACGTCTTCCGGTTTCCGCGCGACCACGGCAGCCACCCCGATTTCAAGATCGAGTGGTGGTACGTGACGGGCCACGCCTACGCCGCCGGCGGCCGCAGGTTCGGGTTCGAGGCCACCTTCTTCCGGAGCGCAGCGCCCCGCGACGGCGCCGGCGCGGCCGGATCGGCCGACTTCGGCGCGGGCCAGGTCTACCTCGCCCACATGGCGCTCCTCGACGTGCGCACCGGACGCTTCCTGCACGAGGAGAGGCTGAACCGCGAAGGCTGGGACGCGGGCTCGGCGGTGGAGCGCCTGGCCGTGCACAACGGGCCCTGGTCGCTCGAGATGGCGCCGGCGCCGGGCGAGGGGATGACGCTCTCCGGCGGCATCCGCTCCGAGGCCGCCTTCTCGTTCCACCTCGAGCCCCGGAAGCCCTTGGTCGAGTTCGGGGACCACGGGTACTCCCGAAAGGGCGCCGCCGCCTCGGCCGCCAGTTACTATCTCACGTTTCCCCGGCTGGAACTTTCGGGAACGCTGCGCTACGGGGCGGAAACCCTGGACGTGAAGGGGGAGGCCTGGATGGACCATGAGGTGAGCAGCAGCCAGCTCGACCCGGGGCAGGTGGGATGGGACTGGGCCTGCCTGCAGCTTGGCGACGGCACGGAGATGATGTGCTACCGCATGCGCCGCGCCGACGGGACGGTCGACCCGTTCTCCACCCTCTCCCTCGTCGACCGGCAGGGCCGGGTGGAGTCCGTCGGACCCGCAGGTTTCCGCTGGGAGGTGCTGGACACCTGGAAGAGCCCCGCGACCGGCGCCGTCTACCCGGTGAGGGTCCGCCTTACGGTCGGGGCCCGCGCAGGGAAACCGGCCCGGGTCCTTCTCCTTGAGCCGCTTGCAAGGGACCAGGAACTCGCCGGAGGCGCCGGAGGCATTCCATACTGGGAAGGGGCCTGCCGGGTCACCGACGGCAGCGGAGCGGACCTGGGCAGCGCCTTCCTGGAGCTGACCGGCTATGCGGGGCGCCTCAGGCTTTGAGGCGCGCGGGGCCCAAACAGGCTCGAATCCGCGCGGCCCGTGCGCATGATCGGAGCCAAGACCCCCTCCCCATGCCCCTCCTACGCAGGCTCATCGCCCTGACCGGTTTGATTCCCCTGGCCGCCCAGGCAAGTCCGCCCCCCGAGACGCCGCTCTGGCCAGCTGCGGCCCCTGGGGAGACCGCCTCTCTGCCCGCAGAGGGTTTCACCAACAAGCCCGGCGACAAGGGCATCGCAGGCAAGCCCGTGGCGATCCTCGCCAACGTCTCGATCCCCACCCTTTCGGTATATCGGCCCCCCGCGGCCCTCGACACCGGGGCGGCCGTGGTCGTGTTCCCCGGCGGGGGCTACTACATCCTCGCCTGGGACCTCGAGGGGACCGAGGTGTGCGAGCGCCTGAACGCGATGGGCGTGACCGCGGTCCTCGTCAAGTACCGCGTTCCCCGCAGGGCGGGCCTGCCGATCTACGCAGCGCCGCTCCAGGACGCCGAGCGTGCCGTGGGCCTGGTGCGCAGCCGCGCATCCTCGCTCGGGATCGACCCCGCGCGGATCGGCGTCCTCGGCTTCTCGGCGGGCGGGAACCTGGCCGCGGTGCTCTCCAACCTTTCCGGTCCCCGCACCTACCCGCGCGTGGACGCGGCCGACGACGCGAGCTGCCGGCCGGACTTCTGCGTGCTCGTCTACCCGGCCTACCTGACCGAGGGAGGGAAGGGCGAGACCCTCGCCCCGGAAGTGGCGGTCAGCCGCTCGACCCCGCCCACCTTCATCGCGATGGCCGAGGACGACTCGGAGCACATCCGCAACGCGATCGTCTACTACAGCGCCCTCCAGCGCGCGGGCGTCCCCGCGGAACTGCACCTCTATCCCAAGGGCGGCCACGGGTTCGGCCTGAGGCGAACCGAGCTGCCGGTGACGGCGTGGCCCGACCGCCTGGGCGAATGGCTGCAGGCCGGCGGCTGGCTGAAGCCGGCCCGCTGAGAACCCGGGCCGCCCGGGCGCCTACGTCAGGCACTGGCGCAGCGCAGAGGCGAGCTCCGAGAGCTCGAAGGGCTTGCCGAGGAAGACGTCGCCGCCCGAGCGGATGAAGTCCGTTCCGGCCAGGTCCGCGCTGTAGCCGCTCATGTAGATCACCTTCAGGCCCGGCTTGTCCGCCTTGAACATGCGGGCGATGTCCGCCCCGCCGAGGCCGCCGGGCATCACCATGTCGGTCAGGAGCAGCCGGATCTCGGACTGGTCGCGACCCCAGATCTCGCGGGCCTCGTTGCCGTCGCCCGCCACCTTGACCTGGTAGCCCATCTGCACGAGGGCGCGGTTGGCCACCTTGCGCACCGCGGGGTCGTCCTCGACGAGCAGGATCGTGCCATTGCCGCGTGCCACCTCGACCGCCGAGGCCGGCTTCTGGGGGGGCGCGGTCGGCGCGGCGAGGAGCGGCAGGTAGGCGGCGAAGGTGGTGCCGCGCCCGAGCTCGCTGTGGACGGTCACCCATCCCTGGTGCTGCTGGAGTATGCCGTAGACCGACGCGAGGCCGAGCCCGGTGCCCTTGCCCACCTCCTTGGTCGTGAAGAAGGGCTCGAAGAGGCGCTCCAGGTTCTCGGGCGCGATCCCCGTCCCGGTGTCGCTGACCGTGAGGCGCGCGAAGTCGCCCTCGCGCCCTGAGGGCATCCTCTGGGCGTCCTCGGCGCTCACCCGCGCGCGCGAGGTGCTGATCAGGAGCCGCCCGCCCTTCGGCATCGCGTCGCGCGCGTTCAGGCAGAGGTTGAGCATGACCTGCTCCAGCATCGACTGGTCGGCGCTGACGGCCAGCCGGTCGGGGGCGAGCTCGATCCTGACCTCCACCAGCTCCCCGATCACCCGCAGCAGCATCTTGGAGAAGCCATCCACCACCTCGTTCAACTCCACGTCCTGCATGCGCATCATCTGCTTTCGCCCGAAGGCGAGCAGCTGCTCGGTCAAGTTGGCCGCGCGGCTGGCGGCCTGTCCGATCTGCTCCAGGGACTCGGAGACCCCCGCCGGGACGTCACCGCCGATCCTGATGAAGCCCAGGTGGCCCTGGATCACGGTCAGCAGGTTGTTGAAGTCGTGGGCGATGCCGCCGGAAAGCAGCCCGATCGCCTCCATCTTCTGGGACTGGCGCAGCTTCTCCTCGAGCTGCAGGCGCTCGGTGATGTCGTGCGCGAAGACGAAGTGATACTCGATGCCCTCGAACTCGAACCAGTTCACGTCGACCTCGACCTCGATCAGGTGGCCGTCCCTGTGGCGGTGCTGCGTGGCCAGGTGGAGGCGCTTGTTGTCGCGGGCGCCGGCCCAGCGGGCCTCCCACGCGGCGGGTGTGAAGTTCGGTTCTAGGTCGAGGACGACCTTCGAGAGCAGCTCCTCCTCGCTGTAGCCAAGCATCTCGCACGCCGCGCGGTTCACCTTCAGGATCCGGGCGTCGCGGGAGATCCAGTAGGTGGGGGTCGAGGCGCGCTGAACCGAGAGGTCGCTCAGCTTGAGCGCCGCCTCGTCCTGATGGCGGCCGATCGCCACCGAGCAGGTGTGGGTCGCCAGGTCCATCAGCTGCCGGTTTCGCTGCGTGGGCATGGACACCACCCGGGAATAAAGCGCGAAGGTCCCGAGCACCCTCTGCTTCGCGTCGACGATCGGCGTCGACCAGCACGACTTGAGTCCGTGCCGCAGCGCCAGGTCGGCGAACCGGCTCCAGAGGGGGTCCGCGGCGATGTCGGCGACGAACACGGGCTGCGCCCGCTGGGCAGCCGTCCCGCAGCAGCCCTGGCCCTCGCCGATCAGCATCCCGTCGATCGCCTGGTTGTAGGAGGCGGGCAGGCTCGGGGCCGAGAGGTGCCGCAGCAGCGGCCCCTCCTTGAGGAGGACGCTTCCGATCAGTCCGCCGGGCTGGGACTCGACGACCCGGATCAGGGCCTCCAAGGTGGCGACCAGCGGCTGTCCGGTGGCGATCATCTCGAGTACCTGGTACTGGCCGTTCAGAAGCGCCTCGGCCTGCTTGCGCTCGGTGACGTCGCGGATCGCCGTCATCCTGAGGTTGCGATCGCCCATGAGCAGCATCTTGGCGCGCGTCTCCGACTCGAAGGTGCTGCCGTCCTTTCGCACCAGGCGCAGCTCGTACGTGGACTCGAGGTTGTTGTCCGCGGACTCGCTCACCTTCGCGCGGTCGGCCGCGCTCACGTAGTCGACCAGCGAGCGCCCGATCAGCTCCTCGCGCTTGTAGCCGAACATGCTCAGGATCTGGTCGTTCACGTCGAGGATGCGGCCGCTCTCGGAGATCACGACGCCCTCGTTGGCGGCGGCAGCCAGGTTTCGGAAGCGCTCCTCGCTCGTGCCCAGCTCGAGCACCAGCTGCTCGCTCTCCTCGGTCGCGATGGCGGGGATCAGGCCCACCAGGGCGCTGACCACAAGGAACCAGTAGAGCGTGGGGACGAAGGCCCCCGAGGCGATCTGGTCGGGCGAGAGGCCGTGCGGGTAGTGGCTCACGAAATAGACCGCGAGCACCGAGAGGAGCAGGTTCATGGTCGAGGCCCCGCGCACCCCGAAGCGCAGCGCCGCCCAGAGGACGAAGGGCATGAGGAGCGACATGTCCGAGTCCGCGATGCCCGGGCCGCGCACGAGAAGGTACCAGGTCAGGGTCACCATTCCCGCCGCGACCGCCACGGCCTCGAGGAGGCGCGCGGGCTCGTTCCACCACCGGTCCTTGGGCTCGGAGGGAGAGAACCACGCCAGGATGAACGGCGCCACAGAAAGCACGGCCATTGTGTTTCCCGTCGCGGTGATCACCCAGGCCATGACCACCGAGACGTGGGGGTCCGCGTCATGGAGGATCCATCCCCCGAGGGACGACACCACCAGCGGCCCGAGCACGGCGCAGAAGCCGAAGGTGCCCAGGAACTCGGGGATCGACGTGAGCACGACGTTGCGCGTCACGAACCTTCGGGTCAGGGCGGCACCGGCCGCGGCCTGCATCGAGTTGGTCAAGGCGTAGAAAAGGGCGATCGCGACCGTCGACCCGTGGGAGCCGTCGAAGAGCGTGTTGGCCATGAACCCGGCGAAGATCAGGGACGGCCAGGCGGCGGTCTCGGTCTTCAGCAGGCAAGCGACGAAGAGCCCCGACGGGAGCCAGATGCTCACGAACGTGCCGTCGCGATCAGCGAGGATCCAGCTGACTTCGGCACACGTGAAGTACGCGATGCCAAACAGGAGCGCCCTCAGCCACCGCGCCTGGGGAATTCGGAACAGGGCGGCCAAATTACAACCGACCTTCCTTTCGGGGGCACCTCGCTCGGCACCGGCGGCATACGAAGGATGATGGGATTCGCATCCGTCGGATGATGTTTCCCCCCGCAAAGGCATTCAAGCTCATCCTCGGGGAGCGTAATTCCACGCAGCGGCGCACTCGGGCGCCCATGCAGAGCGTCCTCGACTCCCCCGCCCCATGTGAAGTACCAGAAAATGTCCCATGTCCACGCCCCGGAAGCCCCCGCCCGTCCCCCGATGACCGAGGTCGCGTTCGCCTCGCTCTGCGAGCAGTTCCGGGGGAGCACGGGCTGGGTGGTTGGCCGGGGCCCCACCCGCTTCGACTACGCCTTGCTGGCCCGCGAGCCGGGGCCCTTCTTCTTCGTGAACGACGCCGTCGGCGCGGAACGCTGGCTTCGCCCGGGGGCGCCGTCGTTCTTCTTCGCCCACGACGCGTCTATGGCGGCCTGGCTCCTCGACCCCGGGCTGCGCTCGGTCCCGGTCCTGGTGACCGACCAGCCCGTCACCGGCCCGCGCGAGCAACCGGTCGAGGGCCTGCTCCGCGGACGGGACGACCCGCACCTTGCCGGCGTGGCCCGGGCCGTCTTCTACCGCAAGCAGGGGCCCCACGAGCGGACCTCGCTCCTTGAGCGAAGCCGGGTGGAGATCCGCGACAGCGGGCAATTGTACACGGCCAGCGGGACCCTTCACCCGCTGCTGCACTTCGCCTGGTACGTCGGTTGCAGGCGCCTGAGGATGGTCGGCTGCGACGGATTCCCGGGGATCGGCTACGACGCCCGCCTGGAGAACCGCTCCGGCTCGACCCAGCAGGCGGCGATCTTCATCCGTGTGCGCCAGGAGGAGATCCTGCGGCGCCTGGGGCTGCCGTCCGAGCACGTGGGCACGATCCCCCACCGGATCCGCATGATCCTCGAGCTACGGGTGCGCCCCGAGAACCGCGCTCGCCTGCTTGCGTGGTCGGATAAATTCCTCGACCTGCTTCGCGAGCACGGCTGCACCGAGCTCCTGGTCAACGACTGGGTCGCCTCCGCGCGGGGGTACTGGGTCAACGGCACCTGGCCCGGGATCGACGCCTGCGTCGGATGCCTCGCCTCCGAGCGCTACAAGGCAGCTACCCTCGAGGGCCGGGTGCTGGCCGACGGCGACCCCGAGAGCGGCTACCGGACATCCTTCCTCGCCGTCAGACCCTAGGCGACCGATCCTGGAACACCGATGGAATCCCGAGAACAGCAGCTACGGGGGGCCCGGGCCCTTCAGGAGGCCGGCGACTGGCCGGGAGCGCTGGCCGGCTACCTGCGGGCGCTCGCCCTCGACCCCGTCGATCCCGCGGCGCTGCTGGCGACCGCGCTTGCGCACGCCCACGAGGGCCAGCTTGGCGCCGCCGAGGACCTGCTCAAGCGCTGCCTCGCGCTGCGGCCCGACCATGCGGACGCAGCGAAGGCGTACGGCGCCGTGATCCTCGCCCAGGGACGGCATGCCGAGGCCGCTCAGGCGCTCGAGCGCGCGCGCGCGCTCGCGCCGCGATCCGCCGACGTGCACTTCGACCTCGGGGGCGCCTACATGGCCCTCGGCAGGCGGGGTCCCGCGGCCGCGTCGTACCGGAAGGCCGCGCGGCTGCGTCCGGGATATGCGCACGCCCACAACCAGTTGGGCAACCTCGCGCGGCTGGGCAACGACCTGCAGGCGGCCTCGCGGCACTACGAGCGCGCCGTCCGCGACGACCCGGGCCTCGCCGAGGCCTGGTACAACCTCGGAACCACCCGACAACTCCAGAAGCGCTTTGAAAAGGCCGAGGCGGCGTACCGCCGGGCCCTGGAGCTCGTGCCGGCCAACGCCTCCGCCGCGAACAACCTCGGACTCGTGCTGAAGGAGCAGGGGCGCGTGCGGGAGGCGATCCAGGCATTTGAGCGCGCGGTGGCTGCGAAGCCGGAGCACGCCGTGGCCCGGGTGAACCTGGGCGCGGTGCTGCAGCACGAGAACCGGCTCGAGGAGGCGGTGCGGGTCCTCCGCGAGGCGATCGCCCTCACCCCCGGAGACGCGCGAGCGCACGGCAACCTCGGCAACGCGCTCCTCGCCATGAACCGCCCGACGGACGCTCTCGCGGCGTACCGGCGGGCCCTCGAGATCGACCCCGGCTTCACGGGAAACCTCTACAACGTGGCCCTGGCCCAGCTTGTCACGGGCGACCTGGAGCACGGCTGGGAGGGATACGACTCGCGCTTGGACACCGAGGAGCACCGCAGGCTCTACCCGTTCACGGGCCCGCGCTGGAAGGTCGGCGAGCCGATCGCCGGCAAGTCGCTGCTCGTCTATGCCGAGCAGGGACTCGGCGACACGCTGCAGTTCATCCGGTATGTCCGGATGCTTGAGCCGCTCGGCGCGCGGGTCACGGTCCAGGTGCAGCAGGCGCTCAAGCCGTTCCTCGCGGGCCAGCTGGGCGCCGCGCAGGTCGTAGGCACCCGGGATCCGGTCCCCTCGTACGACCTGCTGTGCTCGCTCCTCAGCCTTCCCCGGCACCTGGGAACGCGCCTCGAATCGATCCCCTCCCAGACTGCCTACCTGGCCGCGCCCGCGGCCAAGGCGGCCCAGTGGCGGGCGGTCTTTGCGCACGCGCCGGGCCTCAAGGTGGGGCTCGCCTGGTCGGGCAACCCCAAGCACCAGTTCGACTACAACCGCTCGATGCCCCTCGCCCTCATGAGGGGCGTCATGGAGGGCATTCCGGCGCATTTCTTCGCAATCCAGAAGGAGGCCCGGGAGGCGGACCGTCAGACCCTGGCGGAGACCCCGAGGCTGACCGACCTCTCCCCCAACCTCGCGGGCTTCGCCGACACGGCCGCGATCGTGAGCGCCTTGGACCTCGTGATCACGGTCGACACCTCGGTCGCGCACCTGGCGGGGGCCCTCGGAACCCGAGCCTGGGTGCTCCTCAGCCACGCGCCCGACTGGCGGTGGATGCTCGGGCACACGGACAGTCCCTGGTACCCTTCGCTCCGGCTGTACCGCCAACCGGCCCTGGGGCAATGGGAACCAGTCATCGAAGAGGTCCGCTCCGAGTTGGGGCGGATCACCAAATCGGGCTCGACACGCTAAGTCTTGGTGCTCGGGACAGGACTTGAACCTGCACGCCTTGCGGCAACGGCTTCTAAGACCGTCGTGTATGCCATTCCACCACCCGAGCAGCTAAGCGGGAACCAACCCCCACCATTGGCTACTATATGATAGGCGGCAATCCCGTTGTCGCACAACCAACATTCCAAATTCAGCACCCAATCCTCACTCAGATCCCGAGTTGAAAGCCCGTTCACCCATGAAATCCACCCGCTCCCTCGTTCTCGCCCTCTGCCTGCTCACGCCGGCGGCGCTCGTCATTTCGGTCGGCTGCTCGAAGTCGAACGACACCAAGGCGGCCGACGCCGTTCAGGACACCAAGACAGCCATCAAGGACGCCGCGAAGAGCGTCAGCGACAGCACCGTCGACACATGGAACCACATCAAGGACTACACCTTCGACAAGCGGTCTGATTTCTCGACGAGCATCGACAACGCCACGCGGACGATGGATGAAAAGCTCGCCGACCTGAAGGCCAAGATGACCCCGGACTCCCCCGAGAAGACGAAGGCCCGGCAGGAGTACGATGAGGCCCGGGCTCAGTTGAAGGAGGCCCTCACAAACCTCGGAAACGCAACGGCGGACACGTGGGCGAGCGCAAAGACCCAGGTCGCGAAGGCGTGGGACAGGGTTCAGGCGTCCTACGACAAGCTCCAGAACTAGCCGAGGCCGCGCACCCCCGCCTAGAGGGGATTCGCGTGCAGAGTACCTGTGCCTAGACGGTCACCCATCCTCGCGTAGGTCTCCATGTAGTCGGCGCTCTGAGTGACCAGGTCCGCATCGAAGGCGAGGCGTCCCTTCTCGAAGAGTGTGATGACGCAGGAGCCCCCGAACGCGAACATCCCCTTCTCCTCCCCCTTCGCCACCGCGCGGCCCGCGATGAAGCTCTCGAGGATGCTGCCCACGTTCGTGGCTCCCACCTCGACCATCGCGACGCCGCCGAACTCCGGCGACTCGATCACGGTCACCACGCGTTTGTTCTGGACCAGATAGCGAATGTTGCGCCGGAGCGCGATCGGACTGACCGAGTAGAGGCTGCCCTTCACCAGCCTCGGCTCGCCCGGGACGCCGCCGACCGGGAAGTGGAAGCGGTGGTAGTCGGTCGGGCACAACCGGGAGATCAGCATCGCGCCCCCCGCGAAGCGCTGCGTGAGCGCCGCGTCGCCGAGAAGCTCCCCGAGCGTGAACTTGGAGCCCTTCACGTAGAAGCCCGGGGCGAGATCCACGTTCGGAAACACGAGGTGCCGGCCGTCCGCCGGGAAGACGGCCACCGAGTCACCGGGCGCAATGGGCCGGGCCTCGGGCTTCAGCGCACGGTGGAAGAACTCGTTGAAGGTCTTGAAGTCGAACGGCGACTTCACGAACTCGGTGGCGTCCACATCGTAATCCGCGATGAAGCGGATGATCAGGAACTCGCTCTTGCGGTCGTTCATCCGGTTGCCGTAGAGCCAGGAGAAGAACCGCCTGCGGATGAAGAGCCACACCGCCAGGCGGCCGACCGGGTTCTCGTAGGCCAGGCGCAGCCAGCGCTCCCCGAAGATCTTCTCGGTCTTCACGGTGCGGCTGTAGCGGTCGAAATAGCGGAGGGGCTCGGGTGTCACGGTGGGTGGCGAGCCGCCGATTCTCCCCAGAACCGCCGGCACCGCCACGGAAAACTTCACTTTTTTCCTCCTCTCCCCGACGCTGCGCGCGTGCCCGAGACCTGCCGCATCGCGGTCAAGACGCAGCCCAATGCCCGTGGGGACGCGGTCGTCGGCTGGATGGGTGACACGCTGAAGGTGAAGGTCCGCGCACCCGCCCTCGACGGGAGGGCCAACGAGGCGCTCTGCGAGTTCCTGGCGGGCCAACTCGGGCTGCCACGGGGCTCCGTCCACCTCGTTCACGGGGCCAAGTCCCGCTCCAAGCTCGTCGAGCTGCGCGGGATTGCCCTAAGGGACGCGCGCGCCCGACTGGGTTAGGCCTTCGCGAGGCAGCAGTGCTTGTACTTCTTGCCGCTGCCGCAGGGGCACGGGTCGTTGCGGCCGACCTTGGCCGCCTGTCGGACCGGGGCCGGGCCCTCGCGCACTGCCCGGGTGTAGATCCACTCCCCGCCTTCGCGCACGAACTCGGCCTTCTCGTGGAGCACATGCTCGACGCCCTGCTCCAGGCCGTAGGCCGAGAAATCCACGTAGGCAAGGTCGGGCGTGCGGCCCGGCTCGTGGGCGTGCACCACGAGCCGCGTCCACTGGGTCGTGGGCGCCTCGGGGCTCGGCTCATAGGGAAGGCGGGAGGTGGGCCTGTAGGTGCGGTGCACGAAGGCCATGTCGCCGCGGGCGTGCGCCGTGAAGCGGGCTCGCATGAGCTCCTCCGCGGTGGCGGCGCGGCGCTCGCCGGAGAGGAGGGGGCCGCAGCAGGCCTCAAAGGCCCTGCCGCTGCCGCAGGGGCAGGTGGCTGGTGTCGGTTCCGGGGGCGGGTTCGCCATGCAACCACCCTGCCCCGCGGGCCGCGCGTTGCGAGGGGAAAACGGGGGAGGCGGACGGCCTCAGGAGACCACCCACTCGCCGTCCTTGACCGAGAAGGTGACGGTCGAGCCCTCGGCCACCTTGCCCTCGATCAGAAGCCGGGCGAGCCGGGTCTCGATCTGGCGCTGCAGGTAGCGCTTGAGCGGCCTCGCCCCGAATACCGGGTCGTAGCCCTTTTCGGCCGCCCAGAGGCGGGCCTTCTTGTCCAGGGCCACGGTGATGCGCCGCTCGGCGAGCCGCGTGTTCAGGTCGGCGAGCAGCAGGTCGACGATCGAGCCGATCTCTTCCAGGGTGAGCGGCTTGAAGAGGATGGTCTCATCGATCCTGTTCAGGAATTCAGGCCTGAAGGCGCCCCGCAGGTCGGCCATCACCGCCTCCCGCACGTTCTCGGGGATCGTGTCGCCGGTGACGCCCTCCAGAAGGTGGCGCGAGCCGATGTTGGAGGTCATGATGATGATCGTGTTCTTGAAGTCCACGGTGCGGCCTTGGGCGTCGGTGATGCGGCCGTCGTCCAGCACCTGCAGCAGCACGTTGAACACGTCGGGGTGCGCCTTCTCGATCTCGTCGAAGAGCACGACGGCGTAGGGCTTGCGCCGCACGGCCTCGGTCAGTTGCCCCCCCTCGTCGTAGCCGACGTAGCCCGGGGGCGCCCCGATCAGGCGCGAGACCGCGTGCTTCTCCATGTACTCCGACATGTCGATCCTCACAATCGCCGACTCGGAGTCGAAGAGGGTCTCGGCGAGCGCCTTGGCGAGCTCGGTCTTGCCGACGCCGGTCGGCCCGAGGAAGAGGAAGCTGCCGACCGGCCTGCGCGGGTCCTTGATGCCGCTGCGGGCGCGCAGGATCGCCTCGGTGACGAGCGAGACCGCCTCATCCTGGCCGATCACGCGCTTGTGGAGCGTGTCCTCCAGCCGGAGGAGCTTCTGGCGGTCGCCCTCGACCAGGCGGTTGAGCGGGATCCCCGTCCACTTGGAGACGATCTGGGCGATTTCCTCGCCGGAGACCTCCTCCTTGAAGAGCGTCGTGGCGTTGCCGGCCTTCTCCAGCTTGCGCAGCTCGGCCTCAATCTGCGGGATCTTGCCGTGGCGAAGCTCCGCCACCTTGTTGAGGTCGTAGCCTCGCTCGGCCTTCTCCATCTCGAGCCGCGCGGCATCGAGCTCCTCGCGCATCTTGCGCACGCGGTCCACCGAGGCCTTCTCCTTGTCCCACTGGAGCTTGAGGCCCCGGGCCTTCTCGCGCGCCTCGGCGAGCTCCTTGCGCAGCACGACCAGGCGCTGGCGGCTCGCGTCATCCTTCTCCTTGGAGAGCGCGGCCTCCTCGATCTCCAGCTGGAGCGAGCGCCGGGTGAGCTCGTCCAATTCCTGGGGCATCGAGTCCATGTCGGTGCGGATCATGGCGCAGGCCTCATCGACCAGGTCGATCGCCTTGTCGGGGAGGAAGCGGTCGGAAATGTAGCGGTTCGACAGGACAACGGCGTTCACGAGCGCGTTGTCCTGGATGCGCACGCCGTGGTGCAGCTCGAAGCGCTCCTTGAGTCCCCGAAGGATCGAGATCGCATCCTCGACGGACGGCTCCTCGACCATGACCGGCTGGAAGCGCCTCTCAAGGGCCGCGTCCTTCTCGATGTGCTTGCGGTACTCGTCCAGGGTCGTGGCGCCGATGCAGTGCAGCTCGCCGCGGGCCAGCATGGGCTTGAGCAGGTTGCCCGCGTCCATGGCCCCGTCGACCTTGCCGGCCCCCACGATCAGGTGCAGCTCGTCGATGAAGAGGATCACCCGCCCGTCCGACTGCTTCACCTCGTTCAGGACGGCCTTCAGGCGCTCCTCGAACTCCCCACGGTACTTGGCGCCGGCGACGAGCGCCCCCATGTCGAGAGCGAACACCGTGCTGTCCTTGAGGCCCTCGGGCACGTCGCCGCGCAGGATGCGCTGCGCGAGCCCCTCGACGATCGCCGTCTTGCCGACGCCGGGCTCGCCGATCAGCACCGGGTTGTTCTTGGTCTTGCGCGAGAGGATGCGGATCGTGCGGCGGATCTCGTCGTCGCGGCCGATAACGGGGTCGAGCTTGCCCTTCTTGGCGCGCTCAACGAGGTCGACGCCGTACTTCTCGAGGGCCTGGTAGGTCGCCTCGGGGTTGTCGGTGGTGACGCGCTGGTTGCCGCGCACCCCCTTCATCGCTGCCATGAACGCGTCACGGTCGAGGCCGAAGCTCTTGAATAGCTTCTTCATCGCCTCGGGACGGCCGACCTCGATCAGTCCAAGGAAAAGGTGCTCGACGCTCACGAACGCATCCTTGAGCGCCTTCGCGTCCTTCTCGGCGTGGCTGACCACGTCGTTGAAGGCCTGCGTCACGTAGACCTTCGACGTGTCGACGCTGCCGGTCACCTTGGGCAGACGCTCAAGCTCCCGGTCGGCCGCGAGCTGCAGCGCGCTCGCGGAGAGCCCCATCTTGTCGATGATGCCGGGGACGACGCCGTTCTCCTGGCCCAGCAGCGCGACGAGCAGGTGCCACGTATCCACCTCATTGTGGTTGAGGCGGCGCGCCGCACCCTGCGCATCGGTGACGGCCTGGCGGGACATCTGGGTGAACGTGCTGAGATCCATGGTCACCGCCCTGCATGGGGCGCGCCATCCAACCGCCCGCCTCTCCCCGAGGGAGGACAGGCCCGCGACACGGCAGTGAAGGGTCAATTGGTCGCAGGTGTCCGATTTAGTAGCGGCAATTTGGCCCGTCGTGTGTCTTAAACGAAGGTCCGATTGTAAACGCAAAGGGACTTGCGTTCGCCATTCGTTTGCATTTTTGTCACCCCATGCGCCTCCGCTCGCTACTCCCCGCTGCCGCGTTCTGGGTCTCGTCCCTGACCGTGATGGCGCAGACGACCGTGTGGACCGGAGGGGGCGGCAGCAACCTGAATTGGTCCG
>CAIXHE010000076.1 GCA_903919205.1 uncultured Opitutaceae bacterium | reverse complement strand
CTACTCGCTTTATCCCGTCCTCATCGGTATCCAGGACGGCGCCGGGGCGGCGCTGCAGCTCGACCGCGGCATGCGCCTGCCGGTGGGCGCCATTGCCGCATCCGGCGCCCGGGTATTCTTCCTGACCTCCCCCAACGCCCCCACAGGGGCCGCCTTCGCCCGGGAGGACCTGGCCGCGGTGCTGGCCTCCTTCAGGGGGCTGGTGGTGGTCGACGAGGCCTATGCCCCCTTTGCCCGGGAGCATGCCGTGGGCTTCCTGGCGGCCCATCCAAACCTGGTGGTGGTGCGGACGCTGTCCAAGGCGTATGCTCTGGCGGGCATCAGGGTGGGCTACGCCCTGGCCCATCCGGAGGTGATCGGGCTCCTGGACCGGGTCCGCGACAGCTACAACGTGAGCCGCCTTTCGCAGGCGGCGGCCCTCGCGGCCCTTCAGGATCCCGGCTACTACGACGAGGTGATCGCTAAGATAAAGAAGACAAGGGATTTATACGCCGATAAATGGCGTGAAGCCCGCGGCTGGTTCACCTTTCCCTCGGAGACAAATTTCATCTGTACCGAGCCGAGGGACAGCCAGGGGCGGACGGGGCCGGCCGTAGCCCGGGCGGCCTACGATTTCCTGTTCTCGCGCAAGGTGTTGGTGCGGCACTTCCCGAGCGACGCCTTGACCGCCTCGTTCCTGAGGATCAGCGTCGGGTCCGAGGCCGAGATGCTCGTCCTCGATGACACCCTCGAAGCATGGCTAAAGGCACCCCCAAGCGCGTAGCAGACGTCTCCCGCAAGACCGCGGAGACCGACATCTCCTTGTCGCTGGCCGTGGATGGCACCGGCCTGTCGAAGATCGCCACCGGGGTGGCGTTCTTCGACCACATGCTGACCCTGTTCGCCAAGCACGGCCTTTTTGACCTGGTGGTCAAGGCCAAGGGCGACGTGGACGTCGACTATCACCACACGGTCGAGGACGTCGGGCTTGTGCTCGGCCAGGCCTTCAGGGAGGCGCTCGGCACCAAGGTCGGTATCCGGCGCTATGGTTTCTTCCTGCTCCCCATGGACGAGGCGCTCGCCCGGGTGGTCGTCGATGTCGGGGGGCGCCCGCACCTGGTGTACAAGGTCGAGTCGGCGACGATGTTCGTACGGGATTTCAATCTGGTCCTGGTGAAGGAGTTTTGCCGCGCGTTCAGCAACGCCCTGGGCGCGAACCTCCACGTCGAGGTGCTGTACGGCGAGGAGCCCCACCACATCGCCGAGTCTGTCTTCAAGGGCCTCGGGCGCGCCCTGGACGCCGCCACCCAGATCGAGCCCCGGGCCGCCCACGCCCTCCCTAGCACCAAGGGTTCGCTTTAAGGGACTCCCATGAGCGCGCCGATCGCGGTCATCGACACGGGTATCTGCAACCTGCGCAGCGTCACGAAGGCCCTTGAGGCCGTAGGGGCGTCCCCGGTGGTCGTGCGCACCCCGGGCGAGGTCGCCCGCTCGGGAGCCGAGGGACTGGTGCTGCCGGGCGTCGGCGCGCTTCGCGACTGCGTCTACTCCCTGCGCTCCTCCGGGCTCGACGCCACCGTGCGCGAATGGACCCTCGCCGACCGTCCCTTCCTCGGCGTTTGCCTCGGGATGCAGGCGCTCTTCGGCGAGTCCGAGGAGGGCGACGTGAAGGGCCTGGGGATCCTCCCCGGCCGCGTCGTCCGCTTCAGGCTTCCGCCGCCGTACAAGGTGCCCCACATGGGCTGGAACACCGTGACCTTCCTCCAGAAGGGCACCGCCCTGCAGGCCGGCCTCGAGGACACGGGGGAGTCGTTCTATTTCGTCCACAGCTACCACTGCGTCCCGCACGACCGCTCCGTGGTCCTCGCCGAATGCGACTATGGGGCGCCCTTCGTGGCCGCGGTCGGCAGGGGTCGGCTGTTCGCGACCCAGTTCCATCCCGAGAAGAGCCAGGCCAAGGGACTGCAGGTCTATCGCAATTTCGCGGCATCAGCTACAGCCGTCCTAATTTGACGATTAGGGCGGCGATTTCATCGCCGGTTTTCCAACTTTTCTTTGCAAGCGGCCCGATTCAAGCTTCCCCTCTAACCGCATGCCCCACACAGCCTCCGTAAAGCTGGACGACAAGGAATTTCCCCTCCCGGTCATGCAGGGCTCGGAAGGGGAACTGGCGATCGACACCCGCAAGCTGCGAACCGAGACGGGCTACATCTGCTACGACCAGGGCTACGGGAACACGGGCTCCTGCGAGAGCAAGGTCACCTTCCTGGACGGCGACAACGGGATCCTGCGCTACCGCGGCTACCCGATCGAGCAGCTGGCTGAGAAGAGCGACTTCGTCGAGACCGCCTACCTCGTGATCTACGGGGAGCTGCCGACCCCGGCCCAGCGCAAGGCCTTCGGCCTGCTCCTGCGACAGAACGCGGCCGTCGAGACCCAGATGCAGCGCATCTTCGAGGGATTCCCCGTCGAGGCGCCGCCGATGGCGATGCTCACCTCGATCGTGGCCTCGATGGCCTCGCACCACTCCGAGCTCGCGACCAACAACTTCGAGAAGGATCTCCAGAACTTCGACCTGGCGGCCGCGATGGCGATCTCCAAGACGCGCACGATCGCCGCGATGATCTACCGCTACCAGAAGGGCAAGCCGTACATCTACCCGAAGCAGGACCTGCCCTTCTGCGAGAACTTCCTGCACATGATGTTCTCGGAGCCCTACAAGGAGTACATCGCCGAGCCCGAGGTGGCCCGGGCCCTCAACCTGCTGCTCCTCCTCCACGCCGACCACGAGCAGAACTGCTCGACCTCCACCGTGCGCACCGTGGGCTCGAGCGCGGCCAACCTGTTCACGTCCATCGCGGCCGGTATCTGCGCCCTCTCCGGGCCGCTCCACGGCGGCGCCAACGGCGCGGTGCTGCAGATGCTCCAGACGATCCACGACGAGGGCGACGACGGCACCCGCTTCATCGCGGCCGCCAAGAGCGGCTCGAAGTCGAACCGGCTGATGGGCTTCGGGCACGCGGTCTACCGCAACTTCGACCCGCGTGCGCGGATCATCGGGAAGGCCGCCGAGGACGTCCTAAAGAAGCTCGGCATCAAGGACCCGCTCCTCGACATCGCCCGGAACCTGGAGCAGGCGACGCTCAAGGACGACTACTTCGTCAGCCGCAAGCTCTACCCGAACGTGGACTTCTACAGCGGCATCATCATGCGCGCCCTGGGGATCCCGACCAACATGTTCACGGTGCTCTTTGCCGTGGGGCGCTCGCCGGGCTGGATCGCCAACTGGCACGAGGTCGCCTCGAACGCCAAGGGCCGCATCTACCGCCCAAGGCAGATCTACGTCGGCCACACGAAGCGCGACTACGTGCCGATCGACCAGCGCGCCTAGCCCGGGCGCCGGGCCCGCCCCCGTTTTGGGGATTGGACGCCGGCCCCAAGCTTGATTGGATCGGGGCATGATTCTCCTAGGGGTCAACATCGACCACAGCGCGACGCTGCGCCAGGCGCGCTACCGGGACGCGGCCGAGTCCTCTGGCGGCAGCGTCGAGCCCGACCCGGTCGCCTTCGCGCTCAGCGCCGAGCGCGCCGGGGCCGACGGCATCACCGTGCACCTGCGCGAGGACCGCAGGCACATCCAGGAGCGCGACGTGTGGCGCGTGCGCGAGGCCTGCACGACGCGCGTCAACCTGGAGCTCGCCTGCACCCAGGCGATGGTGGAGTTCGCGCTCAAGCTGCGGCCGCAGGCCGTGTGCGTCGTTCCCGAGAACCGCACGGAGGTGACCACCGAGGGCGGACTCGATGTCGTGGGCGCGCGCGAGCGGGTGCGCGCCCTGATCGAGGCCATGGCGGCGGCCGGCATCGAGACCAGCCTCTTCATCGACCCGGACGAGGCGCAGATCGAGCTGGCGGCCAGGCTCGGCGCGCCCACCGTGGAGCTGCATACCGGCGCCTACGCGAACGCCTACCACGGCCCCGGGCGCGCCCGGGAGCTCCAGCGCCTGCGCCTCGGCGCCGTGCGCGCGCACGACCTGGGCCTCAGGGTGAACGCCGGCCACGGCATCAACTACGTGAACATCGCCGAGGTGAGGACGATCCCGCACCTGCACGAGCTCAATATCGGCCACAGCATCGTCAGCCGGGCGCTGTTCACGGGCGTCGAGGAGGCGGTGCGCGAGATGAGGGCGCGCATGAACCCATGAGCCTCGACCTTCCCAAGGGGGGCGTCCTGATCGGGCTAGGGTCGGACGTGATCGAGGTCGAGCGCATCCGCGGCGTCCTCGAGCGCCAGGGCGAGCGCTTCCTCGCCCGCGTCTTCACCGACGAGGAGCGCGCCTACTGCGCCCAGATGAAGCACCCCCACAAGCACCTGGCCGCGCGCTTCGCGGCCAAGGAGGCCGTCTCGAAGTGCTTCACGACAGGGATCGGCGCCGAGCTCGGCTGGCGCTCGGTGTCGGTCTACCACGGTGCGCGGCACCAGCCGCTCGTGCGCCTGGACGAGAAGGGTCTCGCGCTCCTGAAGGAGACCGGGGCCACGGACGTCCTCCTATCCCTTTCCCACACCGACACGGTCGCGATGGCCGTGGCGGCGCTCGTGCGGTCCTGACCCCATGGACGAGGCCGACGATACGCCGCCCGCCAAACCCTCCCAGACCCCCTCGTGGGTCATGCTGGGCTTCCTGGTCGGCGTGGCCTTCGTCCTGGCGATCCCCCGGAGGGAGCCGCCCCGGCCCGTCCCCGTCGAGGCGTCCAAGGTGGCCCCGCCCCCGGCTCCCCGGCAGCTGTCCACGATCGAGGCGGTGTTCGAAGCCTGGGGCAGGTACGCGGTCTGGAGCGACAACACGACCCAGGTCGCCCTTTGGGACCCCGCAACCCGCAGCTTCGCCGACTGCTATGAGGTCCTGCGGGTGGGCGACTCCCTGTTCTTCCGCTCGATCCCGTCCCTGTCGCGCCCGGTCCTCACCCACGGCGTCGTGACCGAGTCCCCGCTCCAGTTCACCGAGACCGCCCGCCAGCGTGACGAGTGGCTGAGGGAGGCCAACGAGGAGACCTGGAAGGCCATCTCAGCCGGGGCCCGCGAGTCGCTGGGAACGGACCGGGTGGCTAAACCGGGCAACCCGCATTAGGATGGCCGATGCAACCCCTGCCGATACCGAGCGCGCCGATCCTGTCCGTGGAGGCGTCACGCGCCCTGGAGACCCGGCTCCTCGGCAGTGACGAGGGCGCCCACTGGGACGCCCTCACGAGGGCCGGCCGCGCTGTGGCCGCCGCGGTGCTCAAGGACGTCGAGGAGGTCGGGGGATTTCCCAGCTCGGGCCGCATCCTCGTCCTGGCCGGCAAGGGGATGAACGCCGGCGACGCGCTCGTCGCCGCGGCCTCGATCCTCAAGCGCCACGCGGACGCCTCGGTCGACGTCGCCTTCGTGGACGGCCCCAGGGCGCTCGTGCCCCTCTCCGCTCGCGCGTGGCGCGACTTGGTGGACGGCGCCTCGGCCCGCGTGCGCGCCGTCGAGGCCCCGGCGTTCTCCGGCTCCTACGACCTCTGCATCGGCGCCCTCTACGGCGCAGGCTTCAGGCCCCCGCTCCCGCCCGAGGCGCGAGCCCTGATCGCCGCGGCGCGGCGGTGCCGGGTGCGCCTGAACGCGGCGGTCGACCTGCCGAGCGGCCTCGGCGAGGACGGGGCTTTCGAGGCGGACTTCACCTACGCCACCGGCTCGGTCAAGGCGCCGCTCCTCGGGTGCGCCCACGCCGGCCGACTCAGGTACCTCGACCTCGGCTTCCTGGACGACGCCGAGAGCGCCCCGCCGCGGGCCGCCGCAGGAGACCGCGTCCTGCTGGAGTCGATCCTGAGGCCCCTTGCGGGGCTCCGCCCCTCGGGCTCGGACAAGCGAAGCCAGGGCCACCTGGTGATCGTCGGGGGCTCCACCGACCTGCCCGGAGCCATCCTGATGGCGACCCTCTCGGCGCTCAGAAGCGGGGTCGGCCTCGTGAGCACCTTCGTGCCCGAGTCCCTGGCCGCCGCGTTCGCTGCGCGGGCCCCCGAGGCAATGTGGGCCGGTCTGCCCCAGACCGCGTCGGGCGGCCTCTCGCTTGAGGGGCTCCCAAGGATCCTGCGAGGGCTTGAGAAGGCGTCCGCCCTCGCGATGGGACCCGGCCTCGGCCGCGACCCGGAGTCCCGGGCGCTCGCCGAGGCCCTGGCCAGGGCCTCGGGCGTGCCGCTGGTCATCGACGCCGACGCCCTGCAGCCGAACATCGTGGCCGCAGGCATCGCCCCGCGGATCCTGACGCCGCACGCCGGCGAGTTCGCTCGCATCGCGGGTGGTGCTGACCTTCGCGCGCTGGCCACGAACCTGCCGGCCGTGATCGTGCTGAAGGGCCCGATCACACGGGTCTCGGACGGGGGCGCCGTGTACCACAGCCTTTTCGGGGGGCCCGTCCTCTCGCGCGGCGGCAGCGGAGACCTGCTCTCGGGCCTCACGGGAGGCCTCCTCGCGCAGACCCCGCACGATCCGCTCCTCGCCGCCTGCCGGGGCGCCGTCTGGCACGGCTCGGCCGCCGATGCGCTCGCCCGGAGCCAGGGCCAGACCGCGGTCCACACGATCGAGTGGCTCGACTACCTCTCGCCCACGCTCCGGGCGTGTCCATGACCGGCGACCTGACCGAGCGCCAGGCCTTCCTGGTCTTGAACGCCCTCCCGGGAGTGGGCTCGGTGGGTCGCAACCAGATCCTGGAGGCCGTGCAGGGCGACCCGAGGCCCGCCCTCTCGGGCAACCGCGCGGCCCTGATGGGCCTGCCGGGCGGGGCGGCGTCGGCGATCCGCGACTGGCGGGGCCATTTCGACGTCCGCAAGGAGGAGAGCCGCATGGAGCAGAGCGGCACGGTCTTCCTGACGCCCGCGGATGCCGGCTACCCGCCGCTCCTGCGCGAGATCAGCGACCCGCCGATCGGGCTCTACCGCCGCGGACCCTTCCTCTTTGACGCCCCCTGCATCGCGGTCGTGGGCAGCCGCCGGGCCACCGTCTACGGGCAGAGCGTCGCCCGCCATCTGGGCATGGAGCTTGCCCGCCTCGGATTCTGCGTGGTGAGCGGGCTGGCGCGCGGGATCGACACGGCGGCCCATGAGGGCGCCCTCGCGGCCGGCGGCCTGACGGCGGCCGTACTGGGGACCGGCATCGATGTCATCTATCCCCCGGAGAACCTGGGCCTCTACCGCGCCATCTCCGTCAAGGGTGCGGTCCTATCCGAGTTCCCGTTCGGGCGCGCGGCGGACCCGGACTCCTTCCCGATGCGCAGCCGCGTGGTCTCCGGGATCTGCGAGGCGACGGTGGTCGTCGAAAGCGACCCCCATGGCGGCGCGATGACCACCGCCCGCTTCGCGGGCGAGCAGGGCCGGCTCCTCTTCGCCGTGCCTGGTCGCATCGACCAGTCGACGAGCGCGGGCTGCCACCAGCTGATCCGCGACGGCGCCACGCTGCTCTCAAGGATCGACGACCTGCTCCAGGAGCTCCAGTTTCTGGGGGGGCTTCGGCCGGTCCCGCCCGCCGCCCGCCCCTCTCCCCAGGCACCTTCGACCCCCAGTCCATGAGCTCCCCCAGAACCTCGCTCCTCCTCCTCGCCCTTCTCTGCGCCTGCGCGCTTCCCGCCCAAGCGGAACCCGGCCGGCGCCCCATCACCCATGAGGACCTCTGGCTCATGAAGCGCGTGGGCGCGCCGGTCCCGAGCCCCGACGGCAAGTGGGTGCTCTTCACGGTGCAGACCCCCTCCTACGATGCCAAGGCCCAGACCGCCGAGCTCTGGCTGGCTTCCGCGGACGGTTCCGAGGCCGCTCGCCCCATCACGCACGGCACCACGGCGGTCTCCGGGGCTACCTGGAGCCGCGACTCCCACAAGATCGCGTACTCGGCCAAGCACGAGGGGGAGGAGTCCACCCAGGTCTACGTCCTCGACCTCCATGAGGGCGGCGACGCCGAGCGGCTGACCCGCGCGGCCGGCGGCGCCCGGGTGCCCGGCTGGAGCCCCGATGGCCGCGCGCTCCTCTACGTGGCCGACGTGCCTCCGCCCAACGTGTCGACGTCGAAGGCGAACATGCGCAGCTACGACAGCTTCCCGATCCGCTACTGGGACCACTGGCTCGACGACAAGAGGCCGCACATCTTCGTGATCGATCTCGGGAGCCGCGACAAGCCGCGTGACCTGCTCGAGGGCACGCACCTCGCCGCGACCCCCGGCTACGGGTTCAGGGAAAGCGAGGGCGGGTCGGAGGCGAGGCCCGTTTGGAGCCCGGACGGCGCTTCGATCGTCTTCGCCGCCACGATCGACCGCGACCGGGGCGCCTACGCCGAGACCACGGCGCAGCTCTTCTCGGTGCCCGTCGCGGGCGGCGAGCCCGTGGCCCTCACGAGCGGCCCGGACAGCTACGATGCCCCGCAGTTCACGCCCGACGGCCGCACGCTCGTCGCCGGATTTGAGAAGGGCGGAGACGGCATGGTGTACCACAACCAGCGCATCGCCGCGTTCCCCTGGCCCCTCAAGGCCTCCGAGCGCAAGGTACTGACCGAGGCGCTCGACTTGACGGTGGCCCGCTTCGCCCTGTCGGCCGACAGCGCCGCCGTGTACTTCACGGCCGAGGAGGCCGGACATGAGCGGCTCTTCTCGGTGCCGACCGCGGGCGGTCCCGTGAAGGCACTCGGCCTCCCCGCCGAGGGCTGCCTCTCGAGCCTCGCCATCGGGGGGTCCACGGTCGTCGCCGACTACGACAGCGCGTCGACGCCGCCCGAGGTCGTGCGCATCGATCTAGCCGCACCCTCCTTCAAGGCGCTGACCGACTTCAATGCGGCGAAGCTCGCCCAGCTGGACCTGCCCAAGATTGAGAGCTTCACCTTCACGAGTGCCAAGGGCCGCACGATCCAGAACTTCATCGTGCGTCCGGCCGGCTTCAAGCCGACGGGCAGCTACCCGCTTCTGGTCATGATGCACG
>CAIXHE010000075.1 GCA_903919205.1 uncultured Opitutaceae bacterium | reverse complement strand
TGTTTTGAACAGCTCCAATTGGACATCCAACACCCCCGTTCCAGGCTCTTCGGTCGCAGTGAATAATGGCGTCGTGAGGTCGTCCGCATACGCAGCGGGTCGCGAATCCCGCCATTGGCGCGTGTTGTAGCCCACGCAACCCTTGCTCGAACCGAGCAGGCCGATGGGCTTGAACGAGGGATCGCGTAGAAACGTCATCAGCGCCCGAAGCGGGCGGACGCGGCCGTCGCGCGTGGCCCCGAACACCCCGTAACACACGAGGGTCCCCGTGGACCTGAGGGCGTCGTACGAGCGCTTCGCGTGGGGGCCGGCGACAAAATCGAAGGCCGCGGCGACCCCGTCGGGAGTGTCCCGTCGGATCCGCGCGACAAAGTCCTCGCTCGTGTAGTCGATCGGCACCCCGCCCAGCTTCTCCACGTCCCGGAGCTTTCCCGCCGACGCCGTGCCGAACGCCTTCAGGCGCTCGATCGAGGCCAGCTGGAGCAGGGCGGTGCCCACGCCGCCGGCGGCGCCATGGACGAGGATGGGATCCCCCGGATGCAGGTGGGTGCAGCGCTTGATCATCTGGTAGGCCGTCAGGTAGTTGAGGACGACGCTCACGGCCTCGCCGAACTCGACCTCCTGCGGGACACGGACGACGTGCGCGGCCGGGACGGCCAGGTAGCGCGCGTATCCGCCCACGACGGTCATGGCCGCCACCCGGTCGCCCTTGCGGAAGCGCCGCACCCCCTCGCCGACCGACTCGACCTCGCCCGCAACGTCGTAGCCCGGGGTCACGGGAAAGTCGACGCCGGGATAGACGCCCTCCCTGACCATCACGTCCGCGAAGGAGACGCCCGCGGCGCGGATGCGGATGAGAACCTCGTGGGGACCCGGCGGCCCCGCCTCCTCGGAGATCATCTTGAGGACCGAGGGTCCCCCTTTGCGGGCAATCAGGATGCGCTCGTTCTTCATGGTAACGGTAGGGAGGTGCGTTGCGGGAGGGCTCGGCCTTGGCCCGGAAGGCCGTGGAGGCGCCCGCCGAAGGGGCTAGACTCGGCCGAGATGGGTGTCCTTGAAGCCCGAGCCGTACTTCAATCCATAGCCCACCAGCCGGTCGAATCCGATGTGGGCGGCCCATATGAGCGCGAGCGATTGGAGGAGCGGGTGGTGCCCGGCGAAGCCGAGCATCCAGAGAGCGAGGGCCGCGCAGTAGGTGTGGCCGGCGTCGTAGAAGGCGGCCCCGACCCTGGGGCCCAGGAGGTAACCCACCATCGTGAGGTCGGGCAGCAGGAAGAGGAGCAGGAACCGGGTCCAGGGGAATCCCCCGGAGGCGTAGGCAAGCACGGTGGCGCCGAGTGCGGCCAATCCCTCGAGCCGCAGCAGCACGTGGGGACCGGAGATTTTCATGGTGCGAATTCCGGGCGGTCCCGGCGTTGGGGGGATGCATTCATGGGAGTGATCGTAAGGGAGACGGATCGAGCCTTCGGCGATTCAAGCCTCGCGGCCCGAGGTGTCGAATCCGACAAGGAGCGTGAGGGCGCCGATCAGGAGGCAGGGAAGAATCATGGCGAGAGGTGTCTGGGCGGTCGGGAGGCCGTGGCCCGGGCCCGGCTGGGGATTGAAAAGGTAGAGGAGCAGTAAGGGGATCGGGATCATGGTGGTGACGGTCGGGATGGCCCGGAAGCCGTCGCCCGGGCCGCGCAGAAGATATCAGGAGGCGGGGCGCCGCGCAGTGGCGGAAGCCGCCAAAAACATTGCCGTTACGGCCACGCGGTACGATCCTGCGCCGAAACGTGAACTCCGACTATCGCGACAGCGTCCACGTCGTGGTGCTCTCCGGGTTGACCCGGTATCTC
>CAIXHE010000074.1 GCA_903919205.1 uncultured Opitutaceae bacterium | reverse complement strand
CGGTGCTCCGCGATCCGAATTTCCGCAGGACGGCGGTCCTCATGTCGACGCACGGCCCCGAGGGCGCCATGGGGGTGGTCCTCAACCGGCCCACCGGCCAGCGCCTCGGCGAGCTGAAGGGGGACTTCGCGCTCGGGCCCCTCGCCTCGACCCCCATCTTCACCGGAGGCCCCGTGCAGACCGACCAGCTGATCCTGGCGGCCTGGCAGGCCCGCGAGGACGCGTTCCAGCTCCACTTCGGAATCGACCCCGAGAAGGCCGCACAGCTGATGACCCAGGAGGACGCCCGCCTGCGCGCGTTCCTCGGCTACTCCGGCTGGTCGGCCGGGCAGCTCGAGAACGAGCTTGAGAGCGGCACCTGGATCATCGCGAGCCCCCCGGCGGACCTCTTCGAGCGCCCGATGCATGAGACGCTTTGGCGCACGCTCCTCACCGACGAGGGCGACCAGTGGCGCCTGATGGTCGACGAGCCGGACGAGCCCGGGAAGAACTGAGTTGACAGGGGGGGTGGGTGACCTGTGTTTTAGTCCCTTTTATGAAAGTCGTTTCCTCCATCAAATCAGCCAAGAAGCGTCACCCGGACTGCCAGGTCGTCCGCCGCCGGGGTAAGATCTACGTCATCAACAAGACCGACCCGCGTTACAAAGCACGCCAGGGCTGAGCCTTAAACACCTTTTCCCCGTGAAACCTGAAGGCCATCCGACACTCAACCCGGTCTGCTTCCTCGACGTCGCCACCGGCAAACGCTTCCTGACGGTCTCGACCATGAAGTCGGCCCGCAAGGAACAGATCGACGGCAAGGACTATTTCATCGTCCTGCGCGACGTGACCATGGACTCGCACCCCGCCTACACCGGCGAGAAGCGCCTGGTCGACACGGCCGGCCGCGTCGAGAAGTTCACGTCGAAGTTCAAGCGCAGCACGAAGAAGTAGTCCCCGGCAGTTGAAGCTGCTCTGTTTTGACTGCGACAGCACGCTGAGCTCGATCGAGGGGATCGACGAGCTGGCGAGGCTCCGCGGGCCGGCGGTGCTCTCCCGCGTCGAGGCGATGACCCGCGACGCCATGGACGGGGTGATCCCGGTCGAGGCCGTCTTCGGCCTGAGGCTGGCGGCCATCGGACCCACCCGAGCCGACGTCGAGGCGGTGTCGCGCCGGTACCTGGAAACGGTCGAGCCCACCGCTGCCGCGACCGTCCTGCGCCTGAAGGCGCTCGGCTGGACTCCGATCATCCTGAGCGGGGGATTCCGGCAGGCCATCCTCCCTCTGGCCGCCTCGCTCGGGATCGCGCGCGTCGAGGCCGTGGACCTCTATTTCAAGGACGACGGCTCCTACGCAGGTTACGACACGGCCTATCCGGCGACGCGCACAGGCGGCAAGGCCGAGGTGATCGCGCGCCTGAGGGCCGAGCTCGGGCCCGAGCGGGTGGTGATGGTGGGCGACGGCGTGAGCGACCTGGAGTCGCTGCCGGCGGCCGACGACTTCATCGGCTACGGCGGCTTCGTCGCCCGCGAGCGGGTCCGCCGCTCGGCCCGGGCCTTCGTCACGTCGCTCTCCGCGGTGCCCGGACTCCTCTAGCGCCTACGGGAACAGTCCGCGCTTCTGCTTCGCCTCGGCGACCCGCTCGATGCCGAGCGTCAGCGCCGCCAGCCTGCGGCTGAACTTGAACTTGCGCTTCTGGTACTCGACCGCGTCCTTTGCGCGGTCGAGCATCACCGTCAGCTTCGCGAGCACCTCGCCCTTGTCCCAGTAGTAGCTCTGCAGGTTCTGCAGCCACTCGAAGTAGGAGACGATGACGCCGCCCGAGTTGCAGAGCACGTCCGGGATCACCTCGATGTCGCCGCGCGCCTCGAGTATGCGGTCGGCCTCGTTGGTGGTGGGACCGTTCGCGGCCTCGGCCAGCACGCGGCACTTCAGGCGCGCGGCGTTGTCCTGGTGGATCACGCGCTCCAGGGCGGCGGGCACGAGCACGGTGCACTCGAGCTCGAGCAGCTCCTCGTTCGTGATCGGATCGGCCCCGTCGAAGTCCTTCAGCACGCCGGCGTACTGCACGTAGGCGAGCGCCTTCTTCACGTCGATGCCGGCCGCGTTGTAGAGGGCCCCCGTGTAGTCGGAGATCGCGACGACGCGGGCGCCCATCGAGGTGAGCGCGAGGGCCGCCTCGCCCCCGACGTTGCCGAAGCCCTGGATGGCGACCGTGGCCTTCTCGATCGGCAGGCTCAGGTCCTCCAGGTACTTGCGGACGAGGTAGGCGACACCGACCCCGGTGGCCTCGCGACGCCCCTGCGAGCCGCCGAGCGCGATCGGCTTGCCGGTCACGACGGCGGGCGTGATGTGGCCGACGTGGCTCGAGTAGGTGTCCATCATCCACGCCATGATCTGCTCGTTCGTGCCGAGGTCGGGCGCGGGGATGTCGAGCTGCGGCCCGACGAAGCCCACCAGCTCCTGCATGTAGCGGCGCGCGAGGTGCTCGAGCTCCGTGGGCGAGAGCTCGCGGGGGTTCACGATCACGCCGCCCTTGGCTCCGCCGTAGGGAAGCCCCACGAGCGAGCACTTCCAGCTCATCCACATGGAGAGGGCGGCCACCTCGCCGAGCGTCACCTTCTCGTGAAAGCGCACGCCGCCCTTGGACGGGCCGGTCGAGAGGTTGTGCTGGACGCGGTAGCCCTCGAACACGGTCACGCTCCCGTCATCCCGTCGGATGGGCAGCGAGACCGCCAGGCAGCGGCGGGGGTATTTGGTGCGATCCCGAAGGGTGTCCGGCAGGTTGATCGCGTCGGCAGCTTGGTCGAACTGCCGGCACGCCATCCTGAAGACCTCCGAATCGTAGAGGGAGGAAACAACGGCCTTTGACATGGCGAAATTATGCCCCATGGCGTAGGGGTTGACCATGCTTTTCAAGCTCGTCTCCGACTACCAGCCGACCGGCGACCAGCCCGAGGCGATCGAGACCCTCGTGCGCTCGATCGGCGCCGGCAACCGCTTCCAGACGCTCCTCGGGGTGACCGGCTCCGGCAAGACGTTCACCATGGCGAACGTGATCGCCCGCTGCGAGCGGCCGGTCCTGATCATCTGCCACAACAAGACGCTGGCGGCGCAGCTCTTCTCAGAGTTCAAGGCGTTCTTCCCGGAGAACGCCGTCGAGTACTTCGTGAGCTACTACGACTACTACCAGCCCGAGGCCTACATCCCCTCGAGCGACACCTTCATCGAGAAGGACTCCTCGATCAACGAGGAGATCGAGCGCCTGCGCATCTCGGCCACAAGCTCGCTCGTCAGCCGCCGCGACGTGATCGTGGTGGCGAGCGTGTCCTGCATCTACGGCCTGGGCTCGCCCGCGGACTTCACGGAGCTTCGCATCGAGCTGCGGCGCGGCGCCGAGCTCGGCCGCAACGTCTTCCTCGAGCGCCTGGTTGACAACATCTACGCGCGCAACGACTACGAGCTGAAGCCCGGGCGCTTCCGGGTGAGGGGGGACGTGGTGGACGTGATGCCGGCCTACCTGGAGCACGGGCTGCGGGTCGAGTTCTTCGGGGACACGGTCGAGGACATCAGCGAGTTCGACCCCCTGACGGGCGAGGTGCTGCGCACCCTGGACAAGTTCGACCTCTACCCGGCCAACCAGTACGTGCGCACGCGCGGCTCGCTGGCGCCCGCCATCGCCTCCATCCGGGCCGAGCTCAAGGAGCGCGTGGCGTGGTTCGAGTCGCAGGGGCGCCTCCTCGAGGCCCAGCGCATCCAGATGCGCACCAACTACGACCTCGAGATGCTCCAGGAGATGGGCTTCTGCAACGGGATCGAGAACTACTCGCTGCACTTCGGCAGCCGAAAGCCCGGCGAGCGCCCGTACTGCCTCCTCGACTTCTTCCCCGAGGACTACCTCCTGATGATCGACGAGAGCCACGCCACGGTGCCGCAGATCGGGGGCATGTACAACGGCGACCGGGCGCGCAAGCAGACGCTCGTCAACTTCGGCTTCCGGCTGCCGTCGGCCCTCGACAACCGGCCCCAGAGCATGGCCGAGTTCGACCAGGAGTCGGGCCAGACGCTCTACGTGTCGGCGACCCCCGCCGCCTACGAGGTCCAGCGCTCGGCTGTCGTCGCCGAGCAGGTGATCCGCCCGACCGGCCTCCTGGACCCCGAGATCACGATCCGGCCCATCAAGGGCCAGGTCGAGGACCTGATCGGCGAGATCAAGGCCGCCGCGGCCGCGGGCGAGCGCGTGCTCGTCACGACGCTCACCAAGCGCCTCTCCGAGGACCTGACGGCGTTCCTGCGCGAGGCCAAGGTGCGCGTCGAGTACCTGCACTCGGACATCGACACGATCGAGCGCATCGAGATCCTGCGCAACCTGCGCCTCGGCAACTTCGACGTACTGGTGGGCATCAACCTGCTGCGGGAGGGCCTCGACCTGCCCGAGGTGGCGCTGGTCGCGATCCTGGACGCGGACAAGGAGGGCTTTCTTCGGAGCGAGACGAGCCTGATCCAGACGGCCGGCCGCGCGGCGCGCCACGAGAAGGGCCGCGTGATCTTCTACGCCGACACCATCACCGCGTCCATCGCGCGCACGCTCGAGGTGACGCGGGCGCGCCGCGAGAAGCAGATCGCCTACAACACCGCGCACGGCATCGTGCCCCGCAGCGTGAAGCGCGGCGCGCAGGCGAGCCTGCACACCTACGACGGCTCGGGCGAGAAGCCGGAGGCGGCGGTCTCGGACAGCCCGGAGGACGTCGAGGCCGTGATCGCTGAGCTCGAGGAGGAGATGCGGGAGGCCTCCGGGCGGCTCGAGTTCGAGAAGGCCGCGGTGATCCGCGACCAGATCGACGCGCTTCGAAGCGGCGGCGTGCGCCGCATGGCCAAGGTGGCGGGGCGCCGCCCTAGGACCACTCGTGGGAGTTCTGCAGGCGCGCGCTGAGGACCCCGATGCAGGGCAGGTTCCGGTAGCGCTCGGCGAAGTCGAGGCCGTAGCCGACGACGAACTTGTCCGGGATCTTGAACCCGACGAAGTCGGCCTCGAAGGGGACCTCCCGGCGTCCCTGCTTGTCCAGGAGGACGCAGGTGTGGAGGCTCGCGGGGTTCAGCTTGCGGATGAGGCCGGAGACGAGCGTGATCGTCTTGCCCGTGTCCAGGATGTCGTCGATCAGGAGCACGTGGCGCTTGGCCACGTCGATGTTCAGGCTGTGGACGATCTCCGGGGTGCCGACCGACTTCGTGCGGCTGCCGTAACTCGCGATCCGGATGCAGTCCAGGCGCACCGGGTTGTCGATCTCGCGCATCAGGTCGGCCGTGAACATCACCGCCCCGTTGATGATCGAGACGATGGTGAACTCGCCGTTGCCGTACGTCTTCTTCAGCTCCGCCCCGAGCCCGCGGACCCGCTTCTTGATCTGTGCCTGCGTGAACATCACGCTCTCGAGGTCGGGGTGGATGGCGGGGGTCTTCCGGGGGGTCGGCATGGTCGGGACGTCCAGACAGGCAAAGCGCTGCTGGGGACGCAAACCGTTACGCACGCGGGCCCCGGAATCTGCACCCCGCATTTCTTTTGACATCGGCGCCCGCCCTCCTTGCGTCGAGGACCGTGAGCGCCCCTAGCCCATGATCTCCATTGGCATCCAGAAGCTGACCAAGCGCTTCGGGCCAGTGACGGCCCTGGCGGACCTCGACCTTACGATCCAGGCCGGCGAGCTCTTCTTCCTCCTGGGGCCGAGCGGCTGCGGCAAGACGACCCTCCTGCGCTGCCTGGCGGGCTTCTATATCCCCGATTCGGGCCGGATCCTCTTCGGGGACGAGGACGTGACGCGCCTCGCCCCGCATAAGCGCAACACGGGCATGATGTTCCAGAGCTACGCCCTCTGGCCGCACATGACGGTCGCCGAGAACGTGGCCTTCGGCCTCGAGGAGCGGCGTCTGCCCCGCGCCGAAATCACGACCCAGGTGGGGGAGGCCCTCGAGTCGGTGCGCATGCAGGCCTACGCCTCGCGGCGCCCGAACCAGCTCTCCGGAGGCCAGCAGCAGCGGGTCGCCCTGGCCCGCGCCCTCGTCATCCGGCCGAGGTGCCTCCTCCTCGATGAGCCGCTCTCCAACCTGGATGCCAAGCTGCGCCTGGAGATGCGCACCGAGATCCGCCGGGTCTGCAAGGAGTTCAAGCTGACGACGGTGTACGTGACCCACGACCAGAAGGAGGCGCTCTCGGTGTCCGACCGCATGGCGATCCTCGACAGTGGCCATATCCTGCAGGTGGGCACCCCCCAGGAAATCTACCGCAGGCCGGCCCGCAAGACCGTGGCCGACTTCATCGGCGAGACGAACTTCATCCCGGGCACGCTCGTCTCGTCGTACGCCGGGCAATTGACCGTGTCCACCGCGATCGGGGAGTTCCGGGGCGTCCAGGGCGACCCCTCGGCCACGCTCGTGCCCGGCTCGGCCGTGACCCTGTCCACCCGGCCTGAGTGCTGGAGCCTCTCGTCCACGCGGGCCGCCGTGAACGCGGTCGCCGGCCGCATCGGCAGCTCGGTCTACCTGGGCGAGAACGCCCAGTACGACTTCGTCACGGGGGGCGCGACGCTCAAGGTGCTCGAGCTCAACCCGCGCCTGGCCGACCGCTCCGGCCCCGCCGAGCTCTTCGCCGGGATCGCCCCCGACGACGTGGTGGTCCTCCAGGCCTAGGCCCCCGGGAGCCGTGCTCAAAAGGGTCGTCATCGTCCTCGGCCTGGCGATCACGCTGGCCGTACCGTTCGCCCTTCGCCCCCGGCAGTCGGGCGCCACCCAGGCCGACGACACGCTCGTCATCATCACGCCGCACAACGAGGCGATCCGGCACGAGTTCTCCCTGGGCTTCCGCGAGTGGTACCATGCCCGGACCGGCCGCACGGTGTTCCTCGACTGGCGCATGATCGGTGGCACGAGCGAGATCGCCCGCTACCTCGAGGGCGAGTACGTGGCGTCGTTCCGCAACCTATGGACGTCCCAGCCGGGGCGGGCGTGGAGCAGCGACGTGCAGGCGGGCTTCCAGAACGGCCGATTGCCGGCCGACGCCTCGGCCCAGGCCAAGGAGGCCCGTGCCGCGTTCCTTGCCTCCCGGGCGGGCTGCGGGATCGACCTCTTTTTCGGGGGCGGCCCCTACGACTTCGTGAAGCAGGCGCGCGCCGGGCGCCTCGTCGACTCGGGCATCCGCGCCCTCCATCCCGACTGGTTCGCGCCGGCCGCGTTCCCGCGGGACTTCGGTGGCGAGGAGTACTTTGACCGGAACGGCCTCTGGTACGGCTCGGTGCTCAGCTGCTACGGCATCCTCTACAACCGCGACGCCCTGGCCCGCCTCGGCTTCGCGCACGGGCCCTCCCAGTGGTCCGACCTCACGGATCCCCGCTACCTCGGGCAGATCGGCATGTGCGACCCGACCAAGAGCGGGTCGATTGCAGCCGCCTTCGAGAACGTGATCCAGCAGCAGATCGAGCTGCGGCTGGAGGCGCTTCGGATTGCGAACCCGGGATCCGGCGACGCGGCGCTCACGCCGCGGGCCGTGCGGGAGGGCTGGATCGCTGGCCTCCGCCTGCTCCAGCTCGTGGGCGCCAACGCCCGGTACTTTACCGACACCTCGCAGAAGCCGCCGATCGACGTGGCCGCGGGCGACTGCGCCGCGGGCATGTGCATCGACTTCTACGGGAGGGAGCAGCAGGAGGCGGTGCGCAGGCGCGGCAGCGAGCGCCTGGGCTACGTGTCGCCCGAGGGGGGCTCGGCATACTCGGTCGATCCGATCGCGCTCCTGCGAGGGGCACCCCACCCGAAGGTGGCGCTCGCCTTCATGGAGTACGTGCTCTCGCTCGACGGCCAGAAGCTCTGGGACTTCCGCACGGGAACCCCGGGAGGGCCCTCGGAGTTCGCGCTGCGGCGGCTGCCCGTGCGCCGGGACTTCTACGACGAGAAGGCGTGGCGGGCCTACCGGAGCGACCCCGAGGTCGACCCCTATTCCCAAAAGGCCATGCTCGTCCACCATGACGAGTGGACGAGTATGCTCTTCTCGGAGCTCTCCTTCATCATCCGGGTCATGACCGAGGACACTCACGCCGACCTGGCTTCGGCGTGGAAGGCCGTGATCGCGGCGCCCGAGCCCGCCCGGGGTCGCGCGCTGGCCGTCCTCCAGGACCTCTCGGCGGTCGATTACGACCAGGCCCTCGGCCGCATCAAGAAGGGGCTCGGCTCCAAGAACCAAGTGGACGCCGTCGTACTTGCAAGGGACCTGGGCGAGACCTTCCGGGCGAACTACCGTCGGGCCGAGAAGCTCGCGAAGAGCGGACCCTAGTCGGAGCCTCCGTCCGGCGTGTCGCCGCCGCCCTGCGAATCACCGCCGGTCGGCGCGGCGGGGCCATCCGACGCCGGGGGAACGGGCGGCTGAACCGGAGTCTCCACACCCGCCGCGTTCATGACGCTCTGGGCGACGTCGCCGCCTGCCTGGGCATCCTCGGAGGAGATCGCCTGAACCTGGGCGCTCTCGGCGGGCGTCAAACCCTGGCCGCTTGCCTCGGCGGATTCGGCGATCTGGCCCAAAGTCTGCTCGTTTTGCTCGAGGGTCTGCAGGGCATTCGTCTGTCCTCCGGCGCTGTTGTAGGTCGTCGTTTCGGCGGCCTGCGAGACCTGAGCTGCCTCCTGCTCGGCGGCAGCGACCTCCTCAGCGGTGGGGCCTCCGGAAGTCTGTTCGGCGGTTTCTACGACGTCAGTCTGTTCCGCGGCCTCCTGCTGCGCCTCCGCGGCCTCCTGCTTCATCGCCGCGATCATTTGCTGTTCCGTGAGGGTCGGCTGGTAGGGAGGAGGAGGGGCAGGAGGGGTATAGGGGGTGGGAGGGGAGGGAGTGCCAGAAGGGCCCGGAGGGAAGTTAAAACCACCCTTTACCCCTCCGAGCAGCGCGGGAATCCCGCCGGCAGCCATCCACTGCATGATATGCGGTATCATGGCACTGCAGTAGGGTCAGCCGACCGCACTTAGTCAAAAGGTAACCACGAAGCCCGCGGATCTCCGGCTTCAATAGCTCCTTGAGCTCGAGTGCGCCGGTGAGACCTCCGCGCGAAACGGGCCGCCGGCGCCCCCAAGGGGCGCTTTGCGGGCAACGTCAATTGACCGTTGGCAGAGCCTGCTAAAAGTGTGGATAGTCGGGGAAGGGTTGTTTCAATCCATGAATTTGCCTCCCATCTCCCCGCGCGCGCGCCTGTGCCTGCTCCTAGCTGCGGCGCTTGCCGGGGCCTCGTGCTCCCGGCAGGAGCCGCCCGTGGTGTCGAGCGCCCGCCAGGGCATCCTGCTCTTTGGCAACGGCAGCGAGCCCGACAACCTTGACCCGAATATCATGGCGGCAGCGGTGGAGTCCAATATCGAGAGCGCGCTCTTCGAGGGACTGGTCAATATCGCGATAGACGGACAGGGGATCCTGCCGGGGGTCGCCGAGCGCTGGGACATCTCCCCGGACCAGCGCACCTACACCTTCCATCTTCGCTCCGACGCCCGCTGGTCGGACGGCTCCCCGGTGACGGCCGGCGACTTCGAGTACGGGTTTAGGCGGGTCTTCACGCCCTCGATCGGCTGCATCACGGCCGACAGCGGCTACGCGATCGATGGCTCGTACGACTACCAGAACGGGCGCAACCCGTCGGCAGACTCGGTCGGGGTACGCGCCCTCGACCCGCATACGCTGCAGCTGAGGCTCGGGCACCCGACCCCCTACATCCTCTACGTGCTCGGCCTCGCACCGATGATGCCCGTCCCCAAGGCGGTGGTCGAGCGCTTCGGGGGCGGCTTGGCTCCGGGCACGCCCTGGACGCGGCCGGGCAATCACGTGAGCAACGGCGCCTTCATGCTGAAGAGCTGGCAGCAGAACGCCAACGTGACGGTGGTCAGGAACCCCTATTACTGGGACCGTGCGCACGTGCGGCTCTCGGAGATCCGGTTCTTCCCCACGGACAATCCCGACACCGAGGAGCGCCTCTTCCGCACGGGGGGCCTCCACATCACCTACCGCGTACCGCTCAGCAAGATTTCCAGCTATCGCGCGCAGGCGGGCTCGGGTTACACGGTCACGCCCCTCCTTGCCACCTGGTTTGTCCCCTTCAACACCCACCGGGCGCCCTTCGACAAGGTGGCGGTGCGCCGCGCTTTCGCGCTTGCGATCGACCGCGAGGAGCTGGTCCCCAAGGTGCTCCATGACTCGGGCACGCCCGCGCACTCGCTCACCCGGCCGGGGACCGGGGGCTACACGCCGCCCGCCTTCGCCGACCACGACCCGGCGCTCGCACGGCGCCTGCTGGCCGAGGCGGGCTATCCGGGTGGGGTGGGGTTCCCCCGGGTGGAGTTCCTGGCCCGCAATTCGGGCACGGACGCCTTGATGGCGGAGGCCCTCCAGCAGGTGTGGCTGCGCGAGCTCGGCATCCGGGTAGAGATCGTCCAGCAGGAGCCCAAGGTGGCCATCAACTCGTTCCACGCCTTCGACTATCAGGTCGGCATCTCGGGCTACTTCTACTCGATGCAGAGCCCCGAGCTGATGCTCACGACTGCGCGGAGCGGGACCCCGTCCAACATGGTCAACTGGTCCAGTCCCGAGTTCGACGCCGCCTTCTCCGCGGCCGAGCAGGCGACGACCACGGCGCAGCACACGGCCGCCGTCGACGTGATGGAGCGCCTGATAAGCGAGGAGGCGCCCTACGCGCCGCTCTACTTCCTGAACCAGTGCCAGCTGGTCCACCCGCTCCTGAAGGGCTTCCGCGGCAACCCCCTCCAGCAGATCGACTGGCGGGAGCTTTCCCTGGTGAGCCCGCCATGACGAAGCGAGCCCCGTGAACGCGGAATTCGAGGCCCGGCTGGCCGCCTTGGGGACACGCATGGCGGACGTGCAGGAGAGCTTCATCCTGGGGTCCGGGCACGGCGGCCAGAAGCTCCAGAAGACCTCGTCCTGCGTGCGCCTGCGGCACCGCCCGACGGGCGTCGAGGTGCGCTCGCAGCAGGAGCGCTCGCAGGCGGCCAACCGGATTCGGGCGTGGACCGAGCTCTGCGAGAAGCTCGAGGCGAGGCGTCGGTTGCTCGCGGCCGCGGCCCAGGAGGAGCGGGAGCGCGCCCAGCGCCGCACCCGCCAGAAGAGCCGGGGCCAGAAGGCCCGCATGATCGAGTCGAAGAAGCACCGGGCCGCCGTCAAGGCGCACCGGGGTCGTCCGCGGGACGAATAGGGCCGGCGGGCCTGCGCCCGCCCCAGCCGATGAGCCCCACGCCCAGCGCAGCCGCGGCCGATAGGAGCAGGCCGGCGGCCAGCCCGCCCTGGTGGAAATGCAGGTGCACGTGCGAGGGTCCGGCCGGCACCTCGATTCCCCGCATCCAGGCGTTCACCGGCACGCAGGCGACCGGGACCCCGCGCACCTCGGCGCGCCAGCCCGGGTACCAGGCCTCGGCCACCACGAGGAGGGCGCGCCCCGGGCTCTCGACCTCGAGGTCTACGTCGTTCAGGCCGAAGCCGCTGATCCGGCTCGTGCCGGCGGGCCGGTCCGCGTCGGGTCGCAAACCGACCGCATAGGGGGCCTCGACCAGCGCCTCCCGGTGGAAATCGGCGCCGGCCGCCATGGCGGAGATCGCCGCCTGGCTGTCGGCGACGACGCGCATTCGGGGAACCAGGTAGGCCCGGGGGTCCGGATGCCGGTCGAGGAAGAGCTCGCTGCCGCCGATCGGCAGACTCTCCTCGAGGCTGAACGCGTGAAGCCCGGGCGCGGCCGCATAGATGTGCCCGTCGGGAATCGTGCTGTAGGGGTGCGAGGGATCGCCGCCGATGGCGCGGTGCAGGTAGTCCCAGACCCGCCCAAGCGAGAGCGACTCGTAGCCCACGACGCTTGCCACGTGGTAGATCATGCCCGCGTTCTCGCGGAAGACGGTCGAGTCCACGCACACCCGCTCGGGTGCGACGGAGCGCGCGGCGCCCGGCGGTCGAACCGCGCCGACGACCACGGTCTCGAGCGGGAACTCGGTCTGGAACACATAGAGCTCCTTCATGCCGTGGAGCGACAGGACAAGCTCGCTCGCGAGGGCGGCGGGCAGCACGCCCCGCCCGAGCACGCGCAGGATTCCCGAGCGCGGCGCGCGCTCACCGGTCCAGAGCCACCAGCCGAGGGCCGCCACGACGCAAAGCCCGGCCTGCGTCCCGAGCCCCGCCGCGGAGTGGGCAAAGCCGAGGGCGAACGCCACAAAGCCCGCGAAGGCGGCCGCGAGCAGTCCCATGACGGCGAGGCGAGAGCGGCCGCCTTGTGGGCGTCCCGCGAAGGCGGCGGCCCCCAGGATCAGGGCCACGGTCACGAGCGCCGCCGCGCGCGCCGGCACCCGGAAGCTGCTCATCCCCGGCAGGATTCGGTAAAGGAGGGAAAAGACCACGGTGGCCGGTCCCGCCGCCAGGATGGCGGCACCCGCGGCCATCGCCGCGGCCGCCCGCATCGCGGGCTCCCGCAGCCTGCAGAGGGCCACCAAGCCCGCGGCCGCGACCGTGAGCCCGGTGAAGATATTGTACTCCCAGTTGATGCCGAAGGCCCCGCCCGACGGCCATAGGAGCGACATCCACTGGGGTCCCCCCATCGCGAAGGCCCCTGAGAAGGCGAGGTTGGGCTGCGCCCGGTTGCTCTGGGCCGCGAGTTCAAGGAGCGGCAGGAGCGCGAAGCCGAGCAGCCCCAGGGACGCGAGGCTCGCCGAGACGAGCAGGAGTTCCGTGCGCACCCAGCGAAGCCCCGCCGCAGGCCAGGGCGGGGACGCAAGGAGGCCGCTCGTGAACAGCCCCGAGCCCACCGCCGAGAACCAGAAGATCTGGGGGTGACCGCACCAAAGCTGGAGCGCGAACACGCACGCGAGGGCGGCCCAGGCGCGGCGGGTGGGGGCCTGCCCGAGGCCTGCCGACAGCCACAGGACCCAGGGCACGAAGCAGAGCGCGTAGACGTAGTTGATCTCGCCCTCCTGCATGCGCGCGAGCGCCGGCCCGCTGAAGAGGTAGGCGGCCGCGGCGCCGAGCGCCGACGGGGGCGAGGCCCCGGCCCATCGGGCCAGGCGGCGAAACCCCTCGGCGCCCACGACCCCGTGCGCCCAGGTGCCCGCGATCCAGCCCGCCCAGGGACCGAGGGCCAGTACAAGGAGCGTCGAGGGGTAGAGCGCCGCCACCTGCAGGTCGGCCACGAATGGCCGTCCGAGGCTCGAATACGGATTCCACCAGGGGATCTCCCCGCGCAGCACGCTTTCCCGCAGCAGGTGCTGGTAGGGCTGGTAGAAGCGCACGAAATCGATGCCGTCCTGCGGGGTCGGCGACCAGCCGCCCAGGGCGAGGGTCCAGAGGAGCGCCACGCCCGCCGGGGCGATCCAGGCTCGTTCGAGAAGCGGGGGGGCGGGCGGCGGGCGCATGCGGCGCCGCGACTCTGGGCGGGTGCCCCCGGCGACTCAAGAGCGCCGACGCCCCGGGGGGACCTAGAGCGCCGCGAAGGCGGCCGCGAATGCGGCGCGGTCCTCGGACGCGAAGAAGGACGTGCCGGCGACAAAGGTGTCGGCGCCCTCGGCCCGGCAGAGCCGGGCGGTCGCGACATCGATGCCCCCGTCGACCTCGATCCGGAAGTCGAGGCCGCGCTCGGACCTCCAGCGGCGCACCTGCGCGATCTTGGGCAGGGTGTCCGCCCGGAACGCCTGGCCGCCGAAGCCGGGCTGCACGGTCATGACGAGGACCAGGTCGACGTCCTTAAGGAAGGGCTCGACGGCCTCGATCGGCGTCCCCGGGTTGAGCGCGATGCCGGCCGAGCAGCCGTGGCCGCGGATCGCGCTCAGTGTCCCCGCCTGGTCGTAGCCCGGCTCGACGTGGATCGTGAGCCGGCTCGATCCGGCCTTGGCGAAGGCCTCCACGTAGCGGTGGGGCTCCGTCATCATGAGATGGGTGTCCAGGAACTGGCGCGAACCGTGACGGCGCAGCGCGGCCACCGTCCCGGGCCCGAACGAGAGGTTGGGCACGAAGTGCGCGTCCATGATGTCCACATGCAGCCACTCGAGGCCGAGCGCCGCGGGTACGGCGGCGCTCGCCGCCAGGGCGCCGGGGTCGCCCGCGAGGAGCGAGGGGGCTAGGAGGGGGGGCTTCATGGGGGTGTGGCCGGCCGGCGCCTCACCAGACGTCAAGGACCGCGTGGGTCACCTTGTCGGCCAGCGACTGGCCGAGGAGGGGGAGGGTGTTGTACTCGGACTGCAGCTGGTCGTTGCTCGTTCCGAACGGGACGTTTCCGAGGCCGTTGTCGGTGAAGGCCTCCCGGGTGACCTCGACCTGCCGCGCCTCGAAGAGCATGCGGCCGGAGCGGTTGTCGCGCAGGCTGACGCTCGCGGTCAGGTGGAGCGTGAACTTGCGCGCGAGTCCGTTGTCGTCCTCGCGGTTGCCGGCGTTCTGGCGGCGGTAGCCGACGAGGGTCACCTCGAGGGTCGCGTCGGCTTCGGCCTTGCTGTCGACCACCGAGACGCGCCCGTCCCGGATGAAGGCCTCGCGCACGAGGGTGCTGACGAGCGCCTGGCTCTGCGGGACCGACGTCTTGTTTTGGGCGGGAGCGATGTAGAGCGTCCCGAAGGTCTGCACCGCGCTGGTCCCCAGCTGGTAGTTCGCGCAGCCCTGGGTGAGCAGCGCGGTGGCGAAGAGAAGGCTCCACACGCGCGTCATAGGTGCCCCCGCTGCCGGCTTAGAAGAGCCAGAACCGCTTTTTCGGCTTGGGGGTGCCGGGCGCCACCGCGAACTTGGCGGCCTTGGCGTCGACGTCGGCCAGGCGCTTGCGCGCGAGCTGGGCGGGGGCCGAGTCCGGGTAGGCCGTGATCGCCTCGTTGTAGAACACCCGCGCCGCCGCGAAGTTCAGGCGCTTGAAGAAGTAGAAGTCGCCGATGTAGATTTTGCTCCGGGCGAGGATGGTCTTCATCTTGTCGACGCCCGCGGCCGCGGCCGGGATGTTGGTGTCGCCCGGGAAGAGGATCATGTAGTCCTCGTAGTAGGTCATGGCCTCCTTGGTCGAGGCCTGGTCGTACTGGGGGCCGTCGCTGAGCGAGGCGTGGAGGTCGCCGAGCTTCAGGTAGGCGACCGGCGCCAGCACGCTCTGCGGGTAGGTGTTGACGAGGCGGTCGAGGGCGTCGATCGCGTCGGGCAGGCTCTTCTCGTACTGGAAGCCGCGGGCGACGTCCATCAGGGCGAGCGGCGCATAGTCGCTGTAGGGGGCGTTCAGCAGGATGACCTCGAAGTACTCGATGCCCTTGGTGCGGTTGGCGAAGCTCGGGATCCAGCCCCAGATGCGGTTGTGGTTGCCGTTCAGCAGCGCCGAGGCGATCCGGTACTGCTCGCCGATCACGTCGTTGAAGCGCTTCGTGTTCGGGTAGCGGCGCAGGACGGACTGGAAGTCGGTGAAGGCCGAATAGTACTGCTTGCGGCCCTCGAGGAGCACCCCCGCCCGGTAGAGCGCCTCGGGGGCGTAGACCGAGCCCGGGTACTTCTTGGCCACCTTCTCGTACGTGCTGATGGCCGAGCCCTTATGGCCGCGGTCCTCGTCGTGCCTCGCCCGGTTCATCAGGTCGAGGGCCTGGGTTCCCTGGGAGCCGGTCAGCCCGGCGAGCGCGCCCCCCTCCACCTTCCAGCCGGAATCCGGGGCCCACACGAGGTCGGCCGCCAGACGGGAGGAGGAGCTAAGAGCAAGCGCCACCGCAGCCCCCATGGGGATCAAGGCGCGGCGGAGAAAAGGAATCGGCATAGGGACGGAAATCACCAGCGAATCAGGGCGCTACCGTAGGTCAAGCCTGCCCCGAATGCGACGAGCAGCGTCACGTCCCCGCGCTTGATGCGGCCGACCCTTCGGGCCTCGTCAAGCGCGATCGGGATCGAGGCGGCCGAGGTGTTTCCGTAGCGGTCGACGTTCACGAAAAACCGCTCGACGGGCAGCTCCAGGTACTGGGCGATGGCGTCGATGATGCGCAGGTTGGCCTGATGGGGTATCACCAGACCGATCTGATTCGCCGAGAGCCCGTGTTGTTCCAATATATCGCGGGCCGCCTCCTCCATCACGCGCACGGCCAGCTTGAAGACCTCCTTGCCCTTCATCTTGATGAAGTGGTCGCCGGCGGCCACGGACTTGGCCGAGGCGGGCGTGCGGCTGCCGCCGGCCGGGATGAACAACAGCTCGGTGTCGTCGCCCAGGGCCCCCAGGCGGGTCCCCAGGAGGCCCGTGCCGGACTGGTGCCCGGCCCCGACCACCGCCGCCCCGGCCCCGTCGCCGAAGAGCAGGCACGTCCCGCGGTCCTTCCAGTTGACCACCGAGGAGAGCTTCTCGGCGCCGATCACGAGCGCCTTCTTGTACCGGCCGGAGGAGATCATGGCGCACGCCGTGTCGAGCGCGTAGATGAAGCCCGAGCAGGCGGCGTTCACGTCGAAGCAGGCCGCCGAGCTCTTGATCCCGAGCTTGCTCTGCACCACGCAGGCCGTCGACGGCATCGGGTAGTCGGGCGTGATCGTAGCGACGATGACCAGGTCGATCTCCGAGGCCGGCAGGCCCGCGTCCTCGAGCGCCAGGCGAGCCGCGTGGACCGCCAGGTCCGAGGTCGCCTCGTCGGGCGCCGCGATCCTGCGCTCGCGGATGCCGCTGCGCGCGCGGATCCACTCGTCGGAGGTGTCCACCATCTTCGAGAGGTCCTCGTTGGTGAGGATCTGCTTCGGGGCGTACGAGCCGGTGCCTAGGATGACCGTGGAGCGCGTCGACATGCCGGGGCCTATTTCGCGGGAGCGAGCAGGAGCTCGTTGGCCTTGGCTATGTCCGCCTCCATGCGCTGGTTCATGTCCGCCTTGATGATCTCCCCGGCCGCCCGTATGGCGCTCTTGATCGCGTTGCGGTTCGAGGAGCCGTGCGCCTTCAGGATGTTGCCGTTGAGCCCCAGGAGGGGGGCGCCCCCGTAGCGCTCCGGGTTGATGCGGTCCTTCAGGGCCGCGAAGGCCCCCATGGAGAGGAAGGCCCCCGTGCGGCGCAGGAGGTTCGCCTGGAGCTCCTCGCGCAGCATGCCGCGGATGAACTTCTCGAGCGATTCCCAGCTCTTGAGCATGATGTTCCCGACGAAGCCGTCGCAGACCACCACGTCGACGTGCTCGGCGAACACCTGGAAGCCCTCGATCGGCCCGACATAGTTGATGATGCCGTCGACCCGCTTCAGAAGCTCGTTGGTCTCGGTGATCAGCGTGTTGCCCTTCCCGTCCTCGGTGCCGATCGACATCAGGCCGACGCGGGGCGAGGGGATCCCGAGCATCACACGGCAGTAGTGGCTGCCCAGGATCGCGTTGTGGACGAGATGGTCGGGTTTCGGCTCGGGGTTGGCCCCGGCGTCGATCAGGACAAAATGGCCCCCCTCGCGCGGGACGACCGCGGCCAGGGCGGGGCGGGCCACGCCCTCCATCGTCCTCAGGCGCAGGGTGCCGCAGGCCATGAGGGCGCCGGTGTTTCCGCAGCTGACGACCACGTTGGCCTCGCCGGCCTTCACCAGCTCGATCGCGCGCACCATGGAGCTGTCGCGCTTCTTCTTGAGGGCCATCAGGGGCTTGTCATCCATGCGGATGACCTCCGTCGAGTGCAGGATCGAGACGCGCTCGCCGAGCTTGAAGCCGTTCTGGGACAGCAGGGGCTCGAGCACGGCCTGGTCCCCGACCAAGGTGATCGGGTTCAGGTGGGCGTTCTGTTCGAACGCAAGCTTGACGGCGGCGACGACCTCGCTGGGGCCCATGTCGCCTCCCATCGCGTCGACCGCGATTCTTCCGGTGGATCCGGGGGCCATGAACGCTTACCGCCTTTGAAAGGACGGTCGAAGCTTAGACCTCGACGTTGAGGACCTGGCGGCCGCGGTAGGTTCCGGTCTTGGGATTCACCCGGTGGGGCCTCACGAGGCTGCCATCGGACGGGTCCCGGGCGAACTCGGGAGCGATGAAAGCGTTGGCTGCCCGGCGGTTGGCGCTGCGGCGCTTGGACTGCTTGCGTTTAGGATTGGCCATGTGGAAGGGGGTTAAAGGTTGACCGTTTAAAGGCCACCGAGGCGTTCCGTCAAGCGCACACTCGCCTGATACAAGTCTTGTACCCTAGGCCGGCTAGCATACCAAGGAGCTTCTCCATGTCACCCACCGTGCTCCAAATCGTGATCCTCGGGCTCGTGCAGGGTGCCGCCGAGCTTCTTCCCGTCTCAAGTTCTGCGCATGTCATTGCGGCAGAGAAACTCATGAGACTAGATCCCTCGAGCCCAGAAATGACCTTCCTCCTCGTGATGCTGCACGCCGGCACGATGTTCGCCGTGGTCGCATATTTCTGGAAATCCTGGCGCCAGCGATTTTTTTCCAGCGCCGAGAGTCTCCGCAGGGCCCTGGTGGGCGTCTGCCTCGCCACGGGGGCCACCGCGGCCGTCGGCCTCCCGATCCTCTGGGCCCTCGAGCGGGCGACCGGCCGGCCGGTCGAGGCGCTCTTCTCCAGCCTGCCGCTGATCGCCGCCAGCGTCGCCGCAAGCGGCGTCGTGATCCTGTGGGCGGGGAGCCGGCCGGCCGCCGTGAACTCCGACGCCTCGGCGCCGATCCCGCTCGGCGACGCCGGGCTGATGGGGGCGGTGCAGGGCCTCGTGCTTCCGTTCCGGGGCCTGTCGCGCTCGGGCACCACGATCTCGGCCGCGCTCCTGCGCGGGGTGGCCCGCCGCACGGCCGAGGAGTTCAGCTTCGCGCTCGCCGTCGTCATCACGCCCCCGGTGATCTTCCGGGAGCTGCGGCGCTTCTACAAGGCACGCGCGGCGCTCGGGGAGCACGTCCACGTGGGCGCGATGCTCGCCCCGGGTCTCCTCGGCATGGCCTGCAGCTTTGTCGGCGGCCTCCTCGCCCTCGCCTGGCTCTCGTCCTGGCTCGAGCGCGGCCGCTGGACGTACTTCGGCCTGTATTGCCTTGTGGCCGCGGCGGCCCTTCTTGGAATGGCCGCCCTAGGATACTAGGCATGGCATCCCTCTCCGCCCTCACCGACGCCCTCCTCCTCGGCCGGGACCTGTCCGCGGCCGACGTGGAGGCGGCGGCCACCGAGCTTGCCGCGGACGCCAGCCCCGACGAGGCCAAGGCCGCGTTCCTCTCGGCGCTCGCAGCCAAGGGGGAGACCTCGGCCGAGGTGGCGGCGTTCGCCGCGAGTTTCCGGACGCGTGCGCTCGACCCGGGCGTCTCTGCGTGGTCCGCCCGGGCGGTCGACGTGGTGGGCACGGGCGGCGACCACGCGGGCGGCTTCAACGTCTCGAGCCTGGTGACCCTGGTGCTTGCCAGCGCGGGCACCCCCGTGATGAAGCACGGCAACCGCGGGATCACCTCCAAGTGCGGCAGCGCCGACCTGTTCGCGGCGCTGGGGGTTGACCTGGAGGCGCCCGCGCCGCGCGTGCGCGAGGCCCTGGGGACGCTCGGCTTCGCGTTCTTTTTCGCCCCGGCCTGGCACCCGGCGTTCCGCCGCATCGCCCCGGTGCGCAAGCTCCTGGCCGCCCGCGGGCAGCGCACCGTCTTCAATGTCCTGGGGCCGCTGCTCAACCCGGGGCGCCCCGCCCACGTGATCCTCGGGGCCGCCTCGGTGCCCCTCGTCGAGAAGCTTGCCGGCGCGCTCGAGGAGCTCGGCACCGCGGCGTCGCTCGCCGTGCACGGGGTGATCGAGCCCGGCCGCGGAATCGACGAGCTCACCTCGGCCACCGTGAACGTCGTGCGGGGGGTGGGCCGCCTGCGCTCGCTCCGGGCCGAGTGGACGCCCGAGTCGCTCGGGCTCGTCCGGGCCCCGTTTTCCGACATCGCCGGGGGCGACGTCGCCACGAACGTCGCGCTGGCGCGCGCGCTCGCGGCTGGGGGCGGCCCCCGGGGCCTCGCCGACACGATCGCCCTCAACGGCGCCGTGGCCCTGTGGGTCACCGGCTCCCGCCCGGACGTCGCGGGCGCCATCCCCGAGTGCCGCGAGCTGCTGCTCGGCGGGGCCGTCGCCCGCAAGATCGAGCAGACCCGGGACTTTTTCGCGACCCCCTCGGCGCCATGAAGCGAGTGTATTTCGGCACCGACGGGGTGCGCGGTCCCTACGGCGGGCCCGTGGTCAACGAGGCGTTCGTGGGTCGCCTCGGCGAGGCCGCGGGCCGCTGGCTGGCTGCCCGGGGGCTCGCCTCCGGAAAGGTGCTGATCGGCCGCGACACGCGGGCCTCGGGCGCGTCGCTTGGCCGAGCCATCGGCGCGGGCCTCGTCCGCGCGGGGGCGCGGCCCTATGCGCTCGGGATCGTGCCGACGCCCGCCGTGTCGCGTGCGGTCGCGGCCCAGGGGGCCGCCCTGGGCGTCGTCGTCACGGCCTCGCACAACCCGGCCTCGGACAACGGCGTCAAGTTCTTCGGCCCGGACGGCAGCAAGCTGGGCGACGCCGACGAGGCCATGATCGAGTCCATGCTCGGGGCGTGCGCACCCCACCGCGCGGCGGACGACCCGGAGCTCCCGGGCGAGGCGGTTCTTGAGAGTTACATCGAGGCGGCTGCGCGGACCCTCCCGGCCCGGGCGCTGGGCGGCTGGAAGGTCGCGCTCGACACGGCCCACGGGGCCACCTCGGGCTCCAGCCCCACGGTGCTCTGGACCCTGGGGGCGGCCGTGGTGGGCATCGGAGACCAGCCCGACGGCTCCAACATCAACGCGGGCGTCGGCAGCGAGCACCCGGAGGCCCTGGCGGCGCTGGTGCGCCGCTCGGGCTCCCGCCTCGGCATCGCCCACGACGGCGACGGCGACCGCTGCGTGCTCTGCGACGAGGAGGGGAGCGTCCTCGACGGGGACGAGGTGCTCGCGGTGCTGGCGACGCACGCCCTCCGAAAGGGCACGCTCGCCGGCCGAACGCTGGTCGTGACCGTCCAGAGCAACCTGGGTCTCGACGCCGCGGTCGAGGCCGCCGGCGGGCGGGTGGTGCGCACCGACGTCGGCGACCGCTACGTGGCCGAGAGGATGCGCCAGGAGGGTGCCACGCTCGGGGGCGAGTCCTCGGGCCACATCGTGTGCTTCGACTTCGGGCCCACCGGTGACGGGCTCGCCGCGGCGCTCAGGGTGGCGGGGGTGATGCTCGACACCTCCAAGCCGCTCTCGGAGCTGCGGCGCGTGCTCAGGAAATTCCCGCAGCGCTCGGCGGCCCTCTCGGTGCGCGAGAAGCGCCCCCTCGATCTCCTTCCGGCGCTCAGCGAGGCGGTCCGCGCGCTCGAGGCCGAGCTAGGGGCGCGCGGTCGGGTGCTGGTGCGCTACTCGGGCACCGAGCCCAAGCTGCGGCTGCTGGTCGAGGGCCCTACGGACGAGGCGGTTCAGTCGGGCCTGGAGCGCCTGTGCGCCGCAGCCCGGGGCTCCCTCGACGTGCTCTAGGGGCTTGCGCGGGCGTCGCCGGGTGTTTTGCGTGGAGCGATGCTCGCCCGCAAGAACGTGATCCTGCTCGCCCTGCTGTGTTTCGCGGCGCCCGCCGCCCTGAAGGCCTCCGGGACCTTCGGCGGCCGGTTCGACGCCCTCGTCTCCAAGGCGAGCCCCGCGCAGCTGTACGCGCTCCTCTACGACATGCCGAAGGGCGGCGACCTCCACAACCATGCCGGCGGCGCGAACCGGCCCGAGTGGATCTACGCGATCTGCACCGACCCGGCCCGAAACGGGGGCGACACCTTCTACGCCCGGATCCGCTTCCCCGGGCCGGCCGACGCGGTGGATCCGACGGCGCTCGGGCGCATCATCCGCAGGAAGGCCTACGAGGCCCTGGCCGACTCGGTGAAGCCCGAGTACGTGGCGCTGGCCGACATGAGCGCGGACGAGCGCACCCGTTGGATGTCGGAGCTCCGGCTGGACGGCACGGGCGACGGACGCACGGAGTTCTTCTACCACGTATTTCCCCGCTCGGGGCAGATCAACAGCAGCCTGCCGGTCTGCACGGAACTCTTGGTCGCGAACATGAAGGCCTTCGGCGCCGAGCACCTCGGGTACCTGGAGACCCAGTTCAGCGTGGACGCGATGGTGGACAACGACGGCAAGGCGGTGCCCGAGGAGGACGCGGTCGCCTTCGTTCGCCACCGGCTCTCCGAGCCCGACGTCGTCGCCACCGGCGTCACGGTGCGCTTCCAGCGCACCGTGCTTCGGTTCGCTCCCGACGCGGAGGCGAGGCTCGCGCGCGCTTACGCCTTCGTCGACGGCCACAGGGACCTCTGGGTCGGGCTCAACATGGCCGGCATCGAGGAGAACGGCCACGGGTACCCCTCCCGCTTCCTCGACTCCTTCCGCGCGCTGCGCGCGCGCTACCCGACGCTGCCGCTCTCGATCCACGCGGGCGAGATGGACGGGCCCGACAACCACATCCGGGACACGCTGCTCCTCGGAGCGTCGCGCATCGGGCACGGGGTCAACCTGATCCGCGACCCCGACACGCTGCTGCTGCTCCAGCAGACGCGCCGGGTGCTGGTGGAGATCAACCTGATCTCCAACCACCTGCTCGGCTACGTGCCGGACCTCTCCACGCACCCCTTCCCCGAGTACCTCCGCACCGGGGTGCCCGTGTGCCTGAACACCGACGACCGCGGCATGTGGGACTCCAACCTGACCGACGAGTTCTACACGGGGGTGACGCTTTTCCACCTCTCGTGGGACGAGATCGTGGACATGGGCCGCAACTCCATCACGCACTCCTTCGCCCAGCCCGACGTGCGCGCCGCGCTCCTCGCCGGCTACGACGCGCGGATCGCCGCCTTCGAGGACCGCTACGGCTCGGGCGGCGTCGACGCTGCGCTCGCCGCGCTCTCCGGGGTGAAGCCGGTCACCTACAGCTACGCTCGGCGCACCTGGGGCTTCGACTTCAACTGACGGCCCGGCGGCCGGCGGCCCAGACCCCGGCCGCCATCAGCCCCCCGCCGGCGACGAGCCGCGGCAGGTCTGCGTGCTCGCCGAAGAAGAGGAGCGAGCAGGCGACGCCCAGCGGGATCTTGGCGTTGTTGAAGGCAGCCAGGGTTCCGGCGTTCACCCGGGTCGATCCCACGTTCCAGAGGAAGAAGCAGACGCCGGAGGAGAGGGCCCCGAGGTAGGCGATGACGGCCCACTGGAGGCCCGTCGCGTGGAAGGACCCCCACGGGCCCGAGGCCAGCGTGAAGGCCCCGGTCAGCGCGACCGCGCCCGCGTAGGGCAGCGCGAACACCGAGGCGTCGCCGACCGAGGCCGGTATGCGGGCGCGCTCGCGCCTCCAGCCGACCTGGCCCACGGCGAAACAGAGGTTGGCCATCTGCACGAGGAGGAATCCCCCGAGGTGGCCCGCGGCGTCGGTCGACTGCCAGAGGACGACGCCGGCCCCCGCGACCGAGAGGGCGGCCGCGGCCAGGAAGCGCGCGCTCCAGCGCCGCTCGGCAACGGCGTCCGCCAGGGTCACGAAGAGCGGCGTCGTGATCGTGAAGAGAGCCACCTCGTACGCCTTCAGGTGCAGGTAGGACCTCTGGTAGAGGAGGTACATGGCCCCGAACTGGACCGCCCCGATGAGCGCCAGGCGCAGCGACGTCCCGGGCCCTACGCGACCCGGCCGGAAGAGGGGAAGGAAGACGGCGAGCGAGATCGCCAGGCGCAGCGCCGCGACCGCGTCCGGGTCGAGGCCGGACAGGCGGCCCTTGATCAGGCCGAAGGAGAAGGCCCAGATGAGGGAGACGACGAGCAGCAGGATCATGCAGGCGGGGCCGCTCGCCCTAGACCCTGAAGATGGCGCCCAGGCGCTTGCCGAGCAGCAGGCTGACCCCGGCCACCATGGTCCCCAGGAACACCATCGCCCAGACTCCGAGCGCGCAGGCGAGGTACTTGCCGTCCCCGAGGAGCTGGAAGAGCTCGAGGATGGCCTTCGTGATCGGGAAATAGACCATCTTCTGAGCGAGGATGATCGAGTCGCTCACCTCGAGCATGGCGAAGGCGAACGCGAGGAGCGCCCCCGCCATCAGGTTGGCCGCGATCAGCGGCAGGGTCACCTTGATCACGGCCTTGAGCGGGGGGCATCCCAGGTTCTCGGCGGCCTCCTCCAGGGTGACGCTTGTCTGCTGGAAGCCCGCGGCGGCGGCGCGAACGACGTACGGCAGCCTGCGGATCGAGTAGGCCACGATCAGAAGCACGGTCGGGTTGCGCACGGGATTGATGAACGAGAAGAACCGGCCCTCCTGGGCCATCGCGAGGTAGCCGAAGGCCAGCACGATCCCCGGGACCGCAAGCGGGAGCATGGCGAGGAAGTCGAGCGCTTGGCGGCCGGCGATCCGGGAGCGCACCACCACGTAGGCGATCGCGATCCCGAGCACGATGTCGACCAGGGTCGAGGCGCTCGCGAACTTCAGGCTGTTGGCGATCGCGGGAACGGTCAGCTCGTGGCCGAGGGCCGCACGGTAGTTGTCGAGCGTGTAGGCGTGCGGCAGCACGCTCGCGTACCAGTCCCTCGAGGAGGCGATCAGCACCACGGCCAGGTGCGGCAGCACGGCGATGAAGGTGACGCCGCAGAAGAGCGCGGTGCACAGCCACGCCTTGGCGCCGGGCAGGCCGCGGGCTCCGCCCGCGCTCGTGGCCTTGGCCATCATGGCGTGGCCCCCGCGCCCGAAGACGCCGCGGCCGACCGCGTAGACCAGCACCGAGGCCGCCATCATGACGGCCACGAGGGCGTAGGGGAACGGGTTGCCGCCGATGTCCTTCAGGCCGTAGAAGATCTGGACGCTGGTGACCTGGGAGTAGTCGAAGACGAGCGGGGTACCGAGCTCCGTGAATACCCAGATGAAGACGATCGTGCCGCCGGCGAAGAGTCCCGGCTGGATCAGGGGGAGCGTGACCCGCCTGAAGCGGCGCAGTCCCGTGCAGCCCAGGTTCTGGGCGGCCTCCTCCATGGCGGGGTCGACGTTGGCCAGGGCGGCCACGGCGTTCAGGTAGATGATGGGGTAGAGCGAGAGCGCCTCCACGACCGCGATGCCCCAGAACTGGTTCGCCGCGAACCAGTCGAAGGCCCAGCCGTGCGGGCGCAGGTGGAGGGCGACCAGGAGCGAGTTGAAGGCCCCGTACTGCCCGAAGATCTGGCGGATGCCGATCGCCCCGACAAACGGCGGCAGCACCAGTGGCACGAGCACCGCCGAGTTGAGCAGGCCCTTCAGCGGGAAGAGGAAGCGGTCCGAGACGTACGCGAGGGGAAGCGCGATTAGGAAGGCGAGGAGCGTCCCGGCGCAGGCGAGGAGGAACGAATTGCGCAGCGCCCCGAGGTAGGTGGGGTCCGAGAGGAGCGCCGAGAGGTAGCCGAACGTTAGGCGCCCGTCTGCGTTGATGAAGCCCCCCTTCAGGATCTGGAGGATCGGCCAGAGGAAGAACACCGCGAAGAACGCCGCGGTGGTGGCGAAGACGATCCGGGCCGTGGTCTGGGTCATGGCTCGGGCCCCGCGGGTCCTACCTGAAGGGCGGGATCCTGAAGAACGAGAGGAAGAACATGATCGCGACCACGTAGCCGAACACCGGAACGGTGCGCGCCCGCCCCAGGCCCACGCGCATCAGCACCGAGCAGAGGAGCCCGAGGCCGATGCCCTGGGCGATGCTGAAGGTGAGCGGGATCGCGAAGATGGTGATCACGGCGGGCGCCGCCTCCTCGAACTGGGTCATGTCGATCTCGACCACCGACTGCATCATGAAGATGCCGACGATGACGAGGGCCGGAGCGGTCGCGCAGGGAGGGATGGCGAGGATCAGCGGCGTCAGGAAGAGGGCGAGCAGCATGAAGACCGCAACCCAGATGGCCGTCAGGCCCGTGCGGCCGCCCGCCTCGACGCCCGAGGCGGACTCGATGTAGCTGACGACGGTCGACGTCCCGCAGAGCGACGAAAGGATGGTGGCGATCGAGTCGGCGAGGAGCGCGCGGCCCGCCTTGGGCAGTCGGCCGTCGCTGTCGAGCAGCCCCGCGCGCTTGGAGACGCCGATCAGGGTGCCGATGTTGTCGAACATGTCGACCAGGAGCAGCGTGAAGATGAGCGGCACGGCTGTCTGAAACCGGCTCCAGTTGGTGAGGAACCCGAAGGTGAGCTTCAGGAACACGGGCGACGCCGATGCGGGCAGGGAGAAGATGTTGCCGACCAGCTGGGTCACCCGGCCGCCCTGACCGTCGGCCGTGAAGATGCCCGCGATCGTGATGCCGAGGATGCCGATCACGATCGCCCCGGGCACCTTCCTGGCGACGAGGAGAGCGGTGAAGAGGATGCCGGCGAGGCACAGCTTGGCGGGCCCGGCCGTGAAGTCGCCCGGCCCGACGAAGGTGGCCGCGTTGCCCGCGATGATGCCGCCGTTCTTCAGCCCGATGAAGGCGATGAAGAGGCCGACCCCGCAGGTGACCGCGATCTTGAGCCCCAGGGGGATCGAGGCGATGATCTTCTCCCGGACGCCGGAGACCGAGAGGGACAGGAAGATGATGCCGTTGACGAAGACCATCCCGAGCGCCTCGCTCCAGGGCAGGCCCCTGCCAAGGCAGATCGTGAAGGTGAAGAAGGCGTTGATGCCCATGCCGGGCGCCATCGCGATCGGGTAGTTGGTGAAGAGCGCCATCAGCGTCGTGGCGACCGCTGCGGTGATGGCCGTCACGGTGATCAAAGCTCCCTTGTCCATGCCCGTGTTGGCGAGGATCGAGGGGTTGACCGCGAGGATGTAGGCCATCGCGGCGAACGTCGTCAGCCCGGCTTGGAATTCTCGGAGGGGGGTCGTCCCGCGGCTCTCGAGCTTGAAGAAGCGTGATACCATGCTGTGTGTGGGAGGCTGGATTCTGGGTGTGTCTGTCGCAACGGACGCCGCCGTGCAATGACCGTTTTTTTGGATTCTCAAAGCCTACCTAAGCGTAGACCATGCCCATCTGATGAATCCCGAAACAAAACTTGCGGAACTCGGGCACGCGCTGCCCCCGCCGCCGGCCTCCGCCGGCAGCTACGTGCCCACGGTGCGCACCGGCAACCTGCTGTATTGCGCGGGCACGCTGCCCATGCGCGACGGCAAGCTCACGCACGCCGGCCCGGTGGGCCGGGAGCAGACGGTGGAGTCGGGCGCCAAGGCGGCGGAGGCCTGCGCCCTCAACACGCTCGCCAACGTCAAGGCGGCGCTCGGCTCCCTGGAGCAGGTCTCCCGGATCGTGTTTGTGACCGGCTTCGTGAACGCCGTGGACGGCTTCACGGAGAGCCCCGCCGTGATCAACGGGGCGAGCGACCTCTTCGTGAAGGTGTTCGGGGAGGCCGGCAAGCACGCCCGGGCCGCCGTGGCCGTGAACGGCCTTCCCCGGGGCGCGACCGCCGAGATCCAGGTCGTCCTCGAGATCCGGGCATGAAAAAGGCCGGCCCCCCGGGGGGGCCGGCCCTTGAGTCGGGGTGCTCAGTGCCAGTAACCGCGCACGTAGACGTGCACGCCGCCGCGATAGACGTAGCGCGGGGCGATCCAGCGGGCGCCGGCGTGCGGCGGGCGCTCATAGTGGCCCCGATACCAGACCCAGCGGCCTCCCTCCCAGTGGTGGTAGCCGCCGATCCAGAAATAACCCGGCCCGGGCGCGACGGCCTGCACCTCGACGAGCGGGGCCGGCGGGGGGCCCTGCACGACGATCTCCGCGGGCTCGGTGTAGACCACGGCCGGCGGGGGCGGCGGAGGCGGCGCCGCGCGGTAGTAGACCACGGGGGCGGGGCGCACGGCGACGGTGCAGCCTCCGCAAAGGAGGATCAGCGAGGCCGCCGCCGCCGCGCCGAGCGCGGCGCGTAGCAGGGCCGGGAGCGCGAGGCGCCCGTTCTGGGGATGGGATTCAGTCATGGTGTGGTTCATCTGAGTTAAATCGGGTTCGTGGCTAGAGACGCCGTACGCATCCCGTGGTTACGAGAGAATCTTGAAAAGCACGCGGGCGTTGCGTCCGCTGTCGTCGTAGAGCTTGAGCCGCGCCTCGGGCAGCGTCTCCTTGGTCGTCTCCTGGAAGCCGCAGACGTTGGTGAAGAACCCGAAGCTCTGGGTCGAGAGGGCGAGGACGCGCTTCACGCCCCGCTCCTTGGCCTGCAGGCACGCGTAGTCGACCATCTTCTTGCCGATGCCGCGGTTGTGGTAGAAGGGCAGCACGTACACCGAGCCCACCTCGGCGACGTCGGGCTGGTCGGCGTAGTAGAGCAGGGTGGCGCAGGCGATCACGGCCTCGTCCACCTCGAACACGAAGTACTGGTCGATATTCTTCTCGATCTCCTTCTGGGTGCGGTTGATCAGCTCCTCGCGCTTCACGGCGTTTCGCGTCAGGTTGTAGATCAGGCGCACGTCCCGGCGGGACGCCTTGCGGATCTGCTGGTAGTCGTTGCCGTAGACGAGCGAGCCCACGCCCTCGTTCGAGAAGATCTCGTTCAGCAGGCCGTCGAACACGCGCCCGTCCACGATGTGCACCCGGGGGGTGCCGGTCTCGATCGCCTTGATCGCGTGCGCCGCCTTGCTGCGGCTCGAGTCGGCGATCTTCTCGGGATGTTCGGCCACGAGCGAGCGCAGGGCGTCCACAGAGATCTCGTGGGTCACGTCGCCCTCGATCTCGAGGCCCGCGTTCGGCGCCAGGTAGATGATCTTCGTCGCCTGGAGCGCCTCGGCCATCTCTGCCGCAAGGAGGTCCGAGTTGATCCGCAGCGACTTCCCGTCGGGCCCGAAGGCCACCGGGGAGACCAGGGGCACCACCTGGCGCTCGATCAGCGCGTTCAGGAGCTCCTTGTCGATGCGGTCGACCTTGCCCGTCAGCTGCTGGTCGACGCCCTTGATGATGCCGACCGGCACGGCGCGCACGGCGTTCGTGATCACGGCCTTCAGGAGGCTGCCCGTGAGCCCCTCCATGATGAGGTGGGCCACCCGCGAGGACGCGCGGATCGCGAGGTCGAGGGTGGCCGCGTCCGTGACGCCCGTGCCGTCGGCGTTCGAGATCGGGATGCCGCGCAGCGCCGAGAGTTCCTGGAGCTGGTGGCCGATCCCGTGCACGAGCACGACCTTGATGCCCAGGCTGCGCAGGACCGCGATGTCGACCAGCAGGTTGCCGAAGTTGTCGTCCGCGACGATCGAGCCGTCGATCGCGATCACGAAGATCTGCCCCTGGAAGCGCGGCACGTACTGCAGGATGCCGCGCAGGTCCGTCGGCTTGATGGTCGTCGTGTGGGCCGGCGCGTTGCCCGGACTGGCTGTCTGGCCGCTGGGATTGCTCATGGGCAGGTCCGCGTTTTCGTGCAACGAGGCCCCCACGTCAAGGGACCTCTAAGGCCTGGGTGCATCAGCGCACCTGCAGCGTCCAGGATTGCGACGCCCGCTCGCCGACCAGCGTCGCCCGGTAGGTGCCCGGCTTGAGCGTGCCCGGTGGGATCGTCAGCAGCGCTGACCCGTCGCGGTTGCGGGCGAGAAGGCCCCCGCCCAGGTGCTCGAAGTCCGCCACGACCACCAGCTCCCCCGGACGCACGTAGACGTGCGCCCCCGAGAGCTGGCGCTTGTTGTCCGGGAGCGTGTACGCGAACGCGATCGAGTAGTCGATGCCGGCCGTCGCGCTTGGGGCCGCAGACACGGAGGTGATCTCGAGCGGCAGGAGGGGCTTCTCGATCAGCGTCTTTCCGAGCTCGTCGGGAAGTCCCCCGCGGGCGGGGCTCGTCTGGCCCCTGCCGAGAGAGACCGGGTCGGCCGGCCGGGCGGCCTCGATCGCGACGCGCTGGTAGCCCGCCTTCAGGAGCCGGATCACGTCCGCCCGGTCCCGCATGTCTCCGTAGGGGCTGAACATCGGGCCCGGCCGGCGGAAGTGCAGCGTCAGGTACGTGTAGATCGGTATGAACAGCGCGATCGCCAGGACGATCCACTTCATCGGCCAGGGTTTCTTGGCGCTTGGGGGGGCGGTCATGCGGAGAGGAAGGGCAAATCGAGCGGCGGCGTTTGGCAACAAACGTTTTCGCGTGTTGCCATCGGGGCGCCTCCTTTCTTGGCTGTCTGACCCTCATGCAACTTTGGTCCCGCTACTTCATCCCCACGCTCAAGGAAAGCCCGGCCGACGCCGAGATCGCCTCCCACAGGCTGCTCGTGCGCGCGGGGCTCGTGCGCAAGCTGGGGGGCGGCCTGTACACCTACCTGCCGCTCGGCCTGAGGGTCATGCAGAAGCTCTCGCGCATCTGCCGCGAGGAGATGGAGCGCTCGGGCGCCATCGAGCTGCAGATGCCCCACATCCACCCGGCCGAGTTCTGGGCCGACGGGCCGCGCTGGGGCCCGGTGCGCGAGATCATGTTCCGCGCCGACAGCGCCGGCGACGGCAAGCGCGGCCCCAGGGAGCCCGAGTTCGTGCTGGGGCCCACCCACGAGGAGGTGATCACCCCCTTGGTGAAGCACGAGATCACGAGCTACCGGGACCTGCCGAAGAGCTTCTTCCAGATCGGCACCAAGTTCAGAAACGAGATCCGGCCGCGCTACGGCCTCATGCGCGCGAGGGAGTTCGTGATGATGGACGCCTACTCGTTTGACGCCGACGACGACGGCGCGGTGCGCAGCTACCTTGCCATGAAGGCCGCCTACGAGGCGTTCTTCCGCAGGATCGGCGCCGAGGCGGTCTCGGTCGAGGCCGACACCGGAGTCATGGGTGGCAGCTTCTCGCACGAGTTCATGATCCCCGCCGAGGTGGGCGACGACGACCTCCTCTACAACGAGGAGAGCGGCTACAGCGCCAACCGCGAGAAGGCCCGCAGCGCGCTCGTGCCGGCCGACCATGTGGACCTGCCCGCCGCGGGCGCGCTGGAGGAGTTCCCGACGCCCGGCATCGTGACCATCGCGGCGCTCGAGGCGCCCCCATACGGCGTGCCGGCGGACCGCCAGTTCAAGACGCTCGTCTACATCGGCGACGGCCGCCCCTTCGCGATCGTGCTGCGCGGCTGCGACGAGCTGGAGGAGGCCAAGCTCGGGTCCCTGGGCTTCGGGCTCGTGCGCCCGGCCACCCCGGAGGAGATCGAGCCGGTCCTTGGGGCCAAGCCCGGCAGCCTCGGCGCCGTCCGCGGGACCCTGCGCAACCCCTCGGCCCTGGTCGGGATCTATGCCGACCACGCCATCCGCCTGGTCGGCAACGGCACCACCGGGGCCAACCGAGACGGCGTGCACCTGCGCAACGTGAACGTGATGCGCGACTTGGAGATCAAGGAGTTCGGGGACTTCAGGAGGGTGCGCGCGGGCGAACCCGACCCGATCGGCGGGCGGCCCCTGAAGATGCGCCGGGGCATCGAGGTCGGCCACATCTTCAAGCTCGGCACGAAGTACTCCGAGCGCATCGACGCCGGCTACACCGACGACAAGAAGGAGCGCCATCTATTCGTGATGGGATGCTACGGCATCGGCATCAGCCGCACGCTCCAGGCCCTGATCGAGCAGAGCCACGACAACGACGGCATCATATGGCCCTGGGCGGTCGCGCCGTTCCAGGTGCTGGTGTGCCTCCTGGACCCCCAGGATCCCCAGGCGGCCGAGATCGCCCGCAGGATCGCCGCCGCCGCCGAGCGCGCCGGGGCCGACGTGCTGATCGACGACCGGGCGGAGCGCCCGGGAGTCAAGTTCAAGGATTCCGACCTGATAGGCGTCCCCCTGCGCGTCACCGTCGGCGGGCGCGGCATCAAGGAGGGGGTTGTCGAAATGAAGTGGCGTGGAGCCCCCGAAACCCTCAAGATAGCGCTCGATGAATCGGAAGCCCTCATCGAAGCGGCTGTCAGGTCCAAGGCCTGAGTAGCCCTCAAGTCTCCCTCAATCCGTGTCCGATTACCGCACCCACACCGATCCACGGCATGCGACCGAGCAGCAGCTGCAGGACCTGTGGCGCGTGGTCGTTCTCAACGACCCGGTGAACCTGATGTCCTACGTGGTCATGGTGTTCAAGAAGGTGCTCGGCTTCGACGAGACCAAGGCGCGCCGGCACATGCTCGAGGTCCATGAGCAGGGCCGCTCGGTCGTCTGGTCCGGCGTGCGGGAGACCGCAGAGGCCCATGTCTTCACGCTGCAGCAGTGGCACCTGACCGCCGTCCTCGAGCCGGATGAAACGCGTTGAGGTGAAGCTGAGCCTCCCGGTGGTGGCTCCCCTCCTGGACGTGATCCGCGAGCTCTCGGTCGAGCTCGAGAAGAACCTGGCCGCGCCGCAGGCGCTCCACGACCTGGACCAGGAGTTCCGCGGCGCCTGGATCGGCGAACTCCTCGAGGGACAGAAGGAGGACGTGCGCGCGATGCTGGCCCTCTTCGGCGGAGACTTCTTCACGGACGGGGTCGTGGCCTTCGACGAGGACAACGCCGAGCCGATCGTTCGGGCCTGCACCGCGATCCGCCTCCAGCTGCGTGCCCGGCGCCTGAAGGGGATCGGGGACGAGTCGCTCGAGACGGGCGAGATCGAGATGGAGGGTTTGGAGGACCCCGTGCGCAAGGCCTTCATGTGCTATCTCTTCCTTGCGACGGTCCAGGAGCTGATCATCCAGCACCTGGACTCGAGCATCATCGGCTCCTGAGGCCGCCGAGGGCCTCGATCCGAAGGCAGGCGGCCTCGGCCGCCTGCGTCCCGCCCACCCTCGGCGAGAGCTCTCGGCAGCGGCGGGCGACCGCCTCGGACGAGAGGATCGCCGAAAGGGCGCGGGCGCCCTCCTCGCGCCGGAAGCGGCGCAGCGGAAGGCACCGCCCAAGCCCGAGCAGTTCCACCCTCCGGCCGTTGTCGGGCTGGTCGTGGGCGTTGGGAATCACGAGGTGCGGCACGCCCGCCGCGACCGCCTGCGCCAGCGTGCCGATCCCCCCGTGGTAGACGATGCCCGAGCATCGGGGGAGCACGCGGCTGAACGGCAGGTAGGGGAACACGCGCACGCCGGCGGGGAGGCCCGCGGGCACCTGCTCCGCGAAATTGGTCACGAACATCGCCCGCGATCCCGCGCTCGCGCAGGCGCGCGCGGCCGCCCGGAAGAACTCGGTGCGGTCGGTGGCCGCGGATCCCGGGGTCACGAGGAGGGGCGCGGGACCCGCGGCGAGGAACGCCTCGGCGTCTCCCGGGATGGGGGCGAGCTCGGCTCCGTCGTGCAGCACGAAGCCGGTGAGGCAGGTCTGGGCCGGCCAGTCAGGCTGGCGCTCGGCGAACCACTCCGGGAAGAGTCCGAGGACCAGGTCGGGCGAGTTCAGGTAGCTGCGGAAGATGCCGCGCGTGGGCGCGAGCCCGAGGCCTGAGCGAAAACGGTTGAGCGCGGGGGCGACCCCTCTGTCGACAACAAGCGCGTCGATCGCCCAGAGGAGGCCGCGCCTGAGCGGCCGGGGCATTCCCGGGCCGAAGTGAAGCGGACCCAGCGTGCCGTTGTCCACCTCGCTCCGGAACACGGTGGGCTGGAGGTGCACGGTGGCCGTGGGCACGCCGAGGCGCTCCTGGGCCACGCGGGCGCCGAGGCAGAGCGAGGTGGCCGCGACCACGAGGCCGGGTCCCCGGTGGCGCTCGATGATGCGGTAGAGGGGCTCGATCATCGGGAGCACGGCCCCCTCGATTATGCAGCCGAAGCCGCGCAGCGGGTGCCAAAGCCTCGGGTCGCGCATGAGGGCCTGCGCCTGCGCCGTCGTTCCGAGCCTCTCGAAGCCCAGGCCGTTGGCTGCCACCTGGCCCGCGAACACCTCGCTCGTGGCCAGGGTCACGGCATGGCCCCGGGCGCGCAGCGCGCGCCCGACCTCGATCACGGGGTTCACGTCGCCCGAGCTGCCGATGGCGGCCAGGAGAATCCTCAAGGGCATACTTGACGGTGCGCCGACATCTCGCAGTGTCTAGCCCAGACACCCTGCAGTGTTCGAGGTGCTTTCAATAACTGCTCTTTGCCTTGAAAACTCTACGGGAGCCAAAACCGACGCGGAAGCTGCTAGGCCGTAAACCGGAAAGCAAACGCCGCGTAGGCGGCG
>CAIXHE010000073.1 GCA_903919205.1 uncultured Opitutaceae bacterium | reverse complement strand
GCCTTGTAGAGGTCGGGGTGCCAGCGCTGCATCAGCTGGCGATAGGCCCTCTTGATCTCGACCGGGCCTGCGCCCGGATTCAGGCCGAGGGAGCGAAAGTACGCGTGTATGTCCTTGCGCATGAGGGTCCTGAAGATTTCTGCCAATTCATGTGAACCCCCTTAAATCGGCACAAAGACCCCCCTTCAGGAGGCCAAATGTCCCGGGCGGCGATCAGACAGCAGCGAGCGCTTCCTTGAAATGGCGCCGGCACATCGCCACATAGCGGTCGTTGCCGCCGATCTCGATCTGCTTGCCCTCCTTGACCGCCTTGCCGTCAGGACCGACCCGAAGGTTCATCGTGGCCTTCCGACCGCAGTGGCAGATGGTCTTCAGCTCGTTCAGGTTGTCAGCGAGGGCGAGCAGCTCGGCACTCCCGGGAAAGAGGCGCCCCTGAAAGTCCGTCCGCAGGCCGTAGCAGAGAACCGGGATCCGCAGGATGTCGGCGATATCCGTTGCCTGGCGCACCTGGAGCGCGGTGAGGAACTGGGCCTCGTCGACCAGCACGCAGGCCACCGGCTGCTCCGCGTGCGCGCGGCGCACCTCGTCGAGCAGATTCCCGTCGGGCTGGAGCCCGATCGACCCCGAGGAGAGTCCAATCCTCGACTCGATTCGCCCCGAGCCGGAGCGGGTGTCCAGTGCCGGCGAGAACAGCAGCGTGCGCATGCCCCGCTCGTGGTAGTTGTGGCTGGCCTGCAGCAGCGTCGTGCTCTTGCCCGCGTTCATCGCCGAGTAGTAAAAGTAGACCTTCGACATCGCCCGACGAGCTTGCGCGGCGCAGCGCGAAAATGCGAGGCTGAGGCCGCCCCTCAGGCGATCAGCATCGCGCTCAGCTCGGTGGACGCTCGCCCCAGCTGGGAGACGATCCAGGCCAGCCGCCGGCGCTGCTTCTCGTCGCCGGCGCCGGCCGGGAGCACGGGGTCCAGCCGGTCGAGGCCCTCGCGCAGGGCGTCAAGCTCCCCCCGCGTGTGACCGCCGCTCTCCGTGGACACAGCCAGGGCTTCGAGGGCGCCGGACGCCCGCCGCTCAAACTCCAGGAGCACGTCCGCGCGGGCAGGGGGCGCCCCGGGCTCCAGGTGCAGCGCGATCGAGTTGAACGCCCGGATCAGCCGCTGGTTGCCGTTGGCGAGCGCCGCCGACCGCTCGATCATCTCACGGTCGTTGCCCGGGTCGCCGCCCATGCGCCTCAGGGAGGAGAAGGCGGCCCCCCCCGCCCTCTCGGCGCGCCTCTGGGCGCGCCGGGCCTCGTCGTCCCAGGCGCCGCCGTCGACGATGCGGCGCATCAGGACCTGGAGGTAGCCCCGGTTCGCGGCGAACGCGCGGGCGAGGATCGCCGGAAAGCGCTCGCGCTCCCACACCGGCCAGAAGAGAAGAGCGGCTGCGAGCGCCATCAGGCCGCCAGCGGTCGTGCAGGCGAGCCTTTCGAGCGCGAACGAAAGGCCGACGGACGAGCTGTTCTCGGTCAGGAAGACGATGAACACCGTGATGAAGACGACGGCGATGCCGTAGTTGCGCTTCAGGAAATAGAGGAAGGCGAAGCTCGTGGCCGCCGTGGCCGCAAGGATCGCGGCCACCGGCAGGTGAAGAAGGAGGACGGCGCTGGCCACCACCGAGCCCCCGAGCGTGCCGAGGAGGCGCTGCGCAGCCTTCTGGCGCGTCGAGCCGTAGTCCGGCTGGAGCACGATCATGATCGTAAACGGGAGCCAGTATCCGTGGCGGACGTGAAGCACGAACAGCGCGAGCACCGCCGCCATGGTGAGCACCGCGCTGCGCAGGCCGTGCCGCACCAGCGCGGGGTCCAGCCGCGGCCCAAGGTTCACCGCGGCCGCGAGGGGCTGGAGCCTCCATGTCTCCAGGTCGAACAGCTCCACCGGGAACGCGAGGCGTTCATCGGCGCGCTCAATCGTGACCCGCAGCGCAGCCTCCATCCGGTGGAGGTCGGCCGAGATCCTTCGTACGATCTCGAGGAGACGCGTGCTCTCGACCGATCGCGCCGTGCGCGTCACGGTGCGCTCGCCGAGGACGCCGAGCAGACCGGTGAGCCGGCGCACGCGCACGTCGAGGGTCAGCAAGTCCGAGGGCTGGCGTGAGATCACGGCCAGGGCGACGGTGCGCGAGGTGTTTCGCAGCGCCGTCAGCACCGGCTGGAATGAGGGCCGGATCTGCTCGAAGTCCGACCGATCCATAAGCGAGTCGAGCACCGTGCTGAGCGCCCCCGCGTCCGCGGAGAGCTCGAAGGCGGCACGGTTCAGGTCCTCAAGGTGCCTCACGAGGTGGCCCGTCCTCGAGGTCCGCGCCGCGGCGAGCGCGGAGGCGGTCTCATCCAGCACGGTGCGCATCGCCGATTCGGCGGCTAGGATGCTGCGGTCGCGGGCCGCCGAGTCGAGCGGCTCGTCCACCGACATGGCCTCAAAGAGGCCCGAGAGGGCGAGCCAGCTCTCGGACACGGTGCGGCGCAGCGGGTGCTGCGGGCGGAACGGCCACAGGGCGACCTGCAGGCCGAGGCCCAGGAGGCCGCCGGCAAGGGTGGCCAGCAGATGGCGGCCCGCGTGCTCCGAAGCGCCGGGCACGTTGAGCCCGATCGCGAACACGAGCGTCGAGGAGATGGCGAGCCCCGGTCCGTAGTCCGGGCTCATGTGCCTCCAGAGGGCGCCGCACAGGGCGACCAATCCCATGGCGGCCACGGCCCAGGGCATGTTCTCGCCCACGAGGCCGCCGAGGCCCGCGCATGCCGCGAGGATCGCTGTCATCGCCAGGAGGAGCGCGAACCTGAGCGAGTAGCCTCCGCGAACGTCCACGGTGGACACGTTCAAAGCGGCGAGCACCGCATAGGCCCCCTCGACGGGCAGGTGTCCGAGCCGCCCGAGGACGAGCGGCAGCACGATGGCCGTCGTGCCGCGCACGGCTCGGCTGATGTCGGGCCTGAGCGACTCGTCCTGGGAGAGGTCCCGCAGCCTCCGCGTCCAGCCGCCCATCGTCATGGTCGTCCGGCCCGCGGGCCCGGCGAGACCGCCCTGAACTGTGACCGGAGCCTCATGGTGTTCGCCGTGATTACGCCGGACCGCTTTTGGGGACTCAAACGCAATCGCTCAAGCGTCTTCCCAAACGCGCGGGGATCCCTACTATCCGGCCGCATCACCCAGCCCCGAAACGTGAACGCGTCACCCCCTTCGCCCGCCACTGCCGGCTCCGGCTCGCGCGCGTGGTTGGGATTCGGCGCAGCCGTCCTCGTGGGGGCCACGCTTCTGACCTACCGGCAGACCCTCCACGCGGGGTTCATCTGGGACGATGAGATGCACGTGACCGAGAACCCCTGCATCATCGGCCCGCTCGGACTGCGGGAGATCTGGACGACGCCGGCCGCACGGTACTTTCCGCTCACGCTGACGACCTTCTGGATCGAGCACGCGCTCTGGGGCCTGAACCCCGCACCGTTCCACTGGGTCAACATCCTCGTGCACGGGGCGTGCGCCGTGGCGCTGTGGAGGGCGCTCGACGGCCTCGGGGTCAGGGGAGCGTGGCTGGGTGCGGCCCTGTGGGCCCTGCACCCCGTGCAGGCGGAGACCGTGGCCTGGATCACCGAGCTGAAAAACACGCAGTCCTGCCTGTTCTTCCTGCTGGCGATCCATGCTTTCACGCGGGCGACACGGGCCGGCGCCGGGGAAGGAGGGCGCATCTACGCCCTGTCGCTGCTGTGGTCCGCCCTTGCGATGGCGAGCAAGTCGTCGACCGTCGTGCTTCCCCTGGTGATGGCGCTTTGCGCGTGGTGGACGGAGGGCGCCGTCCGGCGCCGCACCCTGGGGCGCCTGGCCCCCGTCTGCCTGCTCGCCCTAGCGGCGAGCGCGCTCTCGATATGGACCCAGCACCTCGAGGGGGCCAACGACGCGCAGTGGCCCCGCGGCGGCCTCGAGCGCGTGGCCGACGCAGGGCACGTGATAGCGTTCTACCTCGGGAAGCTCGCCTGGCCGCATCCGCTCATATTCATCTACCCGCGCTGGAGCCTCGACCCGAGCTCGGTGGCCGCGTACCTGCCGACCGCGGCCGCAGCGGCCGCGATGGTGGCGCTATGGCTGCTGCGCAGGGGCCCGCTCAGGCCCGTGTTCCTCGCCTACGCGTACTTCGTCACCGCGCTGATACCGGTCCTCGGCCTCGTGAATCAGTACTTCTGGAGGTACTCGCTCGTGGGCGATCATTTCCAGTACCTGGCCTCCATGGGCCCGCTTGCCCTGGTGGGCGCCGCGCTCACCGCAGGTGCCCAGCGCCTCGGCGGCTGGGCCCGGGCGGCGAAGATCGCCGCCGGGGCCGCCCTTCTGTCGCTGCTCGCCTGGGTTACCTGGAGGCAGTGCCCGAGGTTTTCAGACGTGAGGACGCTATGGGAGGACACGGTGGCGCTCAATCCCGCGTGCTGGATGGCCTACAACAACCTCGGCAGCCTCGCCTACGAGGGAGGCCGGCCCGCGGAGGCGGCGGCCTTCTTCGAGAAGGCCCTTGAGGCGAAGGGGGACCTCACGGACGCGCGGGTGAATCTCGGGAATGCGCTGGACGCCCTCGGGAGGCCTGCGGAGGCCGCGGCGCAGTTCCAGCGCGCGATCGACGCCGACCCGGTGTTCGTCAAGGCGCGCGTCGGCCTGGGCAACGCGCTGCTCCAGATGGGACGGGTTCGGGAGGCGGTCGAGAGCTTCGTGGCGGCGCTGCGGATCGACCCCAAGTCCGCGGAGGCCGAGAACGGCCTGGGCAATGCCGCGCTCGAGCGTTCCCTTTACCTAGAGGCACAACGCCACTACCAGTCGGCGCTCGCACTCAATCCCGCCAGCGTGGAAAGCCGCACGAACCTCGGCGTAGCCCTGCTTCGGGCGGATCGCACCCGGGAAGCCGTGGCCGAGTTGGAGCGGGCGCTGCAGCTGCAGCCGGGCAACGTGCGCGCCCTCGTGAACCTCGGCAACGCCTGCCTGCAGGACGGCCGCCCGGAGGACGCGGCCGCGGAGTACCGGCGGGCCCTTGACGTGAACCCGCGACTGGCGGAGGCCCACAACAACCTCGGTGTGCTCCTGGCGCGGCAGGGCCGCATGGACGAGGCCATCGGCCACTACCGGGAGGCGCTCCGCGCAAACCCCGACTACGCCGATGCCCACCGCAACCTGGCGGCGGCGCTCTTCGCGAAGGGCGACCTCGACGGCGCGGACGCCGAGCTCAAGGCTGCGCTCGGCGCCCGATAGGCAGAATCAAGCGCCAGCGACGCATGGGCCGCCCAAGAAAAAAATTTTAGAGCCTTCTTGAGAGGCACTTGTGAATCCGGACGCCGGCCCCGCGTGCAAGGGCGGAACCTATGGGGTACCTTTGCGTCTACGCAGGAAATCATACGCCCGGCCCGGAGGGTAACCCCGGCGGCCCTTCGCCGCCGAGCCCGGTCGGCGGGCGCACCATCCCCATGAACCCTTCATCCCTACGATTGTTTGGATTCGGAGCGCTGCTGGCGGCCGCGTGCGTCACGCGGGCGGCGGCGGGCGTCTTCTCGGACAACATCGAGATGCTCGTCGTCGCCGAGCACGGCGTGTCCACGGGGGCCGCCGCGGCGCCAGCCCCGTTCGTCGCCTTTGACGGCGGGTACATCGAGGCCGGCGACAGCGTGGCGGGCGACACCCCCCCGGCGCCGGACACGGTGACCCGGTCCCTCCTCGACGCGCTCGCCGCACGGGGCTTCCAGCTGACCGGAAACTCGCCTGCGATCGTGATCACCACCCACTGGGGTGTCCTGCGCACCGACCACCGGGAGATCCGGATACCCTACGCCCTGAAGCCCAACCTGACGGCGCGCATCGAGCTCGTAGGCACGACGCGCATGGCCGACGAGGTCGAGAACCACCTCCTTCTGAACCGGCGCGGGAGCGGCCTGAACGACTCGGCGTCCGCGCCGAGGCTGCTGGTCGGGGCCGAGGAGACCGTGCTCGAGTCGGCGCGCCAGCCCCGCTACTTCGTCATCGTTTCCGCCTACGACTACAAGGCGATGCTCGGAAACCAGGCCAGGCTGCTGTGGCGCACCAAGGTGAGCGCCCGTGACGTGAGCGGTGCGATGGATTCCGTGATTCCCACGCTGATCGCGGGCGGCGCTCGCTTCTTCGGCCAGGACCTCGACCAGGTCCAGGATCTCGAGCTCAGCCCCTCCTCGCCCGTCCAGCCTGCGGGCGCCGCCCTCGGAGAGATCCGGGCGGCACAGCAGTCCTCCGGGATCAACAGCGCCTTCATCCAGGGCCTGCTGCGCGCGGAGCGGGAGAAATACTCGGGGGTCGGCGGGGACGGGGCCTCCACCTAGACGAAGTCAGGAGTCGCTGCCGTGGGCGGGCATCGGCCCCGGGGCTGCGACGCGGGACTAGCGGGGAGGCGCGGGAGGCTGCACCGACCCCTGAGCCTCCAATTCGCCCAGAAACCTCGACCGCACGTCCGCGGGCAGCAGGGCCTCCTCCCAACCGACCCTCAGCAGCGCGACGACCTCGGGAAGGGTGAAGTGGGCCTCCTCGACGAGCGCGATCAGGTCGTCGGTGATGTAGTTCCCGAAGAGGATCGGGTCGTCTGAGTTGACCGTGCACCGCACGCCCGCCTGCACGAGCTCCCGCAGCGGATGCGAAGCCAGGGTCGGACAGACCCTGAGCCGCAGGTTGCTGATCGGGCACATGTCGAGAACCGTGCGCTCCCTGGCCAGGCGCGAAACCAGGGCAGGGTCCTCAACCGACCGGGTGCCGTGCTGGACGCGGTCGACCTTCAGCTCTTCGAGCACCTGCAGGACGCTCTGCGCCCCTCCAAACTCGCCGGCGTGCGCCTTGTTGCGCTTGCCGCAGGCCCTTGACCGGGCCCATGCCTCCCGGGTCCACGGCTCCAAGGCGAGCGTCTCGATCCCGTGCAGGTCGAGGCCCGCCACCTCGTCGCTTTCCGCAGCCGCGTCGATGATCCGGGCGAGGCGGCCGACATAGGCGTTGCGGCGGAATCCGCAATAGATGCGGACCTCCATGTCGGCGGGCGCCTCGCGCCGGAGGTCCCGCAGGAACGCATCGAGGTCGAAATCGTGGCGCTCGAGGAGAAACAGGTTAACGCTCGTCTCCAGGTAGCGCACGTTGTGGGCACGGATCCCACGAAAGATGGGTCCCGCCAGGGCGAGGTAGTCGTCGGGCGACTGGAAGGAAGGGAAGACAAAGTCTCGGCTCACCTGCGAGAAGTGGGCGAAGTCCTCGTACCGGAAATCAGGGGCCCAGAACGGGGGCACCGGCCTCAGGGCCTCTCCGTGGCGCTCCTGCGCCGCCGCGAGGGGAAGGGCCGCCTCAAAGTGAAGGTGCTGCTCGGTCTTCGGCAGGTCGAGGAGGCCCTGGCGCTGCTCGGGGGTCAGCTTGGGCATGGGGCGGCGCGCTTGCTGCGGTAGAGGTGGAAGAGTGCGAGCAGCAGCGCGACGCCCCCGTAGCTCAGCGCGAATCCGGGAGCCGCCCTCCAGCCAAAGACCGACTCGATCCCGCCCGGCGTGACCCGGAACGCGTGCACGATGCCGAGCGCGGAAAGCGCCGCGGCCACGAGCGCCCAGAGCGCCGCCTTGTCCAGCCGGCGGTCGATGATGTGGACGAAGATCGCGGTGAGCAGCATCGAGCTGACGAGGGCCCCCTGGCTGAACCCGATCAGGCCCCTGACAGCCAGGTCGTCGCCAAAGCGGTCGATGATGCTGGCGATGGAAACCCCCGCGGCCGCCGCGGTGCTCTTGAGGATTCCGAGGCCCCACTGCGCCAGCATGGGCAGGAGCCCGAGCACGACCGCGATCACATGCCCCCTCGGGACGTCGGTGAAGGCCTGCGCGGTCGTGGAGAGCCCCACCCACATCAGGATCGCCATGCTCGGCTGCAGCGGGATCAGGCAGAGCACCCACGTGATCCCTCCGCACAGGCACAGGAGCGTGATGGCGGCGCCGTTCAGCACCGAATAGCCCGAGCGTGCGCCGAGCTGCTTCCACGCCGGGTGCCCCAGGTAGAGGTTGGTGGGAAAGCAGCTGCCGAAGGCGGCGGCCACGATGCCGCCCAGGCCGTTCGTCAGGAGCGAGATCCGAGTGTCGTAGGCGTCGCCGGCGGCCTCGGCGCTCTCGAGGATCTGCAGGGACTCGACCATCTGCACGAGCGCGATCGGCAGGATGACCGACAGGTAGCGCAGGCCGTCGTAGGAGAAGACAAAGTCGAGGGCCGAGACCGGCCGGGGAAGGCAGAGGACGAACCCCGCGGGCGCGGGCGGATCGAAGTGAAAGAGACCGGCCGCCCTCAGCCCCCAGGCAAGGGCCGTTCCCGCCGCGATTGCCAGGATGCCCGCGGGCACGCGCGCGGGCAGGCGCAGTCCGGGAGTGTAGCCGACCAGCAGGATGAACAGCGGCACGAGGGAGATGGCGGGCTGCTGGAAGATTTCGAGGACGAAGCCGATGGCGATGTAGACGAGCGCGATGCCGGCCAGGGGGCTCAGCAGCGCCGCGCGCGGGGTGTGCCGGCGGATCCAATCCCCGAAGAACGCGGCGCCGGTCTCCAGCACGCTCCTCAGGAAGCAGGCAAACAGGCCCACGTGGTAGGCCAGATGCCAGTCATGGCTCTTCGCATAGACGGGGCCCATGATCAGGAAGATGTTGGAGACGAGGCTCGAGAGCGCGACGCCGTAGGGGAGCGCGGTGACGTCCCGGCGGCCCGTGCGGGCCATGATTCGGCGCGCCTGCCAGGCGTAGACCACGTTTCCGAAAAGCACCGACACGGCGGCCCCCGGCAGGATCACGCCGACGACGAACGAAGCCGGTATGCCGCACACGGACGGACAGAGCACCATGATCAGCATGAGCTGGAGCAGGTTGTCGACGAACAGGGCCGAGAACCCGTCCCAATCCCCCGCGGTGAGCCAGGGGGCCCTCTGGGAGGCCGGCGGGAGAGCGTGGGAGTCCGAAGCCACGGCTCAGGACCTGGGCCGCAGGCGCACCGGGTGGGGAGCGCGGCGGCGCGCCAGACCGGGATCCAGAGCATAGGCGAACTTGGGCGAATAACCGAGCTCCACGTCGAAGCCGAGCAGCAGCTCGGCCAGGACCACCGGCGTCTGCAGCCTTGCGACGTTCATCCCGAGGCAGATATGCGCGCCCCCTCCGAAGGGCACGTGGGTCTTGCGCGAGGGCTCGGCGCTCAGCCAGCGCCCGGGGTCGAACCGCATCGGATCGGGGTAGACCTCAGGAAGAAAGTGGAGCAGCGTGTGGACCTGCAGCACGGTCTTTCCCGTCGGGATCGTGTGGCCCTTGAAGTCGAGGTCGCGCTTGGTCCTGCGGGACATGAAGAGGAGCCCCGGATGCAGCCGCTCGGTCTCCTGGATGAAGGCGCGCAGCTTGGGGAACGACCCGAGGCCGCGGGCGAAGGAACCCGGCTCGTATCCGGCGAGTTCCGCGCGGATCTCCGACGCCCACGCCGGGTGGGCGACCAGCCGCTCCACGCAGCGGCTGATCAGCCGGCTCGTGTTCTCGATCCCGCCGATCAGCAGGAGGTAGCAGTCGTAGCGCAGCTCCTCGGGCGTCAGCGGCCCCAGCTCCCCGGCCTCCTGGTCGACGAGCGCCTGGAGATTGTCGTCCTCGCGGTGGCCCCGCATCCGTTTCTCCACCTCGCGATCCAGGAGCGCGAAGGCGGCGCTCTTGTCGGCGCAGTAGCGCGGGTCGAGGTAATGCTCCTCGGGGCTGACGCTGTTGTTGATGCCGAACATCAGGTCCTCCTCGAAGCCTATGGCCGACCGGACCTCCTCCGCGCTCAGGTCGGTCCTCAGGAGCGTGCGGCTGTTGAGGGTCAGCAGCAGGTGCATGAGCAGCTCCATCAAGTCGGCGCGGCGCTCGCCCGGGGACGCGAGGAAGGCGTGCGTTTCCCGGGCCAGCGTCGGAACATGCCGCGCGACCGCCTCCATGCCGAATCCCGGCTTGAGGAGCCGGCGCTTCCTCGCGTGGGCCGGCCCCTCGAGGCGGGTGACATGGGTCGGCCCCAGCTGGTTCGTGAACCCCTTGCGGGCGTCCGCGAAGCTCCAGTTCTCGGGATTCTGCCAGAAAAACTCGTTGGCCTCCCGGCCCGCGATGACCACGCACTCGGCCCCCCGGTACTTCGCGCGGAAAACGGCGCCGTGGCTGCGGTAGCCTCCCGTCAGGAAGGCCACCCCGTCCGCCAGGAGCGCGGGGCTGGCCGGCTCGTCCCCGGTCTCGCCGGGGCCCAGGTGCATCGGGATCGATTGGGGTTGGGAGGAGGTGAGCGCCATGGTGCGACGCTGGGAGCGTCCGGGCGTAACCCTTAGCTTATTTCACGCCTAGGGCGCCTCGAAGTGGGAAAATCTCGCCGGGCGCCGGCGGGCCTAGCGCGGCTTCCTCGCGCTCCCGGAGGACGGGTGCGCCTCGGCTGCGACCCGCGGGCGCGCGGCCGCCTCGGTGACCTCGATCTTCGCGGCCTCCGGCAACCCGAGCGTCGCCGGGTGGTCGCGAAGCTCGCACCGTACGACGCCGCTCGCCGGATCGCGCTCGGCGACCTTCACGGTGGAGCCCGGCATGAGGCCGGTCCTCTGGATGAACTCGAGGAAGGACGGGGACTGGTCCAGGATCCGCTCGACGCGGTACTGGCGGTGCGCCTCGCAGGTGGCGAGGCTCAGGCTGCTGTCGCGGTCGAACTGGGGGCTCTTGGCGCTCGGAATCGGGTCGCCGTGCGGATCGGCGTCCGGGTGCCCCAGGATCGCGTCGATCCGCAGCAGCACGCGCTCCGAGATGGCGTGTTCGAGGGCCTCGGCCTCCTCGTGCACCTCCGCCCAGTCCATCTTGAGCACCTGGACAAGGAAGGTCTCCACCAGCCGGTGCTTGCGCAGCACCGCCAGCGCATGGGCCCTCCCGGAATCGGTCAGGCGCACGCCCTCCCTCGGCTGGTGCTCGAGCAGGCCGCGGGAGGCCATGGACTTCACCATGGTCGTGATCGTGCCGGGCGTCACGCCGAGGGCCTCCGCGAGCGAGCCCGTGGCCACGGCCGCGTCGGCGTCCGCCGAGCGCACCAGGATGGCCTTCAGGTAGTTTTCGACGGTGCTCGTCGGCATGGGGGAATCCAATCGATGGCCCATTTCGAAACAAATGAATTAATCGTTTGACGACTCAAAGTCCATATTTTTATAAACCTCAATCATAAATTCTGGAGATCAATTGCTCACCCGCCCGGATACCGCCCCGGGAGCGAGCCCTGCGGGGGTATCCCTGGAGGGTCTGCACCGCAGCGTCCCGTTGCCGCGCCTCGACGCGCGGCCGTGGCGCCAGTACCTCGCCTTCGCGGGGCCGGCGATGCTGGTGAGCGTCGGCTACATGGACCCGGGCAACTGGGCCACGGACCTGCAGGCCGGGGCGCAGTTCAGGTACTCGCTGCTCTGGGTCGTGGGCATCTCGAGCCTCATGGCGATCTTCCTTCAGGTGATCGCGGCCCGCCTCGGCATCGTGACCCGCAAGGACCTGGCGCAGTGCTGCAGGGACTTCATGCCGGGCTGGACCCGCTGGCCGAACTACCTGAGCTGCGAGCTGGCCATCGCCGCCTGCGACCTGGCCGAGGTCCTGGGAAGCGCGGTCGCCCTGCACCTGCTCTTCCCCAGGCTGTCGCTGCTCGCGGCCGTCATCATCACGTCGTTCGACGTGCTCCTGCTGCTGTCTCTGCAGCGCCTCGGGATGCGCCTGATAGAGGCCGTCGTGCTCGTCCTGATCGCCACGATCGGCATCTGCTACGTGGTCGAGATCTTCGTCTTTCCCCAGACCCACCCCAGCTTCCCCGATATGGCGCTCGGGCTGTTCGCCCCGGACCTCGGGAACTTCATCCACCAGCGCGGGATGGTCTACCTGGCCATCGGCATCATCGGGGCGACGGTGATGCCCCACAACCTGTACCTGCATTCGGCGCTGGTCCAGTCGCGGCGCATCGAGCCCGACCCGCCGTCGATCCGCAGGGCGGTGCGCTACAACACGATCGACACCTCGGTGGCCCTCTCGACTGCGTTCTTCGTGAACGCCGCGATCCTCGTCCTGGCGGCGGTGGTGTTCTACGGCCACGACAAGGTCACCCTCGCCTCGGGCCAGGTCGTCACGTTCACCCCGGACTCGGACTGGATCCAGATCGCCTACGTGACCCTCGCGCCCCTCATGGGCAAGGCGGCCGCGAGCCTCCTGTTCGCGATCGCGCTGCTGGCGAGCGGCCAGAGCAGCACGATCACAGGCACGCTCGCCGGCCAGGTGGTCATGGAGGGCTTCATGAACTGGCGCATCTCGCCCTGGATGCGCAGGCTGATCACGCGGCTCTGCGCGATCGCGCCGGCGATCCTCTTGATCGGGATGCGGGGGGACAACAGCGTCACCGACCTGCTGACCCTGAGCCAGGTCGTGCTCGCCCTCCAGCTGCCCCTGGCCATGGTCCCGCTGCTCATCTTCGCGGGCTCCCGCAGGTACATGGGCGACGGCCGCATCGGCGGCTTCCTCAAGGTGGCGGGCTGGGCCTCCTGCATCGCCATCACCGCGCTGGACCTTTTCGGGCTGCCCAGCGCCTTCCGCGACGCCGTCAGCGTGTTCACGGGCCGCTGACCCCGGACGCGCGGTTCAGCGTTTACTTCCGGTGAAGGCTCCTTCGCGATGGGGGCCCCACCGACGTGAAAGCGCTCCTCCTCATCGCCGCAGCGCTCGCCCTCTCGGCGAGCCGGGCCCGGGCCCAGGGCGGCCCGCCGATGATCACCGACGACCCGGGAACGCCCGGCGACGGCCACTGGGAGATCAACCTCGCATGGACGGAGCAGCGCACGCCCGGCGCGACCCTGGACGGCATCCCGCTCCTCGATGCGAACTACGGCCTCGGCGACCGCATCCAGCTCAACTTCCAGGCGTCCTACAACGACGCGCGGGCGGGCGGCGAGCCGGCCGAGGACGGCCTGAGCGACTCGCAGCTGGCGGTCAAGTGGCGCTTCTACGACGCGGGCGAGGACACCCTCCAGGTGTCCACCTACCCCCGCTTCACCTTTGTGAACCCCGCGTCGGATTCGGACCGGCGGGGCACGGCGGATCCCCACGACTCGTTCCTTCTGCCCGTGGAGGTGCTGCGCAACCTCGGGCCCGTGTCGGTCAACATCGACCTGGGCCACGCCTTCAGCAATGCCGCCTATGACCGGGGATGGATGGGGGGGCTCTGCGTGGGGCGCAACGTCGTGAAGGGCTGGGAGCTTGACGCCGAGGTGCACGCGACCACGTCCGAGACCCTCGATGCCAGCGAGAGCGTCCTCAATTTCGGCTCCCGGATCGACCTGTCCGAGAAGGCGACGGTGCTCCTCGCCGTGGGGCGCGACCTGCACAATTCGCTCGCGCCCCGCTCCTCGCTCCTGACCTACATCGGCGTCCAGATCCGGCTCTAGCGCCCCGGGGCGGTTCCCACGAGGTGCACCGAAGAGTCGCTGCCCCACAGGCCCAGGTTGGTGGTATCCTCCACCGTGACCCGGTCCCCGCTGAACGTGAACCGGAACGTGTTCACGAAGGGTGTCCGGTAGTGGACGACCTGCGCGGTGTAGGTGTCGGGCGCGGTCCAGGCCCCGCTCACGGCGACGGGCGTGTAGTCGCCGAAGCCGAGGGACGTGGCGTAGGTCGGCATCGACCCCTTGTTCCAGGCGCCGAATCCGCTCGCGACCCGCGTGTCCGCGCCGTTGATGCGCAAGACGAGGGCCGTCGAACCCGCGCCGGGCTCGAGGGTGACCGATTCCAGGAGCAGGGGATTCTTCTCGAACGCGTAGCGCCGGCCGGCCACGGAGGCTGCCGTGGGCGAGCCGGCGTCACCCTTCTGGGTGGGCAGCGAGAGGCCCGCGAGCCGGGCCGAGAGGGCGGCGTCCCCGGCGGGGTCGGCGGGCAGCGGGCCCTCCTTGAACGCGGGCAGCAGGTACTTCCAGACCAGGCCGAGCTCGTTCGCGATGTCCCCGGTCGCCGCGGTGGCCGCGACCACCACGTCGCTGCCCGGGATCACGACGCAGAGCTGGCCGAAGGCGCCGTCGCCGCGGTAGGCGCCGTGCGTGCAGCGCCAGAACTGGTAGCCATAGCCCTGCTCCCAGTCGCTCGCGGGATTGCTTCCGTTCGAGGTCTGCAGGGACGTGGCCTCGTCGATCCACGCCGCCGGCACCAGCTGGCGACCGTTCCACTGGCCGCGCTGGAGCAGGAGCTGGCCGAAGCTCGCGATGTCCTCGGTGCGCAGGTTGAGCCCAAAGCCGCCGAGCGGGATACCCTGCTCGCTGGTCTCCCATTTCGGCTGGCCCATCCCCAGCGGCTCGAAGAGCCTAGGCTCGAGGTAGTCGCGCACCGTCTGCCCGGTCGCCTTCTGGACCGCGGCGGCGACCACATAGGTGCCCGCCGTGTTGTAGAAGAAGTGGGTGCCGGGCTTGTGGGCCACCGGCTTGTTGAGGAAGAGCCGCACCAGGTCGCCCGGCGAGTTGAAGGGAAACGGGTCGACGTCCTCGCCGTGCTGGCCCGAGGACATCCGCAGCAGGTCCCTGATCCTCATCGCCTGCTGGTTGGGGCTTGGATCCTTCGGGCCCTCGCCCGGGAAGAAGCCGAGCACCGGGTCGTTGACGCTCATCCTTCCCTCGGCGACCGCGAGGCCGACGGCCGTGGAGGTGAAGCTCTTGCTGAGCGAGAACAGGCTGTGGGGCTCCTCGGCCGCATAGGGCGTCCACCATCCCTCGGCGACCACCTTGCCGTGCCGCAGCAGCATGAAGCTGTTCATCGATTGGACCGTGGCATCGGCGGCGTTCACGTACTCGAGGATGGCCTTGGACGAGATGCCCTCGGCCTCGGGCGTGCTTCGGGGCAGGCGGCGGGCCGGGGCGTCGGCCGGAGCGGCGACGGCACAGGAGCTGGCAAGGCACACAAGGCTCAGGAGTCGAAAGGGGCGCATCGGTGAGGGGGGTTTGCGGCGGGGGAGCCGCGCTTGGGGGATCCGTCCAGGTTGCAGGCAAAGGCTCCCCGGATCAAGCGGCCCAATCGGCCCCCTCGGGCCAGCGGCTGAGCAGGGCGTCGACGGCGCCCCCGAGGAACAGGGCGAAGAGCAGCGTGAAGCTCGCCTGGTGGCGCAGGTCGTGCGTGATCAGCACGTTCGGGGCGAGGGCCATCAGGTATACGGCCGCCGCGGCCAGGACCAGCCGATCGGGGGGGCCGCGCCGCGCCCCGACCGCGAGCAGGCAGCACACCGAGGCGAATCCCGACCACAGGAATCGCACGGCTAGGGATCCGAGGCCCCCCGCGCGCGCGCGGATGGCCCGCTGGGCCCGGCTCCAGTCCGCGAGCACGGCCCGGGGATTCTCGATGCGCGCGGCCGCAAGCGCGGCGGATTCCTGGTCGGCCGTCGCGTCGCTGAGGGCCCAGAAGAAGTTCGGCGCGCCGACGCAGGGAAGGATGAGGCGCCGGCCGACCATGCGGGCGGCCTCGGCGGGCGGGAGGCGCACCGACAGGAGCTCGATGTCCCCCGGGGGCTTGCTCAGGCAGATGGCGTTGAAGAGCCGGTTGAGGCTGTAGAGCGCGTAGCGGCCGGGCTGCGCACGCACGAGGTCGCGGGCCTCGCCCCGGTAGGGCTCGAGGAAGGCCGCCTCCCCCAGCCTCGCGTAGTCGGCCAGCAGCCGTGGGTTGGTGGAGGGATGGCCCGCGACGAGGGCGGCCTCGCTCAGCACCCCGTCGTCCGTCTCCCGCTGGCTCAGCGCGGCCTCAAAGTACCCGTTGGACTTGGCGGGGATCCACTGGTGGAACACGGCGCGGTTGCGCGCCGTCCAGGGCCCGGCGCTTGCCAGGATCCCGGCCAGCGCCGCCACGGCCGCGGAGCGCAGCAGGCCGGCGGAGCGCCCCGCCTCGGTGCGCAGCCCGTCGACGCCAACCCACGCCGAGGCGACGGCGCCGGCCAGCGCCAGGCCCGGATGCGTCGCACAGAGGAGCGCGTTTGCCGCGAAGACGAGGCCCCAGGCGCGGCCGGAGCCCGGCGACCTGCGGGCCTCGCAGAGGCCCGCCAGGAGGAGCGCCGTCTCGGCCGCCGTCAGCGGCCCGGTGGAGACCAGGAAGTCGGGGTCCAGGAGCCCGTAGCCCGCGAAGCCGGCGCAGAACGCGATCCTCGGGAGGGGCCTCCATGCGGCGACGCTGAAGCGCAGCGTGAGGAGGACGGCGGCCAGCGCGGCGAGCGCGTTCAGGGCGACGATCGGGGCCCGCTCGTCGACGTGGAGCGCGCGCGCCGCCTTCAGGGCCCCGGCGTAGGCAAGCGGCAGGCCCGGGGGCACCCACGCCGTGGGGCCGGAGAGCACCCCGAAGGGGTTCGCGTAGCCGAGCCCCGAGGCCAGCGAGTAGGCCACGTTCGAGTGCTCGAGCGGAAACCGCGGACGCTCCCCGGACGACCAGCGCAGGCCGCTTGCGACCAGGATCGTCGCGCAGACCAGGGACGCGGCCCCGAGGGGCGAGCGCAGGAAGGGGGGGACGCGGCTCATGGAGGGCTCAGGATGCCCGCGCGCGCCCCGCTATGGGGGCGGCCTGCGGACGACCCGCTCGACCGTGCCTGACTCCGCCGCGCGTCACAACACCAACCTTGCGGGCATGGCCCGGGTCCCGGCTAGGGCTGACCTGAGGCCGCCACCGCGCGGGCGATTCGCCTCGACAGGCTTTCCGCGTCCGTGATCGGCGACGAGCAGGCACCGTTCGCGCACAGGTAGGCGGCCGGATGGTCCAGCGAGGGGAAGATCGCCTCGCCCCGCGGCGCGGGGGCCGCACCCGGATCCCACGACTCCACCAGCCGGTAGGAGGTGGGCGCGGCAAGGGCCGCGGCCAGCAGCACCCGGGCCCGCGGGTCCCCGCGGGCCCCCACCACCGTGACGTGGAGCGGCTCGGTGCGAAGCTCCTCGGAGGCCAGCAGCAGGCCCCCCACGTAGGCGCCGCGCCGGGCGATCTCCCTGGGAAGCTCGGCCCAGCGCAGCGAGGCCTCGGCGACCGCACGGTCCGTCTTCCGGCCCGAGGCCCTCGAGAGCAGGTTCGCAAAGCGGGCGAGGCGGACCCCCTCGTCGAACTGGGGAAGCGGGCCCGGGAACTGCGCGCGGGTCGTGTCCGAGGAAGCGAACCCGATTCCTTCACGCATCGAGAAGTGGGCGCTGATGAAGTCTACGGCCGCCTCGGAGCGCTCGAGCCACGCGGGGTCGCCGGTCGACTGGTAGAGCGCGAGGAACGCCGAGCCCATGGCGAGCGTGTCCCCTAGGTAGGGGCCCGACGCATCGGCCTCGCCGTGCCGGAAGCCCCCTCCCGGGATCGAGCGGTGGGCCACCACCCAGTCCGCGGCGAGGAGGGCGTCGGCAAGGGCCTCCCGCCGGCCGGTGGCGTCGGAGAGCGCGCAGAGGGCCGAGATCGCCCAGCCATTCTCACGGGCGTACCGGTGGGTGTCGACCCTCGGAAGGCCCCGGGCCCTGCGCGCGGCGTCCCCCAGGGCAAAGTAGTCGCCCGCGTGCTGGCCCGGGACGAGGTCCGCGTCCTGGCTTGTCAGGAACGCGCCGTCCCCCGCCCGCAGGAACGTCTCCAGGAACCGGGCGACGTCGCGTGCGGCGTCGTCGTAGCGGGCCCCCGGCCACTGGGCCGAGGCCAGCGAGTAGGTCCGCAGCATGTCCGCCTGGATCGACATGATCTTCTCGAAGTGCGGGTGGACCCAGTCGCCGCCCGCAGAGTACTGGTAGCACCCGCCCCATACCGGGTCTATCAGCTGGAGCTGGAGGCGAAGCATGCCGCGTGCAATCGACGCGGCACCCGCGTCCCCCCGGCGCGCGGCGCGCAGGCAATACTCGACGTTGTCGGCGTCGAGGAACTTGTGCTCCGCGCTCCAGCCTCCGGCGGCGCTGTCGTAGCCCGAGAGGAGCCTGTCGCGCAGGCGGGCCTCGCCCGGCCGGAGCGGGGGTGCATCCAGCTGCCGGGCAGCCGACGTGACCGACGGACCGGGCGAGGGGTCGTCGATGATGGCCTGGAGCATGGACGCCATCTCGGCGGGTTCCAGGTAGCCGCGCCGCCTGACGATCTCCTTGCCGTCGGAGTCGAAGACGATCGTCGCAGGCCAACCGTAGTCCTCGTAGCGGTCCGAGAGGTCGGGCCGGGAGTCCTGGTCGACGCGCACGGGAACGTAGCGGGCCCCGATCAGGGCGACGACCTTCGGGTCGCGGTACGTGGTTTCGTCCATGACGTGGCACCAGTGGCACCATACGGCCTCGAGGTCCATGATCACGAACCGGTGCTCGCTCTTCGCCGCCCGGAAGGCCTCATCCGACCAGGGCCGCCAGGCGACCGCCTCGGCTGCGCGCAGGCGGGGCGCGACGGCCAGAAGCAGCAGGAGCAGCAGGCGCGGTTTCATGAGGGTACTACGCCCGGCGGGTCGCCCCAGATGCGCGCCCCGCCGATCGCAGGCTAGTGGTAATCGTGCGAGCCCTGCTCGGGCAAGCCCAGGTCCGGCATGCCGGCGATCTCCTCGGCCATCACATGGATCACGCCCGCGTCGTTCTGCAGGCGCCCCGTGATCATGAGGGCGGGCTCCAGGTTGATCACGAGACGGGACGCCTCGAAGAGCCCCGGCCGCACGATCGCGTTCGCGAGCCCCGTCTCGTCCTCGAGCGTGATGAAGCAGAACCCCTTGGCGGTGCCCGGCCGCTGGCGCGTGATGACCGAGCCGCAGATGCGTACGCGCTCGCCGGCGGGCACCTCCCGCAGCTCGCCCGCGGCGCGCACGCCCTCGAGCCTCGCGCGGGCGAGGCGCATCGGGTGGGCGCCGGTCGTGAGCGAGAGGTGCGCGTAGTCGGCCTGGAGGCGCTCGAGGAGCGTCATGCGCTCCAGGGGCGAGAGGGCCCCCTCGTCCTCCCCCGCCGCGTGACGGAAGAGGTCGTCCTCGCCGTGGAATCCCTCGACCCTCCACAGGGCCGACCTGCGGTGGCCGGAGAGCGCGTTCAGCGCCCCGGCGCCGGCGAGCACGCGCCGCTCGGGGGCGCTGAGCGCGGTGCGCATGAGGAAGTCGTCGAGCGACGCGAAGGGTCGCAGCGCCCGCTCGGCGAGGATCCCCTCGAGCGCCGCCCCGCGCACCCCGCGCACGCTCGATAGCCCGAGGCGCACCGTGGTGTCGGAGTCCACGCGGCAGCGCAGGCCGGAGGCCTGCACGCAGACGGGCAGGAAGGTGATCCCGCGGCGGCGGCCGTCCTGCACCAGGCTCGCCGGCGAGTAGAAGCCCATCGGCTGGCAGTTGAGCAGCGAGGCGTAGAACGCCGCGGGCTCGCGGACCTTGAGCCACGCGCTCGCGTAGGCGATCAGGGCGAAGCTGATCGCGTGCGACTCCGGGAAGCCGTAGAGCGCGAACGAGGCGAGCGAGCGGATCAGGTACTCGACCGCCGGCTCGCTGACGCCGCGGGCCCGGAACGCGGTCGCGAGGCGCTCCTTCATGCGGTCGAGCCGCTCCTGCGAGCGGGTGAAGCCGATCGCCCGCCGCAGCTCGTCGGCCTCGGAGGCCGTGAAGCCGCCGAGCTCCATCGCCAGCCGCAGGATCTGCTCCTGGAAGAGGACGACGCCGAGCGTGCGCTCGAGGATCGGCTTTGCGCGCTCGTCGGGGTACGACACCGGCTCCTCGCCCGTGCGGCGCTTCAGGTAGGGGTTCACGGCGTCGCCCTGGATCGGCCCTGGGCGGATGATCGCGATCTCGACGGCGAGGTCGTAGAAGGTCTCGGGCTTCATCCGGGGCAGGGTCGACATCTGCGCCCGGCTCTCGATCTGGAACACGCCGATCGTGTCGGCCTCCTGCATGAGCCGGAACACGGCGGGGTCGTCCTTCGGCAGCCGCGCCAGGTCGAGCGGGCGGCCGCGCTGCGCGCAGATCTCGACGGCGTCCTGGAGCGCGGCCATCATCCCGAGCCCGAGCAGGTCGACCTTGAGGAGCCCCATGTCCTCGATGTCGCTCTTGTCCCACTGGAGCACCGAGCGCCCGGGCATGCGCGCGTTCTCGAGCGGCACGAAATTGTCCAGGCCCTCGGAGCTGAAGACCATGCCCCCGGAGTGCTGGCCCAGGTGCCGGGGCAGGCCGCGCACCCGGGTGCAGGTGTCGAGGAGCGCCCCGAGGCGGGGGTGGGCGCCCGGCACCCCGGCCATGCGCAGCTGCTCGCCGAGCTCGAGGGTCTGCGGCAGGTCTCCGCCGTGGTACAGGCTCGAGAAGCGGTCCAGGGCGTCGTCGGGAAGCCCGAAGACCTTGCCCACCTCGCGCACCGTGCTGCGCCCGCGGTAGGTGATCACGTTCGCGGTCATGGCCGCCCCCCTGCGCCCGTAGCGCCGGTACACCTCCTGGATCAGCTCCTCGCGGCGCTCCCCGCTCGGCAGGTCGAGGTCGATGTCCGGCCAGTCGGTGCGCCCCTCCGAGAGGAAGCGCTCGAAGAGCAGCTTGCTCGCGATCGGGTCGACGGCCGTGATGCCGAGGCTGTAGCAGACCGCGCTGTTGGCGGCGCTTCCCCGGCCCTGGACGAGCGACCCCCGGTCCCGCGCGAAGGCGCAGAGGTCCCATACGACCAGGAAGTAGCCGCTGAAGCCGAGCTTCGCTATCAGGGCGAGCTCGCGGTCGATCTGGCGGCGCACCTGCCCGACCACGCTTCCGTAGCGCTGCTGCGCGCCGAAGTACGCCATCTTCCTGAGGAAGGAGTCCTGGCTCTCGCCCGCGGGCACCGGGTGGTCGGGGAAGCGGTAGCCGAGGTGCGCGAGCGTGAACTCGATCCGCTCGGCCAGGCGAGCGGTGTTGGCGACGGCCTGGGGGAGGTCGGCGAAGAGCGCCTCCATGTCGCGCCCCGCCTTCAGGCAGCGCTCGGCGTTCATGGCCAGCCGGCGGCCCGCCGCGTCGAGGGTGGTGTGGTGGCGCAGGCACGTGAAGACGTCGAGGACGCCCCGGTCGGCGGGCGTCGCGTGCAGCACCCCGTTCGTGGCGAGGAGCGGCAGCCCGCGGGCCCCGGCCCAGTCGACGAGGAAGCGGTTGGCGCGCTCCTCGCCCGGGGCCCGGTGGCGCTGGACCTCGGCGTAGAGGCGGTCCCGCCCGAAGATCGAGAGCAGCCGCTCTGCGGCCTCGGCGGCGGCCCCGGCCCCGTGGAGGTCCCACGCCCGCCGCACCGGCCCCTCCTCGTCGCCGGTGAGGGCGATCAGGCCCTCGGACGCCTCCGCCAGTTCGGCCCAGGCGACGCTGCCCTGGCCCTTCTCGGCGCGCAGGTGCGCGGTGGTGAGGAGCGCGCACAGCCCGCGGTAGCCCGCCCGCGTGGCGACCAGCACCGGCACCACGCTTGCGTCCTCCATCGTGAGCTCGCAGCCGACCAGCGCGCGCACGCCGGCCTCGCGGCCGCCCACGTGCAGCCGCACGGCCCCGTAGACGCCGTCTCGGTCGCAGAGCGCGAGGGCCGGCATCCCGAGGCGGGCGGCCTCGGCGACCAGGGCCTCGGGCAGCGAGCCGGCCCTGAGGAACGAGAAGGCGCTGCGCGCATGGAGTTCGACGTACGGCATGGCATTCCCCGGCTAGTCGAGCATCCCGCCGACCTGCCAGCCGTCGGCCGAGCGCTCGAGCTGGTAGAGCCCCCCCGAGGCGAGCTCGACCTGCCAGGTCTCTACCTCCCAGGCCCCCGG
>CAIXHE010000072.1 GCA_903919205.1 uncultured Opitutaceae bacterium | reverse complement strand
GACATGGCCGCGGTCACCACCAGCAGGTAGAGCAGGAACTTGTGCGGCGCGTTGAGCCGGTCCGCGATGCCGCCCGCCATCCGGTCGTAGAGCCCCGAGAGCCTAAGCTGGGCCGAGATAACGAAGAACCCGAACAGGAGGAAGATCGTCGGCCAGTTGACGAGGGCGGCGAACTCCGCCGTCGTCCGCTCCGAGAAGATCATCATCGCGATCGCACCCAGGAGCGCAATGCCCACCCGGTTGACCTTCAGGCCGGGGACCCGGCCCATCGCCACGCCGAGGTAGGTCAGTATAAAGATCGCTAAGACCACGGTTTGGCGTGCGGGGGTTGGGCGTCGTAGGGGTACCAGGGGGTTCTAACCCCCTTGCTAGGAGCCTAATTAAGCGTATCTTTGCGGGATGAGCTCAACGTCTAAAATCCTGCTGGTCCTCGTGGGGATCGTCCTTGTCCTCGGAATAGCCGGCATCTCGAGCTACAACGGGCTGGTCAGCCTGCAGCAGGCCACCAACTCCCAGTGGGCGCAGGTGGAGAACGTCTACCAGCGCCGGGCCGACCTCGTGCCCAACCTCGTGAGCACCGTCTCCGGGGCGGCTAATTTCGAGAAATCGACCCTTCTCGCCGTCACCCAGGCCCGCGCCTCCGTGGGAAAGCTGACCCTTCCCCCGGGCGGGGCACCGACGGATCCTTCCCAGATTGCCGCCTTTGAAAAGGCGCAGGGCGACCTCGGGTCCGCCCTCTCCCGCCTGCTCGTCGTCTCCGAGCGCTATCCGGACCTGAAGGCCACCGCGGGCTTCCGCGACCTGCAGGCCCAGCTCGAGGGGACGGAGAACCGGATCTCCGTGGAGCGGGGGCGCTTCAACGAGGCGGTCCAGGCCTACGATACCCGGATCCGGACCTTCCCCGCGGTGATCATCGCCGGCTTGGGGGGCTTCACGGCCCGTCCGTACTTCACGGCCACTGCCGGGGCCGAGGTGCCCCCGAAGGTCCAGTTCGACTTCAATAGCCCGGCCCCGTCCAAGCCGTGATCCCCCGGGGGATCACGTTCCTGCTCTTTGCCGGGCTCGCGGCCACCGCCTGCGCGAGGGAGGTGATTCCCCCGTCCCCGGCGGCCCATTTCAACGACTATGCCGGGATCGTGAGCCCGGCGACGTCAAGCGCTCTGGACTCCAAGCTGGAGCAGTTCGAGCGCACGACGTCGGACCAGATCGTGGTCGCCATCTATCCCCGGATGGAGAGCGATTCTTCGATCGAGGACTACACCGTGCGGATCGCACAGTCCTGGCATGCGGGCCTCAAGGGCCGAGACAACGGGGCGGTCCTCTTCGTCTTCGTGAAGAACCACACGATGTACCTCCAGGTGGGTTACGGCCTCGAGGGCGCCCTGCCGGACGCGCTCGCCAAGCGCATCATCGCCGACGAAATCACCCCGAGGTTCAAGGCCGGCGACTACGACGGGGGTTTGACGGCGGGCGTGAACGCGATCCTCGCAGCCACCCGGGGCGAGTACCGTGGCACCGGCCACACTGTGGCCTCCCGCAAGGGCCAGGGGCTGCCGGGTTGGGCCATTTTCCTCATTATCCTGGTCGTCATGCTCCTCTCGGTCCTGCGGCGGGCCTCCTCGGTGTACGGAGGAGGCGGCATGAATGGCTTCGGGGGCGGGGTGCTGGCAGGAATGCTTCTCGGCGGGGGCGGGGGTGGCGGTTGTGGTGGGGGCGGCGGCTTCTCCGGCGGCGGCGGGGGTTTCGGCGGCGGCGGCGCGGGGGGGAGCTGGTAGACCCATGGCCTGGCGATTCTTCATGCCCAAGATCGATCACGGGCGCTTGCTCGAGGCGCTGCGCGTGGCCGAGGCCCGCACGTCCGGGGAGATCCGCGTGATCGTGGCCCGTCACCGCACGCGCGATCCCGTCAGGGAGGCCGAAGGGTATTTTCATCGCCTCGGCATGGGTGGCTCGAAGCACCGCAACGGGGTCCTCATTTTCATGGCCCCGCTGTCACGCTCCTATGCGGTGATTGGCGACACGGCCGTTCACCAGCAGTGCGGGGACGCCTTCTGGAGCGAGCTCGCCCAGTCCATGGGTGGCTACTTTGCACGAGAGGCCTTCACGGACGGCCTCGTCCACGGAATCGAGCGTGCGGGCGAGCTGCTCGCGCGCACGTTCCCGCGCGCGTCAGAGGACGGCCCCCCTGCCCCACCCTCGGCGGACGAGGTGCCCTGACTCAGCGGCCGAGAATCCGGTTCGTGAGATGGGTGTCGAAGGCGTCCAGGTCGGTCCAGCGCAGGGCGACCCGGGCCTTGAACGGCCCTTGCGGGCTTCGGCGGGTGTACCCTTGGTCGGTCACCTCGAAGGACACCGTCTCGATCACGATGCCCTTCTCGGAATAGGCCAGGTAGACCGCGACGCAGTCGAAGAGCGTGGTCGAGCGGGTGGCGAAGTAATCGCAGCGCATCCAGTCCTGCTCGGGCGCGAAGACGCAGTAGGTCTGGATCACCTCCCGGACCATGGGGTCCGAGGTCGCGCACCAGAGGTCGTGGTAGCGCTTACCGTCCAGGCTGACGAGACCGCAGGTGTCGAGGGGGGTGAACAGGATGTCGATCCACGGGGCCGCCAGCACCTCCCGCAGCCCCTGCGGGTTCACGCGCACGTTCGTCTCGGGCGAAGGGGCCCCGCCCCCGTAGCCGACGTCGAAGCTTCCGTACATGCCCACCAGCCGGCACTTGCGGGCGAGGTCGGGGGCCTTCCTGAGCGCGAGGGCGAGCGTGTGGACGGGCCCGATCGCGATGATCGTCACCGGCGTCGGCGACCGCTCGACCTCGTCGATCAGGGCCGTGACGCCGTCCGTGTAGACGCGCCCGCGGTAGTGGGCCAGGTTGAAGCCCTTCACCCACGGCAGCAGGGTCCGCTTGTCGTCCCCCTTGGGTCCGTCGTTGTCGCCGATCGCTATAGGCACCTCGGTGTGTCCTGAGTCCTCGAGGAACTTCGCGGCCACGAGCGCGCGGTAGGGGGTGTCGGCGGGATCCACGAGCACGAGCTTCAGCTCCAGCTCGGGCGAGCGCAGCGCGAGGGCCAGGGCCCAGGAGTCGTCGATGTCCGTGCCGATGTCGGTGACCAGGATGACGGGAGTGCGGGGGGCGGGCGCCCCGGAAAGACCGGACGGTGAAAGCAGGGCCAGGGCCGGGACGAGCAGTGCAAGCGGGGTAAGGCGCATGAAGTCAGCCTGGCAACTCGCACCGGGCGAGACGAGGATGTTTCAACGCAGGCGGCCCGGGGCGCCCTCCTTGGGACGCACCCAATCAGGACGTCCGCGTCGAGTTCATCTTGTCGACGGCGTCCTGGGAGCGCTTCCATGCCTCGCCGATCTTCTGCTTGGCGTCCTCCCAGGCCTCGGGCGTCGTCGTCTTGGCGAGGTCTGCGATCCGGCTTGCGAGCAGCGAGTGGGAGTTGTCGACTTCCTTCATCTGGAGGTCCCAGTCCGCCACATCCGTGGTCAGAGTTGCCCGCTTGGCCCGCAGCTCGGCGATCTGCTTGTCGAGGCGCTCGGAAAGCCTGCGAACCCCGGAGGCAAAGTGCTCCCGCTGTTCGTAAGTGTCCGCCTTGATGGAGCTCCAGTAGTGTCCGACGGTGCCATCGACCCCATCGACGGACGCAACGGCGGACCTAGATGCGATCAAGAGCCCGGCCGCTGTAAGGACCAGCAGCAGGCGAGAGGTTGAATTGAGTGGTTTCATGACCACCCATAGTAGCCCTTATGCGCCTCGGGTTCCAGTCGCCAGGCGAGTTTCAAGCCCGTGGCGGACGCCGGCGGCCCACTCCTCCGAGGTCACGCTGTACATGACCGTGTCGCGCAGCGTGCCGTCCCTCCTCAGCTGCTGGCGGCGGATGACGCCGTCCTTCTTGGCTCCCAGGCGCTCAATCGCGGCCTGCGAGCGGACGTTCAGGTTGTCCGTCCTCCACCCGACAACGGTGCAGCCGAGCGTGTCGAACGCGTGCTCGAGCAGCCGCAGCTTGCATGCTGTGTTCACGAAGGTTCGCTGCCAGCGCTTCGCGTACCAGGTGTAGCCTATCTCGACGCGGTGCGGCGCCGGGAGGATGTCGTGGTAGCTCGTCGAGCCCACGATGCGGCCTGTCGAGAGCTCGCGCACGACCCAGGGCACGCGGGTGCCCTTCTCGCGGTCGGCGAGCGCTGTGTCAATGTAGGCGCGCGTTGCCTCCGGCTCGGGCACCGAGGTGAAGTGCAGCGTCCATAGCTCGCCATCGGCTGCCGCGGCCCTCAGGTCGGCCTCATGGGAGACCTCCATCGGCTCGAGGCGCACGCCTCGCCCCTCGAGCACCACCCGCGGGTCGATCTGCAACACGGCCTTAAAGGACCGGGAAGGCCGTGACGCGGCGGACCAGCTGGATCGGCACGCCCCAGGGGTCGCGCACCATGACGAGGTAGGAGCCGTCGGGCAGGGATTCGTCGTACGCGAGGGTCCCGCCGGCGGCGATCAGGGCGTCGCGCACCTTGGCTGGATCCTCGGCCACAAAGGCGACGTGGAAGCACAGCGGGTGGGCGGCGCTGTAGTCCGGGAACACGGCGGCTGTGTTGCTGTAGAGCTCGATGATCACGTGCCCCGAGTCATCCGCGAGAAACGTCGTATAGGGGGCCTCGGCGCGGGTGCGCGCGATGCGGAGGCCGAGATTCTTGACGTACCATTGTACGTGGGCCCTCGCGTCGGGCACGTTGAGCGCGAAATGTTCGAATTTCATGGGTTAGGTTTGGGAAAGGAAGCTGCGGATGGGCTCCCGCGCCTCGGAACCTGCGTCCTCCAGGACGTAGTGGCCTGCGCGCTCGAGAAGGTGTACCTGGGCATCGGGAAAAAGGACACGCCAACGGGAAAGAAAGGTGGCGTCGAAGCAAAAATCACGGCCGCCCCACACGATCAGCTTCTGCTTTGAGGCGAGTCCGGGCAGCCCCGCCTCGACCGCGGCCAGGGTCGCACGGCTGGGGTGCCAGGGCTCCATGGGGATGTCCCGAACGAATCGGTGGACGGCGATCCTGCTCGCCCAGCTCCTGTGCGGGTACAGATAGGCCCGCCTCTCCTCCCAGGTGAGTCTTCGCGCGGCCATGGCCATCCAGGTCGCGGGCTCGGCGAATCCGTTGAGGCCGCGAACCAGCCACTCGCCGACGAGCGGTGCGCGGCAGAGCGCGATGCGGCGCGGCAGGCTGGGCGACACGAAGGCGGCCGTATTGAGGATGACGATCCGGCCCACCTTTTCCGGGTGTCGCACGGCGAATCCGAACCCCACGGCTCCCCCCCAGTCGTGGACGACCAGGTGCACCCGGCGCAGGCCGAGCGACTCCACGAGGGCCTCGATATCCGCGATGCGCCTGGCAAGTGTGTAGTCATAACCCGGCGGCTTGGAGGACAGGCCCATGCCCACGTGGTCCGGAGCGATGCAGCGCAGGCCCGGCGAGAGCTCGCGGACCAACTCGCGGTAATAGAAGGACCAGGTGGGGTTCCCGTGCAGCATGAGGACGGCCTCGTCCGACCGCGGTCCCTCGTCCACGTAGCTGAGCGCCGCCCCTTCCGGGGTGCGGAAGCTGGCGGGCGTGAAGGGATACATCCGGGCGAGCCAACCCGGGATCGCGCTCGATGGAGGCGGGCTCACCATTCGAGGGCCAGCATGAGGCAGTTGAGCCCGCTCCCGATGCCCATCAGGGCGACCGGGTCTCCCTCCGCGACCGCCCCCGCATCGACGGCTGCCGATAACGTGGCCGGAAGCGAAACCGATCCCATGTTGCCGAGCGTCTCGAAGGTGGAGAAATCCCGCCCGAGGTCCATACCGAGGGCCTCGAACAGCTTGCGCCGGTGCGCGCTGCCCACCTGGTGGCAGATGGCCCGCCGCACGCTTTCCGTAGTCCAACCGGTCTCGGCTGTGAAGGCGCCCCACGTGTCCTTCGCGAGCGCGACGCCGGCCTCCAGCATGCGCTCGGAATCGGTCTGCATCGCGAGGCCTCCCTGGGCAGCCGTGTCGCCCTGGCAGAGCTCGCTGTGCTGGGTCGCGGAAAGGCAGGTGCCCCCGAGGATGCGGTGGGGCCGCCCCTTAACGAGGTCGGTGTGGCACACCACAGCGGCGACCGCGCCGCAGCCGATCGTCAGGTTTGCGAAGTAGGGCTTGATCGCGTTGCGGTCGAGGTCGCCCTCCACGAGGGTGCGGATCGTCTCCTCGACGAGCGGGCGCCCGTTTTCGCCGGAGGCCACGAGCGCCGCGCGGATCTGCCCGCTCTCGATCAGCCCCGCCGCGACGACGACCGCGTTCAGGAAGCCGAGGCACGCATTGGAGACGTCAAACACCTGGGTCGCGGCCGGTAGGCCGATCTTGTGGTGGGCAAACGAGGCCGAGGCGGGCTCCAGCATGTCCCTCGATACGGCCGCGTGGATGAACAGCCCCAGGTCCTCGCGGCGCACCGCCGAGACCCCGAGCACGGCGCGTCCCGCGGCGGCGCTCGCGTCCGAGGGCCGGGTCCCGTCGGGCCACATCCGGCGCTCGCGGATGCCGGTCATCAGCTCCAGCCTGCCGAAGGGCAGACGGAGGCGCTCGTAGAGCGGTCTCAGGCGCTCCTCGATCTGCGCCGAGGTCCACACCTCGCTCGGCAGCGAGACGGCCAGGGATTCAAGGCAGACGTTCGAGAAGCGCATGGCGGGCAAGCTCAGCGCTCGGGCCTCATCGCGAGCCGGATCACGTCCTTGTCGAACATGTTGCTGCCGAGCCCGGCGTCCACGGTGAGCGTGGCCCCGTTGATCCCGCTGCTGCGGCGGCTCAGGAGAAAGAGTACGGTGTTGGCCACCTCCTGGGTCTCGAGGTTGCGCTTGCGGAAGGTGAGCTTCTCCGCGAACAGGTAGCTTTCCAGATATCCGGGGATTCCGGCGGACGCGCTGGTCTTCAGCGGGCCCGAGCCCACGACGTTGAAGCGCACCTCGGAATGGGCGCTGAACGACTTCGCCAGGAACCGCGAGGAGGAGTCGAGGGCGGCCTTGATCGGCCCCATGTAGCCGTAGTTGTCCGGCGTCACCAGGAGGGACGAGATTCCTATCGTGACGACCGAGGCGTCCCGCGCCAGCTGCCCCGAGAAGGCGTTCGCGATCTCCACCAGAGAGAAGGCCGAGACACCCGCCGCCTGGAGGAAGTCGCTGCGCTTGGTGGCGTGGAAGGGCTGGAGGCCCTCGGAGTAGTTGGCGAAGGCAATCGAGTGCACGATGCCGTCGAGCGGGCAGGCGGCGGCGGCGGCGACCTCGCTTGCGAGGCGCGCAAGCTCCCCTTCCCTCTCCACGTCGCAGAGGAGCACCGTGCGGCCCTTGAGCAGGGCCTCAAGCGACCTGCGACGCTCCTCGCTGCGCACGCTGTAGAGGACGCGCGCACCCTCCTCCTCCAGTGACCTCCCGACGGCCCAGGCGACGCTGCGCCGGTTGGCGACGCCGAAGACGAGGAAGGTCTTTCCCTCTAGGGCAAGAAAGCTCATCGGGCGGGCTCGGGCGTCTTCCAGGCGACCGAGAAGTCCACGGAGAGGATGCGCGCGTCGCCTCGCTTCACGGAGCCGCTCATCATGTAGAAGCCCCCCAGCACTTCCTTTTGGCGCACCTCGATCGTTACGGTGTCGCCCGGGTACACGGGGTTGCGGAACCGCACGTCCGAGATCTTCGCGAGGAGGGGAACCCCCGAAGCCGGCCCCTTGCCGCCCCCGAGGCTGCGCGACAGGAAGAGCGCGCCCGTCTGGAAAACGGCCTCGCAGAGGAGCACGCCGGGCGTGATGGGCGCACCGGGATAGTGGCCCTTGTAGAAGTCCTCGTCGGCCCGCCACGTCCTGCGCGCAACGAGCCCGTCGGCCGTCTCGGACTCGATGGCGTCGACGAACAGGAACGGCGCGCGGTGCGGGATGCGCTGGAGGATCTCGCCTTCCGCGCTCACGCGGCCCTCCCCTGGCGCTGTGCGCACACGTAGCGGTCGACCTTGTTCGCCGTGATCACCCCGTAATTGATGGTGCCAAGCCAGCCGGACATGATGATCCCGACCGAGCCGGCGTGGTAGAGCCCCGGCAACTTCTCGGGGAGGTCCATGGACACCTTCAGGCCCTCGAACTTCGTCCCGAAGGAGGTACCCCCGAAGTGGGTGGTGTACCGCTCGATCGTGCGAGGGGTCGCCGCCTCCTTCCAGTCGATCTTAGCCCGGACGCCGGGGATGTACCGCTCAAGGGCGATAATCGACTCCTCGATCAGTCGATCCTTCTCGCGCGCGTAGTCGGCCTCGGAGAGGCCGTTCCAGTCCGCGTAGAGCCCGTTGATGGAGGCCACGACCGTGTAGCGCCCGGACCCGGGCCTCGTGTCCGGGTAATAGACCGAGAACGTGCGGCTTGTCGTGCGCAGGTCGGTCAGTTCCTCGCTGCTGAAGCGGGGGCTGGCGGAGGTGAACACCAGGTCGCCGATGTGCGGGATACTCTCGTCCTTGCGGATCCCCAGATAGACCTGGCAGGAGCTCGAGTTGATACGAACGGCCTGCGCCGACTCGACGTAGTCCGCCGGGAAGTGCTCGGCGCCGGCCAGGCGGAAGATCGTGTTCTTGATGTTCGCGTTCGAGAGGACCGCCTTCGCGCGAACGACCCGGCCTCCCTTGGCGACGATGCCGCAGGCGACCTTCACTCCGCCGCGCTCCTCGACCAGGATTCGCTCGACCAGCACCTTCTTGCGCATCTCGACGCCGTTGCGTTTGAGCTCCTCGGCCATCTTGCCCACGAGGACGTCGGATCCGCCCCGGAACGTGTAGACCCCCGAGCCCATGAAATTCGAGAACACGATGCCGTATGTGATCGCGGGGTCGTCCAGCGTGGAGCCGTTTGCGTACGCGATCGGCTCCATCAGGAGGCGCTTCACGTCGCTGCGTCCCGGGAAGAACCGCTCGAGCATCTGCCCGGTGGTCTCGGGGTTGTTGTCGTAGAAGTTCATCCCGCGCAGGTGCTCGTAGAAGCGCTCGACCTGCTCGCGCTCGAGGCGGAACTGCTCGACCAGCACCCGGGTGTAGTCCTCCCGCGTGAACGTCGTCCAGACGTCCATCTCCGGGTTCACGAAGCGCACGTCCTTTAGCTGCACGATCGAGTCCGCGATCTCCCGGGTCCAGTACTTGCGGCAGGACTTGATCATCCCCACCGGGAATCCGTGCAGCGAGATGTCGAAGATGTGGCCGCCCTTTCTTGTGAACCAGGTCGCGAGGCCCCCGTACTGGTAGTGGTGCTCGAGGAGAAGCACGCGGTGGCCGGCCTTCGCGAGGACGTTCGCGCCGGTCATCCCGCCCAGGCCGCTCCCAATGACAATTACGTCATACTCGTCGGCCACCCCCTTCAGCCAGTCATATGCCATGGAGGGGCGATAGTTGAGCAGCTGCCCGGCGTTCGGCAACTGGTTTCGGGCCCTAGGACCGCAGGATGTGCTGGTTGGCGATCGAGATGCCGCTCAGCATCGCGCCGACGATGCCGAGCATGCCCTGGTCCGTGCCGCAGAGGAAAAGGTTCGAGAGCTCCGTCCGGCCGTCGGGGCACTTGACCGGGGATCCGTAGATGGCGCCCCTCAGGTGGCCGGTGTAGCGCTCGACCGTGGTCGGCGTGAACATGTCGGTCGCAACGGTCGCCGCCGCGAGCGCCCCGGGCTCGGGCGGCGCCGGCAGGAAGCGCAGCGCCGAATTCTGCACCTCGTCGAATACGCGGAGCTTGTCGGAGCGGTAGCGTTCCTCGGGCAGCCCGACCCAGGCCCCGTAGCCGGCGAGGCACGTCACCCGGAAGACGCCCTCGGGAAGCAGGCGCCCCTCCCCGTACTCGAAGTTGTTCGGAAAGCAGATGATGCCGCTGCGGGTGTCCACCTGGCCGCTGGGATTGCGGTACTCGAAGCGCTCGCCCTCGTTGAAGAACACGATCGTGTCCTCCCCCCACCCGAGCTCAGAGGGCTGGCGGTTCAAGACCGAGATGGTCTCCACGTAGCCCAGGCGCGGGCGGCTGTCCGGTGGGATCCCTCGGAGGGCGCCCGTCTCCGCGAGGCCGATCGTCGAGAGCACCTGGTCGGCCGCGACCTCCTCCCCGCTGTCGAGGACGAGCCCCGTCACGCGCCCTCCCTCCACGCGCAGCTCGCGCACGCCGCACTTCATGCGGCGCTCCCCCCCGGCCTGCCGGAACTTCTCGAGGAGCACACGCATCATGACACGCACGCCCTCGAGCGGCCGGGCGAAGCCCTCGAGGTAGAGCGCCCGGAACATGATCGCAAACTGCCCCGCGTCCATGTCGTCCTCCCTCGCGCTCCCGTAGAACATGAGCGGGCAGAGCAGCATGTTGACCAGCACGGGGTCCCCGATGAAGGTGCCGACGAAGGCACGCGCGGAGCCCAGGGCGGCGTCGCCCGAAAGCGGCACCGCGCGCACCGCATCTGCAAGCCTCCTGAAGCCGTCGACCTGCGAACCAAAGAGCCGGTCCACCTCGGACTCGAGCACCGCGACGTCGTTCGTGAAGCGAAGGGTGCGCTCGCCCGCGGGACCGAATGACACCCGGGAACCCTTCTGGGGGCAGAGCTGGAATTCCTCACGGTCGATGCGCAGCTGGCGCAGGATCTTGCCGAGCGGGGTTCCCTTCACCCCGGGGGGGACGTAGTTGGTGACCGCGTGGAGCCCCACGTCGTACTTGCGACCACCGATGCTGTAGAATCCGTTCAGACCCCCGACCGCGTTGTGGCGCTCGAAAATGCAGACCCGCTTTCCGAAGTGCGCCAGCCTAATTCCCGCGGCGAGACCGGAAAGGCCCGCTCCGATGATGGCTACGTCGTACTTCGAGCCGGAATTCAACTCTTCGCCGAGAGCGCGTTGAATTTCGGCGTGAGGTACTCGGCGCAGCTGTCGAGCGAGGCCAGCCTGAGGTAGTCCGCCTCGGGCACCTCGATGCCATGACGCTTGCGCAGCTCCATGACGATGTCCAGGAAGTCCATGCTATCGAGCTGAAGCTGGTCGCGAAGGCGCACATCGGACTTGACGTTCGAGAGGTCCTCGTCCGGCGCGATGTCAGCGATAATGTCCAAAACGGCCTTCTTGCAGTCTTCGGTGGTCATGGGTGGGTCAGGGAGACACTTATGACACGAATCGCTTTACAATCAACGTGGAATTTATCCCCAACATCCCGAACGAGTTGTTGAGGATCGCGTCGACCTTGCCGGCCTTGACCGGCGTGTTGAGGACGAGACCCGGCAGCGCGCAGAGCGGGTCCAACTCGTCGACGTTGATCGTGGGGTGCACCACCAGGTCGTCGAAGGAAGGAAGGTTGCCGGCGAGCTCGAGCGCGCCCGCGGCACCCATGCAGTGGCCGATGAAGCTCTTGGTGTTATTGATGTGCGTGTCGGGGCAGCCCTCGCCGAACACGGCGCGGATGGCCTCGCACTCCTGGATGTCGCCGAGCGGGGTCGCCGTGGCGTGGGTGTTCACGATGTGGATGTCCGAGGCGTCCATTCCCGCGTTCGCAAGCGCCTTGCGCACGCATTCCGCCTGGCGCACGGGGTTCGGCAGCACGTAGTCGCTCGCGTCGCTGTTGACCCCGTAACCGGCGATCTCGGCGTAGATCTTGGCGCCCCTCTTCTGGGCGTCCTCCAGGCGCTCGAGCGTGTACAGGCAGCCCCCCTCGGAAACCACGATCCCGTTTCGGGCCTTGTCGAAGGGACGGGAGGCCTTTGAAGGCGTCTCGTGCGTTGCCAGCGCCCCCTGGGACTTGAACCCGGCGAAGATGCCGAACGTGTGGATGCTCTCGCTGATCCCGCCGCAGATCGCGAGGTCTACCTCGCCCAGGCGCAGCATCTGGGAGGCGTGGATCAGCCCCAGGTTGCCGGCGGCGCAGGCGGCGCCGATCGTGTAGGCGGGACCCGTCACCCCGAGGTTCAGCGAGGCCTCTCCCGCAGGGTTGTTGGCTACGGTGCGGGGATTGTGGTAGTGCGACCAGTACTTGGTGTCGTAAGCGAACTTCGAAATGGCGAAGATTTCGTTCTCGGTCTCCACGTTGCCGTGCTCGGTGCACCCGACGTAGATTCCGACCCGGTCCTTGGGGAACGCGTCGAAAGCGATCCCGCTGTCGGCCAGGGCCTCCCGGGCGCACCAGATGCTGATGCTGCCCGCGCGGGTGCCCACCCGGACCTCCTTCTTCTTCTGGTGCTTGAGCGCGTCGAAGTGGCAGACTCCCGCCAGGAGCCGCCCCATGTAGCGCACGTCCAGCCACTCGATCCCGGCCACCCCTCCCAGTAGATTGGCGCGGAACTCCGCCAGGGAATTACCGTTGGGGGCGGTCAGGCCGACACCAGTGATGACGATTCGCGGGAGCTTCATTATGGGCGCAAGAAGGAAATCGCTAGCCAACAACGCCCATAAGGCAATAAAAGGTTCCTTCCATGAACGTTCTTGTTGTCGGCGGCGCGGGTTACATCGGAAGCCACTGCGTCCGCCAGCTCGCGGCGGCGGGTCACCGCCCGGTGGTCCTGGACAACCTGGTCTACGGGCACCGCGGCGCGGTGGCCGAGGGCGTGCCGTTCTACCAGGCCAACCTGGGCGACGAGGCCGCGGTCGCGCAGGTCCTCAAGTCCGAGGGGATCGACATCGTGATGCACTTCGCGGCCTACTGCTACGTCGGCGAGTCGGTCACGGACCCGATCAAGTACTACCTGAACAACGCGGCCGCGACCTATCATCTCCTGAGCGCGATGCTTGGGGTCGGCGTCCGGCGCTTCGTCTTCTCCTCGACCTGCGCCACCTTCGGCGTTCCCGAGCGGCTCCCGATGTCCGAGGACCTCGCCCAGGCGCCCATCAATCCCTACGGGCAGACCAAGCTCGACGTGGAGAACGCCCTGAAGGCCCTCGCCTCCACGGGCGCCCTGTCGTTCGCGGCGCTGCGCTACTTCAACGCCGCCGGCGCCTCGGAGGACGGTTCGATCGGCGAGGACCACCATCCTGAGACCCACCTGATCCCGCTCGCGGTCGACGCCGCGGTGGGACGCCGGCCCTCGATCCAGCTCTTCGGAACGGACTACCCCACCCCGGACGGCACCTGCCTGCGCGACTACGTGCACGTGGACGACCTGAGCCGGGCCCACATAGCAGTCTTCGATCGCCTGGCGAAGCCCGGGGTCGGCCTCTTCTACAACCTGGGAACCGGGACGCCGACGTCCAATCGGCAGGTGATCCGCGCCGTCGAGCAGGCCACCGGCCGCAAGATCACGGTGGTGGAGTGCCCCAGACGCCCCGGCGACCCGCCCGCGCTCTATGCCGACTCGGCCAAGGCGCAGCGCGAGCTCGGCTGGAAGCCGCGGTTCCCCGACATCGACTCGATCGTCGGCACGGCCTGGAACTGGCACCGGTCGCACCCGAACGGCTACGGGGACCGCTAGAGCCGCTTCTTGAGGGCAGCCTTGGTGAGACCCAGGCGCTTGGCGGCCCTTGCCTCGTCGCCGCCCTCGGCCTTGAGGACGCGGCTGACGACGCCCTTTTCCAGGAGCCCCAACACGGGCTCGCCCGAGGCCAGGGCCTGGTCGACGAGGAAGTCGAGGGCGGCGTCCACCGTGAGCACCGCGGGCTGCGGGCTGTCCGCGGCCTCGCCGCGGATGTCCGGCGGCAGGTCCTTCACCAGGATCGCGTCGCCCTGGGCGACGACCGCGCTCCTGTAGACGACGTTCTCAAGCTCGCGCACGTTGCCCGGCCACGCATGGCGGGTCAGCACCGCCATCGCCTCGGGCGAGACCCGTGAGGTGCGGGCCTTCCTCTGCTTCACCAGGTTCTGCACGCAAAAGTCCACGATCTGGGGGATGTCCTCCACCCGGTCGCGCAGCGGCGGCATCTTGATCCGCACCACGTTCAGGCGGTAGTAGAGGTCCTCGCGGAAGGCCTTGGCCTTCACGGTGGCCTCGAGGTCCTTGTTCGTGGCCGCAATGATCCGGACGTCGACGCGGACCGTCTCGGTGCCGCCGACCCGCTGGATCTCGCCCTGCTGGAGCACCCGCAGGATCTTTGTCTGCGTCGCCAGGGCCATGTCGCCGATCTCGTCCAAGAAGATCGTCCCCCCGTCGCAGAGCTCGAACTTCCCGATGCGCTGCACGGTCGCCCCGGTGAAGGAGCCCTTCTCGTGGCCGAAGAGCTCGCTCTCGATCAGGTTGTCGGGGATCGCGGCACAGTTGACGGCGATGAAGGGCTTTCCCGCCCGGTGGCTGTGCTTCCAGATTGAGCGGGCTACCAGCTCCTTGCCGGTGCCGCTCTCGCCCGTGATCATCACGGTGACATCGCTCGCGGTCACCTGCCCGATCACCTTGAAGACCTCCTGCATGACCGGCGACGAGCCGACGATGCCCTCCTTGTAGTCCTCGGTGTTGATGGTGGGCTTGTAGTCGCCCACCGCGCGCAGGTCGGCGTGGGTCTTGAGCGCGTTCTCGGCCAGCGCGAGCACGCGCTGCGGGTCGAACGGCTTCATAATGTAGTCCAGGGCCCCATACTTCATCGCCTCGATCGCCGTCTGGGCCGTCCCGAAGGCGGTCATCAGGATCACCAGCTGCTTCGGGTTGGCGGAGCGGATGTGCTGGAGCGCCTCCAGGCCGCTCATTCCGGTCATCCGTATGTCGAGGAAGATGAGGTCGGGCAGCGGACCTTTCTTAACGACGGCGACTCCCTGCTCCCCGCTCGGCGCCTCCGAGACGTGGTAGCCGCGAGAGGAAAGCACGCGGGAGAGCGAGTAGCGGATCTCCGCGTCGTCGTCTATGACTAGGATGGTGGGACTCTTAGGGTTGGTGTCCAAGGTTCGGCTCGCGATTTGATGAAGTTGGGGTTCATTAGACTGCATGCTCGGCTGGTCAATCAACTTGTTCCGCATCCGCGGCATCGCGATCTGCCTGAATTTCAGCTTTCTGCTGGTTCTGGCCTACGTGGCCAACGAGGGATGGCAGTCGGGCGGCATGCCCGGCCTCACCTGGAGCGTGGCCCTCTTCCTAACCTTTTTTCTCTGCGTTGTTCTCCACGAACTCGGGCACGCCTTCACGGCCATGCGCCTGGGCATCGGGGTGCGGCGAATCGTTCTCATGATCTTCGGCGGCGTGGCGGAGTTCACCTCCATTCCCCGCCGGCCGCTCCACGAGTTTCTCATCACGGCGGCGGGCCCCGCCGTCAACTTTGCCATCGCCGGCGTGCTTTGGGGCGCCCTCGGCTTCCCCGCGGGCTGGGACGACGGGAATATGCCGGCAACGGTCCCCGACCTCCTTAGGCTCGTCGCCGAGGCCAACATCTTCATGGGGCTGTTCAATCTGCTACCGGCGTTTCCCATGGACGGTGGGCGCATCCTGCGCGCGATCCTTGCGACGCGGCTGCCCTACCTGAAGGCCACGTTCTGGGCGGCAACCCTGGGGAAGGTGGTCACCGTTCTCGGGATAGCCGTGGCGCTGTACGCGCAATGGTACCGCCTGGCGGGGCTGTTCTTCTTCAT
>CAIXHE010000071.1 GCA_903919205.1 uncultured Opitutaceae bacterium | reverse complement strand
GAGTTGAGCAGTGGCCGCTCCGGAGACTGTAAATCTCCCGTCTTACGACACCGTTGGTTCGAATCCAACCTCCACCACCATTTCCGAAGGACGGGGCCTCCGCACGAGGCGTCTGGACCGGGATCCGTGCCGGTTGCATGCCAAGAAAGTGCGCGGCCCGCGGTCGCCGGGAGCCCCACGGAGAGGCGCCCGATCTTGCACAGGCGCGACCATCGCCCACCGAACCTTCGGTCGGCTCCATGCGGCCCGTCGTCCCTTCGGCGCGCCCAATCGCACGGCCTCGAAGGCCGCGTGGGCGATTGGCCTACAAAGACCTTTGACGATGGATCGCTTGGCGCCCTAGCGTCACCAACCCCCTCCGATACCCCATATGCAATCCATCATCCACTTTGGACAGATAGACTACCTCATCGTCCTGGTCTATTTCGCGTTCGTCCTTGGCATCGGCTGGGCCCTGCGCCGGACGATGAAGGGAAGCGGCGACTTCCTGACGTCGTCGCATTCGATCCCCGGATGGGTTGCCGGCCTTGCGTTTCTCTCGGCGAACCTCGGGGCGCAGGAGGTGATCGGCATGGCCGCGTCGGGCGCCAAGTACGGCATCATGACCAGCCACTTCTACTGGGTGGGCGCCATCCCGGCCATGGTGTTCCTCGGCGTCTTCATGATGCCGTTCTACTACGGCTCGAAGGCCCGGTCGGTCCCGGAGTACCTGAAGCTGCGCTTCGACGAGAAGACCCGCGGGTTCAACGCGTTCAGCTTCGCCGTCATGACCATCTTCTCATCCGGGGTTTCCATGTACGCCATGGCGATCCTGATGAAGCTCCTGCTCGGATGGAGCTTCGAGTCGAGCATCGCGATCTCGGGCCTGATCGTGCTCGTCTACATCTTCCTCGGGGGCCTCACCTCTGCGATCTACAACGAGGTCCTTCAGTTCTTCATGATCGTGTTCGGGTTCGCACCCCTCGTGTTCCTCGGGCTCAAGGACGTGGGCGGCTGGTCGGGCCTGAAGGCCAAGCTGGTCGACGTATCCGTCTCGCAGGGCTTCGCCCCCGGCGCGTGGTCGCACGCCTGGTCGCACCTCGGCTCCCCCTCGACGAACCCCTTCGGCGTGGAGTGGTTCGGCATGATCATGGGCCTCGGCTTCGTGCTCTCGTTCGGCTACTGGTGCACGGACTTCCTCGTGGTGCAGCGGGCTCTGGCCGCCGACTCGATGACCGCCGCGCGCCGCACGCCGCTGATCGCGGCGGTTCCGAAGATGCTCTTCCCCTTCCTCGTGATCCTGCCCGGGATGATCGCGATCGCTCTCACCTACCAGGCGGCCAGGGGAGGCACCGGCGGCTTCCAGCTGCCCTCCAAGAACGGCTCCTACGACTATGACATGGTGATCCCCTACATGCTGGGCCACTACTTCCCGACGGGAATGCTCGGGCTCGGGATGACCGCTCTCATGGCCTCGTTCATGTCCGGCATGGCCGGCAACGTGACGGCCTTCAACACCGTCTGGACCTACGACATCTACCAGTCGTACATCGCGAAGGACAAGCCGGACTCGCACTACCTCTTCGTCGCGCGACTGGCCACGGTGTTCGGCATCCTGCTCAGCATCGCGGCGGCCTACCTCGCCAAGTCGTTCAACAACATCATGGACGTGCTGCAGCTCGTCTTCGCGTTCGTGAACGCCCCGCTGTTCGCCACCTTCCTTCTCGGGATGTTCTGGAAACGGGCCACCGGCCACGGCGCCTTCTGGGGCCTCGTGATCGGGACCGCGGCCGCGGCCGCCCACCATGGGCTGACGGCCCCGGCGGGCGCCATGACCCTCATCAAGGGCGGCTGGCTTGGCACGGTGGTGCATACCTACCCGAGCGAGATGGCCCAGAACTTCTGGACGGCCATCTGGGCCTGGACCAGCTGCTTCGTGGCCACGATCGCGATCTCGCTCGCCACGACCTCGGTGAAGACCGACTCCCAGCTCCGCGGCCTCGTATGGTCGCTCACCCCCCACGAGGACAAGGGTGAGGTCGGCATGCCGCTCTGGAAGCGGGTCGCGCCGCTCGGGGCCGTGGTGCTGTTGCTAACCGGACTCCTGAACCTTATCCTCTGGTAACCCCCCGCATCCATGAAGCTCGATATCCGCTATCCCATCGGCCTGCTCTTTCTCGTCATCGGGGCCATCCTGCTCGTCTTCGGATTGGTCTCGGGGCCCGAGATCTATGCCCAGCACTCGCTCGGCATGAACATCAACGTCGGCTGGGGGATAGCCCAGATCGTGTTCGGCGCCGCAATGGTCGTCCTGGCCCGCCTGGGAGCCGGCAAGCCGCACTAGGTCATTTGAGGACCTGCTCGGTCGCGGGGTCGAACAGGTGCGCGTGGGTCAGGTCGAAGGTCACCTGGACCCTCTGGCCCGCGTCGAAGCGGTCCGTCGGGTTCACCCGGGCGATGAACGAGGTGGCGCCCGTGTCCAGGTAGAGAAGCGTCTCGGAGCCCATCGGCTCGGACACCTCGACCTTGACGTCGGCGGTGCGCTCGGGGTCCGGGGGCGACACCGTCAGGGAGTCGTGGATCGCCTCGGGGCGGACGCCAAAGACCACCTTCTGGTCCACGTAGGCCGAGGATCGTCCGGCCAGCGCCTCGTCGAGCGCGATCGTGAGCGGCGTCCCCGAGGGGTTGTCCTCGACAAAGGACACCCGCGCGCCGGCGCGCCGGATCGTGCCCCGGAAGAAGTTCATCGGGGGCGAGCCGATGAAGCCCGCCACGAAGAGGTTGGCGGGATGGTTGTAGAGGTCGAGGGGGGCGGCCACCTGCATGATGTTGCCGTCCTTCATGACGCAGATGCGGTCCCCCATGGTCATGGCCTCGACCTGGTCATGCGTCACGTAGATCATCGTCGCCCCCAGGCGTGCATGGAGCTTGGAGATCTCCGTGCGGGTCGAGACGCGCATCTTGGCGTCCAGATTCGAGAGAGGCTCGTCGAAGAGGAACACCTTGGGCTTGCGCACGATCGCCCGGCCGAGGGCCACCCGCTGGCGCTGGCCGCCCGAGAGCGCCTTCGGCTTTCGCCCGAGCAGCTCCTCGAGACCGAGCATGGCAGCCGCCTCCTTCACTCGGGCCTCGATGTCCGCCTTCGGGAACTTCCGCAGTTTCAAGCCGAAGGCCATGTTCTCGTACACGGTCATGTGCGGGTAGAGGGCGTAGTTCTGGAACACCATCGCGATGTCGCGGTCCTTCGGCAGGACGTCGTTCACGACCTGTCCGCCGATCTTCACTGACCCGCCCGAGATCTCCTCCAGCCCGGCGATCATGCGCAGCGTTGTAGACTTTCCGCACCCGGAGGGGCCGACCAGCACCATGAACTCCCGGTCCTCGATATGCAGGGTGATGTTCTTAACCGCGGTCACCCCGGGGCCGCCTTTTTCGGGGTAAACCTTGCTCAGGGAATCGATGAGGACGTCGGCCATAGTTAGGGTTTGCAATCCGCTTTCGTCGCCAGAACGCTCCCTGTGGAAACCGCGACTCGCAAGCGATTTAGTGCTACACAACGATTGATCGGGGCTGGCAACCCCAAAGATTATCGGATTGCGTGGCCCACCGCCCCAAGGCGGACTTGAGGACTTCGCTCCGCGAACGGATCCACTCACGAACCTGATGCCCTCCCGCAACCCGAACTATCCCGAGCACTTCGTCTGGGGCGTCGCCACCGCCGCCCCCCAAATCGAGGGCGCCGCCTTCGCGGACGGAAAGGGCGAGTCGATCTGGGACCGCTTCTGCCGCCTACCGGGCAAAGTGCTCAACGGCGACACGCTCGACGTGGCCTGCGACCACTACCGGCTCTTCGCCGAGGACTTCGCGCTCATGCGCTCGCTCGGCATCAGGAACTACCGGCTTTCGATCGCGTGGCCCCGCATCTACCCGAACGGAGACGGGGCCCTGAACCAGGCCGGCCTCGACTTCTACCACCGCCTTTTCGACTCGATGGCCGCCCACGGGATCACGCCCTGGGTGACCCTGTTCCACTGGGACCTCCCGCAGTCCCTCGAGGATCGCGGGGGATGGACCTCGCGGGTGACCGTGGACGCGTTCGCCACCTACGCCAATACCGTCGTGAAGGCCTTCTCGGGCAAGGTGAAGAATTGGATCACGCTGAACGAGATTCGCTGCTTCACGGTGCTCGCCTACGCCCCGGGCGCCTTCAAGGCGCCCGGTCGGGTGGAGTCCGAGGCCGTGGTGAACCAGACCTACCACCATGCCCTGGTGTGCCATGGGCTCGGTGTCGCGGCGGTGCGCGCCCACGGGGGCCCGGGCGCCCGCGTGGGAATCACCGACAACTGCGACGTGTGCGTCCCGGTGACGGAGACCCCTGAGGACATCGCGGCCGCGAACGCCTGGTTCGTATCGCGCAACCTGCACATTCTGGACGCGATCTACCGCGGGGCCTACTCGGAGGCCTACCTCGAGCGGGCGGGAGCCGACGCGCCCAAGGTGGAGGCCGGGGACTTCGCGCTCATCGGGGCGCCCACGGACTTCCTGGGCCTCAACATCTACACCGCTGACTTCGTGCGCGCGGGAGAGTCCGCTCCGTTCGAGGTGGTGCCCCCGCCGGTGCACTACCCGAGGGCCGACAGCCCCTGGCTCAAGATCATCCCGCAGGCGATCTACTGGGGCGTGCGGTTCGCCAGCGAGAACTACGGCCCCAAGGCGATCTACATCACCGAGAACGGCTGCGGCTACGACGCGGAGCCGGTCGTCGACGGCGAGGTGAACGACCTCCACCGCCGGGAGTTCGTGCGCGCATACCTCAGGGAGCTCGAGCGGGCGATCGACGATGGCATACCGGTCAGGGGCTACTTCCTCTGGTCGTTCCTCGACAACTATGAGTGGGAGGACGGCTACACCCGGCGCTTCGGAATCGTGCACGTCGACTTCAAGACCCAGAAGCGCACACCCAAGCTCTCGGCGCACTACTTCTCCGAGGTGATCCGGCGCAACCGGGTCGTCTGAGCCATGGCCTCGCGCCTTTTCGGGATCGACCTCGGAGGCACCAAGATCGAGGGGGCGGTGATCGATCCCGCCTCGCCCGACCGGGCGCTCACGCGACTGAGGGTGCCCACCGAGGGCTCTAGGGGCTACGCCCATGTGCTCGGGCAGGTATCGAAGCTGGTGGGCATGCTAGAAATCGACTCGGGCGTCAGGCGCCCCCGGCGCATCGGCTTCGGGACGCCGGGGGTCACCGACCCCAGCACGGGCGTCCTCAAGAACTCGAACACCCTCTGCCTGAACGGGCGCCGACTGAGGGAGGACCTGGCGCGCGTCCTCGGATGCGAGCCCCACATCGCCAACGACGCCAACTGCTTCGCCTTGGCGGAGTCGCTCTTCGGCGCCGGGCGCGGGCGCGGCGTGGTCTTCGGGCTCATCCTCGGCACCGGATGCGGAGGTGGGGTGGTGGTCGGCGGCCGGGTACTTGGCGGCCTCCACGGCATCGCCGGCGAGTGGGGCCACAATCCGCTGCGGGCCGAGCGTACCCCCTGCTACTGCGGCAGGAGGGGATGCATCGAGACCGTAATCGCCGGGCCGGCGCTTGAGCGTTACTACCGGGAGCACTCCGGGGCAAACCGGCGCATGCCCGAGATCGTGGCGCGCGCCGCCGAGGGGGACCGGGCGGCGCGATCCACGCTCGCTCGCCTGCGCTCGAAGTTCGCGGAGGCCATCGCCGCCGTGATCAACATACTGGACCCCGATGCCGTCGTGATCGGTGGCGGGGTGGGCAACATCGACCTTCTCTACGCGGAAGAGACGCGCCGGGCGGTGCTCAAGCACACCTTCAACCACGAGCTGCGCACCGAGTTCCTTCGCCCCACGCTGGGCGACAGCGCCGGCGTCTTTGGAGCGGCGCTGCTTAGCGCCGCGTCCAGATCCTGAGGGAGGCGAGCAGGAAGTCCTCGAGCGCCGCGCGCTCGTTCAGGTTCACCCGCGTGAGCGAAGCGGCGCGCTCGAGCCCCGCAATCGCCTCGCAGAGCGAGCGGCGCAGGGAGCCGTCGTCGCCGTCGATCAGGGTGACCGCGTGCTCGCGGGTCGCCTCGCCGACGGCCGCGAACATCCGCAGCTTGAGTCCCACCGAGACCTCGGCCTCGACCGCCGCCAACTCGTCGTCCTCGAGCCCGTCCGGGAGCGCGGCCTTCCGGCGGGCCCCCTCGGCCTCCGCCGCCCGATCGAGGAGGACGCCGAAGCGCGCAACGAGCCCGTAGAGCGCGAGGACGCTGTCGGCCGCACCCCGGCCGGCGGCGACGCCCTGGCCCAGGCGGGTGAGCCACGCCCGGTAGTCGGCGATCCAGCCCTCCCACCCCTCGACTCCGAGGGCGCCGGCCGCACCGGGAAAGCGGAAGTGGAGCACCCGGCTGCGGATCGTCGGCAGCAGCGCATGGGGCCTGCCGGAGAGCAGGAGCAGGGTCGTCCCCTTTGGGGGTTCCTCGAGGGTCTTCAGGAGGGTGTTGGCGGCCGAGGCGTTCATCCGGTCGGCGTCGTGGATCACGGCCACCTTGTAGCGCGATACGCTCGGGGCGACGTTCAGGTGGCGCACCATGTCTCTCACCGAGTCGACCGTGATCGTGCGCGACCGGCCGGCGGGACGCAGCTGGAAGCAGTCCGGATGGCGGTCGGGGGGGTAGGGGGCGGCGGCGCCCGAGTCGCGCTGGAGCAGGCGGTCGGCGATGGCCATCGCCGCGGAGGCCAGGGTCTCGGGGTCGTCGCCCGCCAGCAGGAGCCCGTGCGAGAGGCGGCCCCGGCCGATGGCCGATTCGATTACCGAGACGGCGGGCGTTCCCGCAAGCGCCGGCGGCCAGGGAGCCCCCGCGTGCGTCATCCCGTCACCCGCGACTTGACCGCCGCCCAGATCTTCTTCTCGGTCGCGGCCTCGTCCTTGGTGCCGTCGACGACGACGAACCTGGCGGGCAGCCCCTTTGCGAGGACAAGGTAGCCCTCGCGGATCTTGTCGTAGAAGTCGATGTTCTCGCGCTCCATGCGGTCCGGCAGGTCCGAGGCGCGCTGGTGGATCCTCGCGAGGCCCACCTTGGTCGGCACGTCGATCACGATCGTCAGGTCCGGCATCACGTTGCCGACCGCAAAGCGGTTGATCTGGTTCACCGGGTCGGCAGCCAGGTTGCGGCCGATGCCCTGGTAGACCGTGGAGGAGTCGAGGAAGCGGTCTGAGAGCACGATGGCGCCCCGCATGAGGGCGGGTGCGATCACCTCGCGCACGAGCTGGGCCCGCGCCGCCGCGAAGAGCAGAAGCTCGGTCTCCGGGCACATCTCGTCGCCCTTGGAGTTGTGGACGATGATGTTTCGGATCTGCTCGCCGATCTCGGTTCCGCCGGGCTCACGCACCGTCACCACGTCGCGCTTGAGGCGCTGGAGGCGCTGGGCGAGTCGGGCGATCTGGGAGGTCTTGCCGCTGCCCTCAGATCCCTCGAAGGAGATGAGCTTGCCGGAGTGTTTGGTCGTCGGGGCCATTCGACGGCGATCATGGGACCATTCGCGGCATTTGGCGAGGAACCTTTGAATTCAAATGGACGAACGGGAAAAAACCTCCAACTCTTCGCGCCATGTCCGTGTCCTTCATCCCCATCCTGGCCTCGGCCAACATCATCGAGGTATTCGAGCACTGCGACCCCGTCGGCCAGACCATCACCGCCGGCTTGGCCGTGTTTAGCGTGATCGCTTGGGCTGTGATGTTCGGGAAGCGCAACGAGCTGAAGGGCCTGCGCAGGCTCAACCTCGCCTTCGAGCGGCACCTGCGCAGCCAGAAGAACCTCCTCGAGCTGCCCGAGACCGCCCGGCAGACCCGCGACATCCCGTACGCGGACCTCTTCACGGACGCCGTCTCGGCCTACTGGAGGGCCGCCGCTATCGGCAAGGAGAAGGGACTCGACACGTCCCGCTTCCGCCTGGAGCACGCCGAGAACGCGCTGCAGCGGGCGCTCGCCCAGCAGACGCTTCGCTACGAATCCAACATGATCTTCCTCGCTTCGATTGTCTCGGGAGCGCCGTTCCTGGGACTCCTCGGCACGGTCTGGGGCGTCATGGACGCCTTCAGCGCCGTCTCGATGCAGCAGACGGCGAGCATCCAGACCCTGGCGCCCGGCGTGTCCGCGGCGCTCCTGACCACGATCAGCGGGCTCCTGGTCGCCATTCCCTGCCTCTTTGGCTACAACATGCTGCTCGCGATGACGAAGCAGCTGATCACCGAGCTCGAGAACTACGCGAGCTCGCTCGCGGACCGCATCGAGCTCGAGTCCACCTGAGCCGCCCGCCCAACCGCAATGGCCAGAACCTTCAGGCGCCCGCGTCAGTCCCACCCGATCGCGGAGCTCAACGTGACCAACCTGATCGACCTCGGGTTCACGCTGCTGATCATCTTCATGATCGCGACCCCGCTGATCAACCAGGAGCAGACGATCCCGGTCAACCTGCCCACGGAGTCAAAGAGCGCCCAGCAGAAGGAGGACAAGAGCACCCACTTCGTCGCGATCTCGATCGACGCCAAGGGAAACACCTACCTGGAGGACCGTCCGACCCCGGTTTCGAAGGCCGAGCTGGAGACGCGCCTGCGCGTCTTCGCGGCAGAGTCCAAGCCGCCCGTCATCCGGATCCGCGGCGACGCCAAGGTCCCGTACGAGAAGATCGTGGGATTGATGGACGAGCTCAAGCGCAACAACCTCCTCAAGTTCACGTTCGACACCCAAAGCGCCGCCAAATGACCGCGCAGTCGCCCGGAGCCTACGGCATCTCCGCACTGATCCACGCCTCAGTGTTCGGGCTCATCCTGTTCTTCAGCTACGCCTCGATGAGCGTGGTGAAGGATACTCCCAAGGTCCTCGAGCTGGTCGCGGGCGGCGGCGACAATTACATGGCCACCGAGGCACCGGCCCTTGGCAGCCCGGGCGGCATCAAGATGGCTCCGCTGCCGGTCGCCAGGCCCGCTCCGACGGCTCCCCCGGCGGCGCCGGCACCGAAGGCGGAGGCCTCGCCCATCCAGTCGGCCCCGGAGAAGACGCCGCCTCCCGTCCCCGACCTCGTGAAGCAGCTTGAGCGCACGGAGAAGCGCCGGGAGGCTCGCCTCGAGAAGAAGTACCAGAAGGCGAAGGAGGAGGAGCAGAAGCGGCTGGCCGCCCAGCTGAAGGCCGAGCGGGCCGCCGCCCACGTGGACTCGGAGGGCATCGCAGCCGGCGTCCTCGGCGGCTCGACGTCCAACAAGACCGGGGGCGCGGGCGGAAAGGCCCTCAGCCGGGAGGAGGCGAGCGAGCTGGACGCGTACTTCTCGATGCTCAAGTCGCGCATCAAGCAGAACCACACGCCGCCGGAGGGCGTCAGCGACAGCCTCGCGGCCCGGGTGGAGTTCATGCTGTCGGCGGACGGGAGCCTTTCCCACGTGAGGATCGTCAAGTCCTCGGGCAACGCGGAGTTCGACCGCACGGTCGTGGACGCGTGCCAGCGCACGAGCTCGAACCCCCCGCGCCCCGACCACAGGAGCGAGCCCCTCGAGATGACGTTCAGGATGCACGACGAGGAGTCGCAGTAGCGGCACCCGGGACGCTGGCATATTGACTCGGGGGCGCGCCGCCCCAAGATCGCTGGGTCCCCGACATGAGCCCAGTAGACTTCATAGGTGCGCTGATCGGTGTCGGTCTGGCGGCGGCCCTCACGCTGCTGTTCGGCGTCTACTCCATAGGGCCCACTGAACGGGGCGTTGTCACCACGTTCGGGCGGGCGGCGCGCCTGAAGGGAAGCGTGGCATCGGACCCCGAGCTCGGGCCCCTGCTCACGCCCGAGGAACTGCCGCGCTATGACTTCCCCCTTATCCATGTGGTCAAGCCGGGCGGCCCCTACTTCAAGTGGCCCTGGCAGCGCCTCTACCGGGTCGACATGACGATCCAGACCACCGACCTGACCTGGGATCCCGAGATCCAGCAGAGCGCGATCGAGGGCGTGACCAAGGACAACCTCACGATCTCGCTCACCGGGCAGATCCGCTGGAAGCCCTGCGAGCGCAACCTCTACGCGTACCTATTCGGCGTGGCCCGGCCGCGGGCGCACGTGATGGGCTTCTTCATTTCGGTCCTGCGCGACCGGATTGCCACCTTCCACAGCCAGGCGGGCGACAAGGCGGCCGACGGCGTCTCGATCAACGACCTGAGGAAAAACCTCTCCACCATCAACCAGTTCATGGAGAGCGCCTGCAAGAAGACGACGGCGCGCTACGGCATCGAGCTCGAGGCGGCCCTGATCACCACCATAGACCCGCCGCCGGACGTGGACGACGCCCTGGCGTCCATCAACACGACTCAGAACCAGGTGGCCGCGGCGATCAGCCAGGCTCGCGCCGACGCCGACCAGAAGCTCACCATGGCCGAGCAGGCCGTGCAGATCGCTCACAACATGGCCGACGCGGACGCGGCCCCGATTCTGGAGCTCGGCAAGACGCTCGGCTCGATGTACGCACAGGGCGGGAAGGCGGCGCTCGACTCGTACCTGCGGAACGCGCTTCTGCCCCTGAGGGAGAAGGCATCCCAGACGGTCATCCAAAGCTAGGCACCCCATGGAATTCCTCGCCTCCGTCTTCGTCGGGTTCGTGGGCACGTTTATCGCCGTCGGAATCTTCGTCGCCCTCGGGCGGGTCTTCCAGTTTTGGCGGGCGCTTCCGGAACGCACCGTCATCGTGTACACCTTCTTCGGCAAGGTGCTGGGGGAGGTGAGCGAGCCCGGCATGTTCTTCCCGATATTCCACTTTGGCCCCAAGGCCATCCTGCTTCCGTTTGTGGGCAAGGCCTACAGCGTCACGACCGCCCTCCAGCAGTCGTACCTGCGCAACCAGCTCGTCAACTCGGAGGAGGGTGCCCCGATGGGGGTCGGCGTCTGGTACGAGATGTACGTGCAGAACCCGACCGCCTACCTGTTCCAGAACTCGGACCCGATAGGCTCCCTCAGGGCCAATGTCGCGACCGCCGTGTCGCGGCAGCTTTCGAACCTGAAGCTCGAGACCCTTCTGGAGGACCGGGACGCGCTCTCCGTCCGGGTGCGCGAGGAGGTTTCGCCCACGTCGCTCAAGTGGGGCTTCCAGCTCGGGTCGACCTACATACGCAAGGTCGCCTTCAGGGACAAGGGGATGATCGCCGAGATCGAGCGCAAGGTTGTGAACCGACTTCGGCAAGTGACCGCGGCCATGCGCCAGAACGGCGACAACCAGGTGGCGTTGATCCACTCCGATGCGGACAAAAAGGCCTCGGAAAAGCTCGGGCAGGCCCAGGCCGTGCGGCCCCAGGTGGTAGGAGCGGCCCTCGCTGAGATCCAACGCAACCCGGACGTCGCCGACGCGCTCTTCAGGCTTCTCGACATCAAGGCGACTCTGAAGAGCACCGGCAAGGTGCTCATTTCGCCCCCGGGTTCGGTCGGGCTCCTGCTTCAGGGGTCCTGAAGGTCCCGGAGCCGGGCCGCGAAGGGCGCCCGAGGCGTCTTCGCCGGCCATGGGGGATGATCCACTCGTGTGCCCGGGATTTCCGGGCGGTCACTAACCGCCTGGAGCGGTTCTGAAAAGAAAGGCGAGGGCGCTCGCGACTACCGACCGGCCAACCCGGTAGCCCTGATTACTGAGCGCTGTACTATCCCTTACGTTACGCGGCCTACCTCGCCATCTGAAAAGTCCAGAGTCTTACTTCTTGCCCTTGGACTTCGTCTTCTTCTTAGCAACGACTTTCTTGGTAACTTTCTTGGCCATGTTGGTATCTTTCGCTGACGGTTTACAGTTATTCGGAAAATTTATTCTTCCGAACGCATAACGAAGTGTCGGACATCCGCGCCGGATTGTAAACAACTGTCGTCATCTCCGCGTCGAAATTCACGGAGGGCGATTCCGGCGCCCGAGCGTCCGCGAAACGGCTCCCGGGCCGCGAAGAGGTGTATCCATGATCGGAGCCCTTGTTCATCTTCCTCGCGATCTTGCTCGCAATCCCCAAGGAGAACGGCCTGCAGGCCTCCGCGCAGCGTGTATCCGATCGCGCGTGCGAATCCCGGCTTTCGGCTCCACGGGCCGGGGCGGGCGGCTGCCGTGTCTGCTTTCTGTTGAAAAGTTTCTTCAGCCCGCGCGCCTGATTCGCCAGTGAAACCCCCGGGCGGCAAGGCTAGGATCACTTCTTGGCGGGCAGCGGGCTCGGGGCGGCTGCGGGGCTCGGTATCAGCGGTGCGGAGGCGCCGGGCACGGGCCGGTTCCTGTACTCCGCGTAGTCCGGGACGATCCGCTGGTAGGTCTTGTCCATCAGCGGGGAGGAGATGATGAAGTCCGCGGAGGATCGATCGCACGCGATGGGAATGTTCCAGACGACCGCCATGCGCAGCAGCGCCTTCACGTCCGGGTCGTGGGGCTGGGGCTCCAGGGGATCCCAGAAGAAGATAAGAAAGTCGATGTCGCCCTCGACGATCTTCGAGCCGATCTGCTGGTCGCCGCCCAGCGGCCCGCTCTCGAGGCGGGTGATGGGGAACTCGAGCTCCCGCTCGAGCACCGCCCCGGTGGTTCCGGTCGCGTACACCCGGTGGTGCGCCAGCAGGTCCCTGTTGAACTTCGCCCACTCGATCAGGTCTCGCTTCTTGTTGTCGTGCGCCACGAGCGCGATCTTCTTGTTCATCCCCATCTCGATCGTCTTGTAGTTCATGGTGAGTCGGTCTTGCCCAGGGACAGTGTGCGCCAAACGACGCCTCTATCCGAGGCAATTGTGGCGCGGACGGGCCCGGGCGCCCCGAGATAACGATCTCGTCAGGAGTCCGTCCCGCCGGCAGGCTTCGCGCGTGGCAAAGATCGGGCGCAGAAACATCCTTTCGGTGGTGAGGCTGGCGACCCCAGGGGCGTACCTGGACGGCCGGGCGCGCGGCGAGATCCTGATGCCTGGGAGGTATGTTCCCAAGGGAACCCTGGCGGGCGAGTCCTTCGACGTCTTTGTCTTCCGCGACTCGGAGGACCGTCTTGTGGCGACGCCCGAGACACCGCGGGTGATGGTCGGCGAGTTCGCCGCCCTGCGGGTCGTCAGCTCCGACCCGCACATCGGTGCGTTTCTCGACTGGGGCCTAGCCAAGGACCTCTTCCTGCCGCGGCGCGAGCAGACCCGGGCGGTGGCAGCCGGCGACTGGGTGGTCGTCTATGTGTTCGTGGACCTCAAGACGGACCGGGTGGTCGCGACCACCCGACTTGGCAGGCACCTGAACGTCGCACCGCCCGCCTACGAGGAGAACCAGGCGGTCGAACTGCTGGTATACGGAAGGACGCCTCTCGGGTACACGGCGATCGTGAACAGCGCCCATACGGGCCTCCTGTACCACAGCGAGGCGCCGGATGCCCTAGAGGTGGGCAGCCGGCTGATGGCGTACGTCCGGGCCGTCAGGGCCGATGGAAAGATCGACTTGAGCGTGCATCCCGCGGGCCCGGCCAAGGTGGCACCGCTCAAGGAGCAGATCTTGGAGGCCCTTCGCTCGGCGGGGGGGCGCCTGCCCTACGGGGACGCGACTCCGCCTGAGAAGATCCGCGCCGCCTTCGGCTCGAGCAAGAAGGCATTCAAGGCCGCCATCGGCTCCCTCTACCGAGAGCGCCTGATCGTGATCGCCGGGGGCGAAATCTCGCTTGCGGGCCGGCGCTAGCCCCACCGGCGGAAAAGCGCCGCGGCCCCTTGCAGAACGCCGGGCCCCGCATTCCTTTGCGCTATGAAACGCACCGCGTCCGCCGTGTGGCACGGCAACCTCAAGAAGGGCAAGGGAATCCTCTCAACTGAGAGCACCGTGCTCAACCAGACCGCCTACTCGTTCTCGACCCGCTTTGAGAACGGGATCGGAACCAACCCCGAGGAGCTGATCGCTGCGGCCCACGCGGGCTGCTTCACCATGGCGCTTTCCGCCGCGCTGGAGCAGGCAGGCTTCACCGCCGACACGCTCACCACGACGGCGGCCGTGTACCTCGAGAACCATCCGCAGACCAGCTGGACCGTGACGCGGATCCACTTGGACACCCTGGCCACCGTTCCCGGCATCCCAGCGGAGAAGTTCGCAGAGGTGGCTGCGGCCGCCAAGGCCAACTGCCCGATCTCGCGGCTCCTAAAGGCCGAGATCTCCCTCGACGCCAAGCTGGCCTGATCAGGCCGTCCGCGGCCCGGGCTGGTCCGGAAACTGGAGCGCGTTCAAGCGCGAGTAGAGCCCGCCCTGCGCCACCAGCTGCGCGTGCGTTCCCTGCTCGACGAGGCGCCCCTCGTTCATCACGAGGATCACGTCCGCCTTCTGGATGGTCGATAGGCGGTGGGCAATGATGAAGGTCGTGCGTCCCTGCATGACCCGCTCCATGGCCTGCTGGATCAGGCGCTCGGAGGCCAGGTCGAGGGCGCTCGTCGCCTCGTCGAAGATCAGGATGCGGGGGTCCTTGAGGATGGCGCGCGCGATCGCGATCCTCTGGCGCTGGCCCCCGGAGAGCTGGGCGCCGCGCTCGCCCACCACCGTGCTGTAACCATCCGGGAGGCCCAGGATGAACTCGTGGGCGTTCGCGGTCCTGGCTGCGGCGAGGATCTCCTCGCGGGAGGCGTCGGGCTTGCCGTACTTCAGGTTGTCCTCCAGCGTCCCGGAGAAGAGCACGTTCTCCTGGAGGACGATGCCGATCTGCCTCCTGAAGGATTCCGTGGTCGTCAGGCCCAGGTCACGGCCGTCCACCAGGATCTCCCCGGACGCCGGATCGTAGAACCGAGCCAGCAGGTTGATGATCGTGCTCTTGCCCGATCCGCTGGGCCCGACGATGGCGGCGACCTGGCCGGCGCGAACGCTGAAGGAGACGCCCGTGAGCGTGCGCGGGCCCCCGGGGCTCGCGGCCTCCACGTTGTAGTCGAAGCTCACGTTCCGGAACTCGATGTCCCCCCGCAGGACAGGCAGGGCGGAGGCGCCCGGCCGGTCCGAGACCTCGGGCTGGGTGTCCAGGAGGGCGAAGACGTTCTCCATTCCCGTGATGGCCCGCTGGAAGATGGTGGCCAGGTCCACGAAGCGCACGATCGGAGGGAAGACGAAGGCCACATAGGCGTTGAAGGCCACGAGCGTGCCAACGCCCATCTCGCCGCGGATGACGAGCCAGCCGCCGTAGCCGAGCACGATCAGGGCGCCTATGGAGCCCAGAAGGTCGGCGACCACGGCCAGCTTCGTGTTGCGCATCACGATCCGAGAGTAGTTGAAGAAATCCTCGTTGATGCCGCTGGAGAAGGCACGGATCTCCCCCTGCTCCCTCACGAACGACTTGATCACCCGGGCGCTCGAGACCTTCTCGTGAAGGAAACCGAGCACGCGGTCCCAGTTCTGCCGGTGGCGGCGGCTCTCCTCGCGCATGCGCCTGCGGTTGTGCAGGTAATTGAGCACGAAGAGCGGCATCACGGCGCAGGTGCCGAGCGCGAGCCTCCAGTCGATGTAGAAAAGGAAGCCGACCACGGCCACGACCGTCACGGAGTCGGCGATCAGGTTGATCAGGAATCCGTTGGTGAGGGTGTAGACCTCGCCCGTGTCCTGGCTCACCCGGGATACGGTCTCGCCCGTGTGGGTGTTGTCGAAGTAGCTGAGCGAAAGGGTCTGCAGGTGGGCGAAGAGCCGGATCCGCAGGTCGCAGACCAGGCGCATCGCTGCGTGCTGGAGCACCCGGTTGCGCACCATCGTGAGCCAGGCGCGCAGCAGGAAGAGCACCGTGAAGAGCCCGAGGAGCCTTGCCAGGAGGCCCACGTTCCGCTGCGGCAGGGCGCTGTCGATGATGATCTTGAGGATCCAGGGCGCGGGCAGCGTGAGGAGGGTGGCCGCCAGGATGAGGAACACCCCCAGGCTGATCGCCCCGGCATGCGGCCGGCACAGCCCTAAGAACCTGCGGAAGGCGTTCGGTTGCATCTTTGGGGGTATGCGAACCCCGAGGGGGCAGGACTTCAATGGGAATGATCGGTCGGTATACGCTTGGCGCCGGGGCCCGGGGCGTCGACGATCGGACGATGACCCTGCCCCTACTGACCGGAGCCCAGAAGGCGGAGCTGCGAGGCCGCGGGCAGCGCCTGGAAGCCGCCCTCAAGGTGGGCAAAGACGGCCTGACGCCTGCGCTCATGGCCGAGCTGCGCCGGCTGCTGCGGCGCCACGAGCTCGTCAAGGTCCGCCTCCTCGGCAGCGACCGGCACGCCCGCTCGAAGCTCTGCGAGGAGATGAGCGCGGGCTCCGATTCCCTCTGCGTCGGCGCGGTGGGCCAGACGGCCCTCTTCTACGCGCCCTCCAAGGCGCCGTCCGAGCCGTCCTGAATAGGGCCGCGGCAGGCCCTCCGCAAGGCGGGCTGGAGTTCGGCATCCGATGTGCTTATCAGGCAGGGGTGAACCCTGCGTCCCCCGCACCCCTGCCGAAGGAGGCCTATCGCCTCACCAAGATCGTTTTCACCCTCGGTCCCGCGACGGAGGAGGAGGATATGCTCGAGAAGCTGATCCTGGCAGGGGTCGACGTTTGCCGCCTCAACATGGCCCATGCGGACGAGGCTTGGACGCGCAAGATGATCCGCCGTGTGCGCGAGGTCTGCCTGCGGACGAACCGCCACATCGCCCTCATGATGGACATCAAGGGCCCCGAGATCCGCACGGGCGACCTTGCGAAGTCGGTCGACCTCAAGGCCGACCAGCTGATCGACCTTCTGCCGACCCCCGGAAAGTCCAAGGACGGCGTCCTCGCGGTCTCCGTCAACTACCCCCTGATGGGCGGCGACGTGGCGCCCGGTACCACGGTCCTTGTGGACAGCGGCCTGATCCGGCTGGAGGTCGTTGCCACGAGCGCCGAGAGGGTGCGGTGCCGGGTGGTCGTGGCCGGCAAGCTGAGCAGCCGGCGCCACATCAACCTGCCGGGGGTCAGGGTGCGGCTGCCGGCCCTGACCGCCAAGGACCGGGCCGACATCGCGGTGGGTGTCGAGGAGCAGGTCGACTACTTTGCGCTCTCGTTCGTGCGCGAGGCCGACGACGTGGACATCCTCAGGCGGGTGCTGACCGACCTGAAGAGCCGCGCGAGGATCATTTCCAAGATCGAGGACCAGTCGGGCATCGCCAACCTCGACGAGATCATCGTCGCCTCCGACGCTGTCATGGTGGCGCGGGGCGACCTGGGAATCGAGGTGCCCATGGAGGACCTGCCCCTGATCCAGAAGCGCACGGTCGACGCCTGCATCCGCCATCGCAAGCCCGTCATCGTGGCCACCCACCTGCTCGAGTCCATGATCCTCTCGCCGGTGCCCACCCGCGCCGAGGTGAGCGACATCGCGGGCGCCGTGTGGTCCACGGCCGACGCCATCATGCTCTCGGGGGAGACGACGACCGGCAAGTACCCGCTCGAGTGCGTGCAATTCATGAAGCGGGTGGCCGGCCGTATCGAGGGCAACGCCACCAAGGGCTACAACGAAGACCTCCCGCTGAAGACCCACAAGGACCGGCTGCTGCGCTCGGCGGTGGTGCTGGCCCAGGAGCTCGGGGACAAGGGCATCGTGGTCTTCACCCGCAACGGCCTATTGCCCCAGGCCCTCGCCGCGCTGCGTGCCTGGCGATGCCCGATCTACGCGTTCACGGACGAGCCCCAGGTGTTCAGGCACATGCTCCTCATGTGGGGCGTGGAGCCCTTCCTGATGGAGTTCACGCCCGAGCCCGAGGACACGATCTGCAACGCCTTCGCCTACCTGCTTAGGCGCGGCTGGGTGGAGCCCGGCGATTGGATGGTGGTCGTGACCAACGTGCTGGCCGGCCAGAAGTCGATCGACACGATCCAGATGCGGCCGGTTGAGTGAGGGGAGGCCGGCCTCAGGGCGCGGAAGCCACCTGGGACCCAGCCGCCTCGAGGCTGGCCGCAGCCCGTGCGACGTCGCGAGGATTGACCCGAAGCCCGGGGAAGCTAGCCGCCACGTTTCCGGCGCGGTCTAGCACCACGATCTTCGGCATGTGCACGAGCCGGCTCGCCTCGCGCCGGTAGGCGATGCCGGTCGCGTCGGCCAGGGCCTGCGTGTCGGCGAGGGCGCCGCGCACCAGGGTGAAGCGCCCCGACAGGGCGTGCTCCGCGCGGCACTGCGCAAGCTCGGAGACCGTGTCCGTCTGGGGATCGATCGTGACAAGAAGGATCGGGACCGAGCTGGCCGCCGGAAGGTCGCGGTCGACCTCGCTGAGCGTCTCCACGGTGATGGGGCACGCCACGTGGCACGTCGTGAAGAAGAGCGCAACGACCGCGGGGCGTCCCCTGAGCGAGCCGAGCTTCAGGAGGGCGCCCGCGTCGGTCTCCCACGAGGCGTCGAGGGCATAGGCGGACCTGCGGGAAGCCTGCGGGACCGCGGCCTGCAGGTCGGCGGCCGCGCAGAGGGGGCAGGGGGCCTCGGCCGCCGCACCGGAAAGGCCGAAAGCGGTCATGATCGCCGCCCGGCAGAGGAGGGACGGCCCCACGCCTAGGAAGCGGCGCGGCACGCTCACGGGGCCAGCTTGAGCGGGTATTTCGGGTCGCCCGGCGCCATGCCGTCGATCTTGACCACCTTGACGGTGTCATCGACCTGGGACTGGCGCAGGTAGCTGACGACCCCTGGGTTGCCTGCGGTCAGGCTCTTCAGGGCTGCGCCCGAGGCCACCACGCGGGGCGCCGCGGTCAGCTGCCCGGTGAACACGAGGTGCATGAAGAAGCGGTTGTAGGCCGCCTCCGGCATCTGGTAGACCACCCTGAGCATCGTTTCACGCTCCGGGCAGCCCTTCTCGCGGGTGAAGATCTGCAGCTTGGTGTGGTCGGGCGCCTCGGTTTGCTCGCAGCGGAAGATCTTGCCGAGCTCTTCCGAGGACAGGTTGTCGATCGGTACCGACTTCGCCACCACGATGGCGAGGTCCTCGGCAGCGCAGGAACCGGCGAACAGAGCCAGGCAGGCAAGAAGGGCTGGGGCGTGTCTCATGGGAGCCGGTTCAGGATCAGAGGGGCGCGGTGCTCTCAGAAGGTGAAGGCCACCTGGAAGGTGACGTCGTTGGTCGGGGCCTGCTCCTGCTCGCTGCTGCTCTCATAGGTGAGATCGTACTGGAGCTTCAGGCACGCGTAGTCCGTGAAATCGTAGCGAAGGCCGAAGGTGGGGCCGTAGCGCAGCCCCGTCGTCTGGATCAGATTGTAGACCGGGTCGGAGGCCGGGGAATTGACGTACGTGAACCGGGCGTAGGGCGTCCAGGCGCCGAGCTTCTTGCTCGCCTCGCTATAGGCGGCAAAGGTGTGGTGGGTGGTGTCGCCCGTCGGCCGGTGGCCGATCAGGAACGCCTCGTTCAGGAACGTCCAGCCGTCCCTGCCGTTGTAGATGACGCTCACGTTGCCGATGGTCTCGTCCTCGGTCGCCAGGGAGACCGAGGGCACCACATCGAAGCCCTCGACACCCGTTCCGGGAACGGCGGTCTGCGGCGAGACATCCTGGTGGTAGAAGCCCGCGCCGAACTGGAAACCGGGCGCCCAGGAGGGCTTGGACGTGAGGGCGATGTTCACGGCCTTGCGGCCGTTGTCGACATGCTCGGCCTGCGTCGGGTTCTGCGGCGTGAGGGCGCTGTCGTACGAGCGTCCGTTGCCCACCTGAAACCAGTAGTGAAGGTTGGCGGATCCCGAAGGGATCTCCCCGTCCACAGAGACGCCGACCATGTGCACGGGCAGGATCCCGCCGCTGTCTTCGAATTCGAGGAACCACGGGCGATGCGTGTCCATCTCGAACCACGTCCCGTGGTGAAAAGCCGTGTTGTAGTAGCCGATCTCGGTGTGGAAGCGGCCCGCGACCACGTTGAAGTACGGGTTGAACTTGTAGTCGATGAAGATGCGCTCCGCCTCGAAGGACCAGTTGTTGGTGGACGGGTCGGCGGAGAGCACGTTCTCGGAGATGATGCTCGTGTTCGGCGCGATCTGCGCGCTCACGTAGAAGTCCAGCTCGCCCAGCCAGAACCTGTTCGGGAAGTTCTTCTGGTCGGAGGTGTACTCGTACTGCGTGTCTCCGAAGCCGTGGAAGTTGAGGCTCGGGTAGGTCGGCTCCGCCACCGACGCCGCGGCCGCGGCGTCCTGGGCCTGGGTCTGCGCCGTGGCCAGCTGCTCCTTCAGGGCCTTGATCTCGGACTCCATCTGGTCAATCCGCTTGGCGAGGGTGTCCACCGAGGGGGCGGGCTGCGCCTGCTGCGCGGCCGCGGGGATCGGCGCCGAGGCGGCGAGGGCGAGGACAAGAACCCATACCGAGCTGACCCGGTGGGGAAGGCCGCCGAGGAGGCGCGGATGGGCGAGGCGGTTCATGAGATGCGCGCAGGGACGGGTGGGGTAGGGGCGTAGATGAGCATGGGTCGGGGTTAGCTCCTAGTAATCGGACGCCTTCGCGAAAACTTTTGCACCGGAGCGCTCGGCCTAGGGTTTTCACCCTACGATAGTTCCATAAGCATATGTCGCCCGGTCTCTTGATAAGACTACGTAGCCCGCACATTTTCCTGCATGGGCAAGGGACGGGGGGGTGGTTCGCGGTCCTCCGAACCCGCGACGCACAATTAGTTAACGAGCCTCCGGGTGGCCGCCCACCGGGCGTTTTCCCCGGACGGGTGGGTCTTGCCCGATCCGGGCGGCGGGCCCCCGTGCGCCCAACCCCGTCGACGGCTACCGACTTCCGGCCTCAGTGCGCCGCGCCGGGCGCTGGGCTCTTCGGGTTCGGCAACTTGCGGTTGGCCGCCTCGGCGAGGAAATCGTGCCAGGCCTGGGAGTCGGGGGTGGACAGCGTTCCGCCGAAGTGGAAGGTCCCCGGTAGCAGCGTGTAGCCTAGCGCGTCCTTCTGGGGGGACACCAGGCCCGCCTTGGCCATCAGTTTGAGCATGTCACCCATCACGCCGACCTGCAGGTCCAGACTGAGCGGGCGCGAGCCGAGGGGGCGGGCCTGCGAACCCGTGATGCCCCCGGAGCCCGTCAGGTGCTCCTCGGCGGACTCGAGGTCCATGTGTTCCAGGTGCAACGTGCCATCGGCGTCGCGGAGCGCCTCGGCGGATGCATGGTCGAAGGCGATCTCGGTCAGGTTGTTCGTGACGTTGAGCACCGCGTCGGCGTTCGTCGTCAGGCGGTTCTTCCCGTTGGAATAGTCGTCGTGCTTGATGCCGAAGATGGAGCCGACCGCGGAGCCCACGGAACCCAGCTCGTCGCCCACGGTGGACGGCGACTCGGGAATGGCGTCCGCAATGCTGACCTTCAGGAGGCGCAGGATGCCGCCGCTGCTCTCGAGCCTGAAGACCTGCTGGGTGCGGTCCCGCAGATCGCCCAAGTTGAGGCCCTTGCCGCGAAGGCCGGTGGCGACCGTGAACTTGCCCTCGACAAGCGGCAGGTCGGCATCGCGCTTTGCGGGGAAGAAGGTGGCGGCGCTCACGTCGCCCATGGAGCCCGTGGCCGACAGGGCGTAGGGGACCTCGGCAGCCGGATCGAACGCCAGGGTCCCCTCCCACTTGTCGAGGTTGTCCTGGGATACCTCCGCCCGTCCCTTGAGCAGCTTGAGCGCGCGGTGGTCGAATTCGAGGTCACCCGCGGCGAGCTTCAGGTCCCTGCCCTGCGCCCGCAACTCGCCGAAGGCGAGCCTGAGGCTGCCCACCCAGTTGCCCCAGAAGGGCGTGGCATCCCGGGGCCCTGCATCGCCGGGTGCCCGCTCGGTGAGCGGATGGCCGCCCGCACCCGCCAGGGCCCCCGCCAGCACCTCCAGAGGCTCCAGCTCGGCATGCTCGCCGTCCACCTTGGCGTCGAGGTGCAAGCCGTCGGGGTCGGAGGACCATGTTCCCTCCGCCGTAAGGTCGGTCTCGGTGCCCCCGGCCTTCAGCGTGGTGGGCAGCGTGAAGTCGACCGAACCCGACGGGTCGATCTCGAGGTGGGGGTGCACGTCGATCGAGCGGTCCACCGATTGTCCCTGGACAAGGACGTGTCCGTCGACGACGAGCGAGGGGCCGGGGGTCGCCGTCAGCTGGAACTGCGCGGTCTTTCCGCGGATCCACGACAGGCCGCCCAGGGCCGGGTTGCCGGCCGCGTTCGCGAGGGACACCTCTCCCTTCGCGGACAGCGAGACGGGCTGCGCCGCGGCGGCCTGGGACGCCTCGAGGAGGCACGAGAGGAGGGGCTTGCCCGACACGGCGATGGCCACGGATTCACAGCGCACCTGCCAGGAGTCCGCGCCGAAGCTGCCGCTCAGCGGGACAACGAGCGACAGGTCGCGGGCCGCCTTCCCGGACGGGGTGGCCACCGACAGGCCCGAGGCAGCCAGGGGCTCCACCGACCTCACCCGGGTGCGAGCGCCCTCCTGCGACACCTCAAGGAGCCCGGCGACATCGTGGCCCGCCAGTGTTCCGGCGGGAAGCGCGCCGCACCACCACGCAAGGGGCACGGCCTCTAGCCGCACCTCGAACCAGGGCTTGGCCGGATCCGACGGGGTCACCGACCCGCTGTGGAGGTCTACGGAGAACGGCTGAAGGCCGCGGCCCGCGACGGCGGGGTGCTCGCCGGCCAGCGAGACCCCAAGGTGGTCCACACGCACGCCGGCCGCGCCGCCGACCCCTTCGAAGACGGCGTCGGCGGTCACCGAGCCCGCGGCTTCGAGCGGCCCTGCGAGGGCGCCCAGGTGCGCCGCCGCGGCGTGGACTCGCCCCGTCGCGTGGACGCTCTGCAGCTGCACGTCGCTGTCGAGCGCTCCCTCGCCGGAGAGCGTGAGGGAGGGCAGCGGGTGCTCGCGGGCCAGGGCCGTCAGGTCGCCGTCGGTGAGGTGCACCTGCCAGGTTCCCATCAGGCGCCCCGAGGCGCTCGACAAGTCGGTCGTGACCGCGACCAGAGAGCGGCCTGCGCGCTCGAGGGAGAGGTGGTAGGCCTCCCCGCCCGGTTGGGCGACCACACCCGCCGCCAGGGCCACGTTGCCCGGAAATAGGCCGCCGGCGGAGGCCAGGTCCGCCTGGACGCTCAGCCGGTCGACGACCCGGGCCGACGCCATGCCGATCCGCAGCTCGCCGTGGACCGTCGCCGCGTCAGCGAGGTCGGCCGAGGCCCCCCACGTGCTGGCGGCGTCCATGCTGAAGACGCCCTCCCTTCCCGCGGCGAGCCCGCCGCCGGTGAGGATCAGGTGCACCCGGGCCGGGGTCGACGGACTGCGGCCGGGCAGCAGCACGTCGCCCTCAAGCTCCACCTGGTCGACCGCCAGGTCGAAGGGAAACCGCGCCCGGCCGAGGACGCCGCCGAGCAGGCCCGCGGCCCTCTGGGCCGCCATGGCCGCATCGTGGGCCGCGTCCTGGACGCCGGACGGGGCATCAGCCGCGGCCTTGCCCGAGCGCTCCGCCGGCGCCCGCAGGTCGAGGGTCCAGCCCTTGGCCGTCAGGGAGTGCAGGTGCACCCGGTGGCTCCACAGGGCCTCGATAAGCCCGAGCTCGGCCTCGAGGCTGGGCAGAGTCACGCGGGCCACGGGTCCCTCGAGGTGGATGTCCTCGGCGCTCAGGCGGCCGAAGCCGGCCGTGAGCGAGCCCACGCCAGACTCGGCGACGAGGGACTGGAGCGCCCGCTGCGCGATCCACGCCTGGAGGGGGGGCGCGAACAGGGCGAGGGTGGCCAGCACGGCCAGGGCCACGGCCGCCAGCAGGAGGTTCCTAAGGACGCGGAGGATTTTCAATCGGGATGTGAGATGGGACCGCGGCCGGGCCGCAAGGTGTCATCGAAGAGCAACGCTCGCCCTTGTCAGCTGAAAATCCGGGGGGCGGGGCGGCAGCGAAATATGCCTCCCTGCGTTGACGCGCCCGACGAGCGGGTCGACCGGTTCCGGCTGCACTCATGAAGAAGCCGTCTTCCATCCCGTCCAATCGCGTGAGGCTGGGCCTCTGCTGCCAGTTTGCCGAGGAGCCCATCCGCTTCCGGCACGCCACCGCGGCCTCGCTCGAGCGCCTGGACCGCACGAGCCAGCTCGCGCGCCTTGGCGAGATCTGCGCCGACAACGCAGCGGCGCTCCACGCCTCGCTGGAGTACTGCGCCTCCCATGGGATAGGCTCGTTTCGAATCCTGAGCCAGGTGCTCCCGCTCAGGACCCACCCGACGGTGGGCTACCTTCCGGACGAGCTTCCGAACGCGGCCGCGGTGGTGCGCGCGTTCAAGGCCTGCGGCGCCTTCGCGAGGAAGCACGGCATCCGCACCGGCCTCCACCCAGACCAGTTCGTGGTCCTCAACTCTCCCGACCCGCTGGTCGTGCGCAGATCGGTGGCGGACCTCGAGGCCCAGGCGGAGATCGCCGCATGGACCGGGGCGGATACCCTGAACGTGCACGGCGGGGGCGGCTACGGGGACAAGCCCAAGGCGCTCGACGCCCTTCGGCGCGGCCTCGACCTGCTCTCCCCGGCGGTGCGCACGCGCCTGACGCTCGAGAACGACGACCGCACCTTCACGCCCCGCGACCTGCTGCCCGTGTGCAAGGCCTGCGCGACGCCGCTCGTCTACGACGTCCACCACCACCGCGTCCTAGCGGACGGTCTCGGGGTCGCCGAGGCCACGCAGCTCGCCCGCTCCACGTGGGACCGCGAGCCCCTCTTCCACCTGTCGAGCCCGCTCGAGGGCTGGAAGGGTCCGCGGCCGGAGCGCCACCACGACTACGTCGATCCCGACGACTTTCCCTCGGAGTGGGCCTCGGGAGGCCTTACGGTCGAGGTCGAGGCCAAGGCCAAGGAGCTGGCCGTGCTTCGGCTGGCAAAGGCCCTCCGGGGCCGGGTAACCCTTTCATGAAAACCTACACGATCGACCAGGAGCAGTGGCTTCCCAGGCCCCGGGACCTCGTATTTCCCTTCTTTGCGGACGCGGGCAACCTCCAGGCGATCACGCCGCCCTGGGTGGGCTTCGAGATCATGACGCCGCGGCCGATCGAGATGAAGGCGGGGGCGCTGATCGACTATCGCATCCACCTGCACGGCATACCCGTGCCGTGGCGCACCGAGATCACGGCGTGGGAACCCCCGTTCCGGTTTGTCGACACCCAGCGCAGGGGCCCTTACCGGAAATGGGTGCACACCCATTCGTTCGAGGAGAGGGACGGGGGGACCCTCTGCCGCGACCATGTCGAGTACGCGGTCCCAGGAGGGGCGCTCATCCACTGGCTTTTCGTCAGCCGCGACGTGCGCCGGATCTTCGAGCATCGCAGGCGGGTGCTGGACCGGCTCTTCGCCCGGCCCCCGGCTGCATGAGGCGGCCTCACGGGGAGGGGGATAGGTCGGGCAGACTCGTGATCGATGCGAGGCAGCCGGTGAACTCGGCGCCGCAGGTGCTCGCACCGATCGGATTGACGGCGATCGCCGCCGGCGTGTCGCACCGGTAGAACCTTTGGGCCCGGCGCCAGACCTCGGCCCCGTCGACGCGCACGACCACTTCGCCCGCCTCGTCGCCCGAACCCGCGGAGGGAACGAGGTTGGGCATCGAGATCACAAGCGTGTGCGGGCGACCGTAATCCAGGGCGACGGGCGCGCTCTCCGTGTAGGAGGCCCCCCAGTGGTCGATCGCAAAGCCGATGCGAGCGCCGTCAAGGTAGCGCACGAGGAGCACGTCCGCCCTGCCCGGGCGGCCCACCGTCACCAGGGGCTCGGCCTGGCCGGTCTTGTCGTCGGGGAAGGTAAGCTGAGCGACGACGGGCCCGTCCAGCTTGGCGGGCACCGCCGCCTCGGGACTGCGCTCGAACCATGAAATCCCGCGGGAGAAATCCGACGCGCACGAGCTCGCTTGGATCGCATTGGATCCGAAATAGGCCTCGTTTGCGGCCGCAGGGTGGAATGCCACGCGCCGCGCCCACACGGGCTTCCCGTCGATCGAGACGCTGAGGACGCCCCTGAGGAGGCGCTCGAGCGGCGTGGCGCCGGGCGAGAGGAGCGAGGGCATGCTCACGTGGACCACGTGCGGGGCGTCCGCCGCCAGAGAGAACTCCGGGCTCTCGACGACACCCGCGCCCCAGTGGTCGTAGCCGAGGCGGGCCCTGCCAGGCGCGACCCAGCGCACCCAGAGGGCGTCACCCGAGCCCGGCCTGCCGGAGCTCACCAGCGGCTGCGCCTGCGTGGCCGCCTCCGGCATCCGGAACTGAAGGTCGATCGGACCGTAGTGGGCCTCGGGGGAATCGAGGGTCGATGCGCCCAGCCTGCGCGTCTCGAGGATCTGGCCGCGGAACATCTCCACCGAAGCGGAGGAGGCGATGGGGTTCAGGCCTATCGAGACCGTCTCGGGCCGGCAGGCGTAGTAGGGGTGGCGCGCGAAGAACACGGTCTTGCCGTCGATCTTCAAGCTCATATGGCCGCCGCGCTCGTCCGGGGTGGGGCCGCCCGCCCCGGCGCGCAGCTGCTGCGCATCGATCTCGACCCGGTGGGCCGCCGAGTAGTCCACCGCAATCGGCGAGCTTTCGGTGGCTCCGGCGCCCGGGTGGTCCCACCCGAAGCAGACCGTGTCCGGGCCAAGGTAGCGAACGAAGACGAGGTCGCCCTTGCCGGGGGCGCCCGAGCTAACGAGGGGCTCGCCGCGCACGCCGGTGAAGGGCGGGAACTGCACCGACAGGAGCGCGGGGCCTACTTCGGGTCGGACCAGGTCGACCGGCAGCGTCCTCCAGGAGACCAGGCGGCCCGAGAAGGGTTTCGGGAACGCCGGTCGATCCCCGGAGGACCCTATGGAGGGCCGCAGCGAGGCGGCGTCATAGAAGGGCAGGTCGCGCTCCAGAGCGATGCGACCGTCCAGCGTCACGCGCAGCGTACGCGGGCAGAGCTGCACCGCGACCGGGTCCAAACCGTCGAAGAACGGGTGCTCGGGCGGAGGGTAGAGGGACCCCATCTCCACCTTGATCACGTGGGGCTCGCCGGGTTTGAACGCAATCGGGGGCCCGATGAAGTGCCCGTAGCTCGTGTGCTCCAGGGCGAACCGGAGGCGATCGCGCGCCTCGTAGTGCACGACCAGGTAGTCCGACATGAACGAGACCCCGGTCACGACCAGAGGCTCAATCTGCCCCACCTTGTCCTGCGGGAACACCACGGTGAGCTCGAGCGGCCCGTAACTCACGCCCAGCCATCGGGCCACGACCTGCGAGGGAGCATTCCAGGCGTGCGCCAGGCGCCGGTAGAGCGCCGCGTGCTCCGCGCGCAGGAGCTCGTTGTGCCGGAGGCTGGCGAGGACGTTGAAGAGCATCGAGAACGACGCCGCGAGCAGGAGGAGCAGGCGCGTCGCCCGACCCGCCGACTGGGCCAGGGCGAGCCAGCCCACGCAGGCGAGCACGATCAGGCCCGGCACGAAGTCGACCTCATAGCGGTTGATGGCGCCCCCGAAAGACGTGGTGGCGAGCCCCGTGCCCACGGTGCCCACCAGGACGGCGACGCAAAAGGCCCTGAGCGGCGCGGCCCAGCCATCGGCGGGCAGGGCGCGGGCGGCGACCCACACCGCGACGAACGCGAGCGGCATGTTGGGCAGCACGCCGTAGGGGTCCTCGGCCCCCAGGTGGCCCGCGGGCGGCGCCGGGAGCCGGGCCACCGACACGTAGGGAAAATAGGGGACCCAATGGGCCGGCGCGAAGAGGTAGACCCGCAGGTTAAACCAGAAGAAGCGCAGGCCAAAGAGGTCCTCCTTCCACACCGGCTCCCCGTTCATCAGATGCCTGAAGCCGAAGTCGGTGACGCTGCCGAAGCGGGAAAAGTTGTAGAGGGCCATCAGCAGCCCGATCGCGCCGAGCGGGACCACGGCCGCCACCAGCAGGGGCGCGACGCGCCCCCGTGCGCCGGGAAGGGCCGCCTTGCGGCGGCCCCAGAGCAGGTAGGCCACGGGGACGAGGACGGCCCCGCAGCCGAAGAGGTACGTCGGTCGCGACGCCACGGCGAGCCCGAAGGCCGCGCTCGCCCCTGCAAGCCAGGCTGCGCTGCGGTCGGCGTGCAGGCTCTGGTACAGGAGCCAGAGACCCACCATGTAGCAGGCGTAGGCGCACGTGATCGGCACCTCCCAGACGTTTGAGCGGCGCAGCAGGATCGGGAGCATGTCGGCCAGACCGAGGGCGGCCACGCAGCCCGCGGCCGCGAGCCACGAAGCCTTGGGGAAATATCGGCGCCTGACGGCGAGGATCAGCCCCACGGACGCGAGGAATCCGAGCAGGGAGAACAGGGGTGCCGCCAGGGTCTCGTCGATGTAGCGCCCGCTGATCTCGTGAAAGGGAAGAAACAGCAGGAAGACGGGCGCGGCCCCGAAATAGAGATAGTATCGGCCGCGGTAGTAGCTGGCGTCGTGCAGCCCGTGGTCACCCCGCTCGGCGGGATCCGAGGGGTTTCGCATCGTGGCGAGGGCGGGATCCGCCGGGAGGTCCAGGCTCAGGTGCCCCTTCGTGAACCCGCGCATGAGCAGGTTGTAGTAGCCTTGCCCTGCGGGTCCCACGAGGCCCGGGGTCCAGACCGGGACTGCCGTCCAAAGATAGAACCAGCCGATCCCGAGCACGAGGAGGGCGCGCAACCCGAACTCGGACGTCCATTCGCGCAACCGTGACATCGGCGCAAGTACGCCAATTCGGTTATTGGCTGGCAAGGACGATGTGCAATATTAAGGTCCTCCGTCCCATCCATTTGCGTTCTCGCACATGCAACTGCGCACGAAGCTGATCGCCGACTACTACGTGGGGAGCGTGCTGCACGCTCTGCTCAAACCCGGTGCCATCGTCCTTGGGAAGCTGCTGCGCCGCTCGCACGCCCTCGCCCCGTGCAGGACGCTCACGGTCGTCAAGATGCTGGGCGGGGGCAGCCTCGCGATCGCGTACCCTTCGTTCCTCGCCCTTCGCACGGTCCCCGGCCTCGAGCGCCTGCAGATCGTCACCTCCCCGTCGATCGAGCCGTTCGCGCGGGCCCTGGGGGTCTTCGACGAGATCCTTGTGATCCGCGACGGCAGCGCCTGGGAGCTCGGGATCGACTCCCTGCGCGCGCTGCGCCGGCTCTTCCGTACCGACGCGGTCGTCGACCTCGAGGTCTACAGCCGACTCACGACCGTCTTCTCGCTGCTCACCTGCGCGAGAAACCGGATCGGCTTCTACACCGACAGCTCCTTCTGGAGGCGGCGGATCTCGAGCCACCTGCTGTTCTGCAACTTCTCGAACGGCATCTACCACTCGTATGACCAGATAGCCGCGCTCTTCGGGGTGGCGGTCCCCGGGGCCGACGCCTGCCGTCGCGCGTTCCGCGCGTCGATCGGGGCGGCCCCGCAGGCCGAGGACGGCGTCGTGCGCATCGCCGTGGCACCCTGCTGCTCGGCCCTCTCTCGGGAGCGGATGCTGCGCGACGAGGAATGGACCCGCATCGTCGCGGAGCGCTTGGGCAGGCACGGGCAGGAGCCGTCCGTGGAAGTGCACGTTTTCGGAAGCGGCGCCGATCGCGAGTACGTTGGACGCCTCGGGGCTGCGCTCGGGACCGCGATCCCGCACGCAGCCGTGCGCACCCACGCCGGAGATTTCTCCCTCGAGGAGTCCATCCTCGCCATCAGCACGGCGCGGGTGCTCCTCTGCATCGACTCCAGCCTGCTGCACTTCGCGCGCCTGCTCGGCGTGCCCACGGATTCCTACTGGGGTCCCACGGATCCCCGCACGCTACTGCGGCCCTGGCCCGGGTCGGCCGACGAGATCCACTACCGCAAGATCAGCTGCTCGCCCTGCGTCCACCTGGCGCAGCAGCCTCCCTGCGGTGGCAACAACCTGTGCATGCGCCTTGCAGCGGATCCCACGCGCAGCGACGACCCGAATCCGGTCTGGGTCGTCGCGGAGCGCGAGGGCGGACGGCACTCGCGGCTGTCGGCTCCCTAGCGCCGTCCCTGCAGTCGCTTCAGGAGAAGCACCGTGGCCAGCACGAAGAAGGCCGCGCACCCCGCCAGGGACCAGAGGCCGGTGCTCACCGACTTGCTGACCGCTGTGAAGACGATGCCGACCAACAGAAACGTCGGGATCTCGTTGTAGACCCGGAACTGGCCCGAGGTGTACGTCACCTCGTCGCGCTCCAGGCGCAGGCGGATCCACCCGCAGTGGAAGTGGTAGGCGACGAGCGGCGCGATCAGGCAGAGCTTGAACACGAGCCAGGGGTTCTGGGAAAGCGGGTAGAGCGTCAGCAGCCAGCCCCCGGTCGCCACGGTGAGCACCATGGCCGGCCAGGTTATGGCGTGCCAGAGGCGCCGCTCCATCAGCTTGAACTGCGCCACGAGGATGCTGCGCTTGGGCTCCGGATCCTTCTCGGCCTCGGCGTGGTTGACATAGAGCCTCGCCATGTAGAAGAGACCCGCGAACCAGCACACGATGCCGATGACGTGGAGGGACTTGATGGCGAGGTAGGGCATGGACGAACCCGGAGGCTGCCGCCTCCGCGCGCCGGCCGCAAGCGCGGCCCGTTGGGCGCCCGTATGCAGTTGACCCGGCAAGAGAGGTCGGGGTTTCTAGGCACGATGCAACGGACGGTGCCCCCAGCCCCCGCAACCCCATCCCGCGTGCGCCCCGGCCTCGCCTTGGCCCTGCTCGCCGCGGGCCTCGCCGCCGCTGACGCAAGGTCCGCCCTCGGTGCCGGCGAACCCGAGCCTCTCTGGGCGTACGGATATGCGACGCCTCCCGGCCCGGCAGACCCTGCGCCCCCGGAGACGGTTCCGCCAACCTCCCGCACCCCGAGGGACGGCGAGCCGGCAGAGTCGCAGACCCGCCTGCGCCACGTCCCGGGCAGCCTTGCCGCCTTTTCCGAGCTCGATATCCGCGACGGGGGCCGCGTGGTCGACTGGTTTCCGGGGGACCATCCCCCGATGGGCCGGGTGCTCGAGCGGGGTCCCGCCCGGCTGGGCGAGCACTCGTGGGGCTGCGCGTATTGCCACCTGCCGACCGGAAAGGGGCGCCCGGAGAACGCCCCCGTGGTGGGCCAACCGGTCGCCTATTTCATGAGGCAGCTCGCGGACTTTCGCGCCGGAGCCCGGACGTCGGCAGATCCCAGGAAGCCGAACACCCGCCTGATGGCGGGCCTCTCGCGGCTCATGACCGACGCCGAGATGCGGGAGGCGGCGGAGTATTTCGGCGCCATGAAGTGGACGCCCTGGACGCGTGTCGTCGAGACCGACCGGGTGCCCCGGACCCGGATCGAGGGCAACCTGTTCCGTGCGGTCGAGCGGGAGAGGATCGAGCCCATCGCGGGCCGGATCATCGAGGTCCCGGAGGATCCGGAGCAGTCCGAGGGCCTGCGCAACCCGCGCTCGGGCTTCATCGCGTACGTGCCGAAGGGCAGCGTTCGTCGGGGCGAATTCCTGGTCACGACCGGGGGCGCCACGATCGAGGGCGGCAAAGCCGTGCCCGGAAAGACGCTCGCCTGCGCAGCGTGCCACGGCCCGGACCTGATGGGCCTCCTCGACGTCCCGGGCATCGCCGGGCGCTCGCCAAGCTACCTCGTGCGGCAGCTCTACGACCTCCAGCAGGGAACCCGAAGGGGCGCCTCGGCGGCGCCCATGCTGCCGGTGGTGGCCCGCCTGACGGGCGACGACCTGGTGGACATCGCCGCGTACGTGACGTCCAGGTCGGCGCCGGTCGCCACCCAAGCGCCGTAGCTGTCCGGCCTCAGTGGGCCGCGGGGCCGGCCTCGGCGGCGATCCCGTCCAGGGCTTCGAGCTCCTCCCTGGGTAGCACCAAGCGGCAGGAGCCTAGGTTCTCGCGCAGGTGGGCCAGCGAGGAGGTGCCCGGGATCAGCAGGATGTTGGGGGAGCGCTGCAGGAGCCATGCGAGCGCCACCTGCATCCGGCTTGCCCCGAGCCGCTGTGCAACCGCGGAAAGGGTCGTCGACTGGAGCGGCGTGAAGCCTCCCAGCGGAAAGAAGGGCACATAGGCGATGCCCTGGGCCTCCAGGTCCGCGACCAGCGCGTCATCCTGGCGCTGGGCGACGTTGTAATAGTTCTGCACGCAGACGATCGGCGTGATCGACCGGGCCTCGGCCAGTTGCGCGGCTGTGACGTTGCTGACGCCGATGTGCCGGATCAGTCCCTTTCGCTTGAGGTCGGCGAGCACCGACACCTGCTCGCCGATCGGCCTCTCGTCGGGCCCGTGCCCCGAGCCCATGGAGCGGTAGTTGACGATGTCGAGCGCCTCGAGCCCCAGGTTGCGCAGGTTGTCCTGGACACCCGACGTCAGCTCCTCAGGCGTGATGGCCGGCTTCCACGAGCCGTCCGGCGGCCGGCGGGCTCCCAGCTTGCTCACGATCACGAGGCCGGAGGGGTACGGGTGGAGCGCCCGGCGGATCAGCTGGTTGGTGATGTGGGGGCCGTAGAAATCGCTCGTGTCGATGTGGTCGACGCCGGATGCCACCGCCTCGCGGAGCACGGCAACGGCTTCCTCCGGATCCTTGGGCGGGCCGTAGACGCCGGGCCCGGCGAGCTGCATGGCACCGTATCCCACGCGCTTCACCCTGAGTGACGTTCCCGCGAACGTGTAGCTTCCACCCAATCGGGGCTCACTCTGCGCGGGAGGGGTTTCCATGTGTGAGCGAAGGATCTCATGCAGGGAGCCCGAAAAGGCAAGTGGGGCACGCAACAGCCTCCCTTGGGGGGCTTGCAGCCGGGCGCCCGAGGCCCTTCGGTGGGGCATGATCGAAACCCAGCGCCTCGTCCTGTCCCGACCCCGCCTTGAGGACATGGAGCCTGTGTGCGCCATGTGGGCGGACCCCGCCGTCACGCGGTTCATCTCGCCGATGCCGCTCGATCGCCGGCAGGGCTGGATGAGCGTCGTGCAGATGGCGGGCCATTGGGATCTCCTGGGCTACGGAGGCTGGATCGTGCGGGAGAAGGGCACCCGTGCCTTTGTCGGCTCCATGGGATTCCAGAGGTTCGTGCGGGGCATCGACGCCTCGCGGGAGCACCTTCCGGAGGCGGGCTGGGTCCTCAGCCCGGCCATGTGGGGACGCGGATACGCCTCGGAGGCGATCGGCGCCTGCCTCGCCTGGGGGGACGCCTCGCTCAGCTCGGACGTGACGCTCGCCATCGTGCGGGAGGACAACGCCCCGTCGCTGAGGGTGGCGGCCAAGGTGGGCTACCGGGAGATCGGGCGGGCGCGTTACGCCGACTCCCCGATGGTGCTTCTGGAGCGCTGGCGGCGAGCCTAGGGTGGCCCGGCAAATAGACCCGGCTCACGGCATGAGCACCGCCGCACCCTCGAAGCGGCCGGCCCTCAGGTCCGCCAGCGCCTGGTTCGCCTGGGCAAGCGGGTAGGGCGTCGTCTTGGTCACGATGCCGATGCGCGGGACGAGCCCCAGGAAATCCAGACCGTCCTTGCGCGTCAGGTTCGCCACCGACGCGATCCGGCGCTCCTCCCACAGGATCGAATACGGGAATGAGGGGATGTCGCTCATGTGGATCCCCGCGCACACGACGCGGCCGCCCTTCCGCACGGCCCTCAGGGCCATGGGCACGAGCTCGCCGGCCGTGGCAAAGATGATCGCCGCATCGAGCGGCTCCGGGGGCAGCACGTCCGAGCCGCCCGCCCACTCGGCACCCAGGCTCTTCGCGAAAGCCTGCGTCTTAACATCGCCCGGCCGGGTGAACGCATATACCGAGCGACCCTGCCACTTGGCGACCTGCGCAAGGATGTGCGCCGCGGCCCCGAAGCCGTAGAGCCCGAGCCTCTTGCCCTCGCCCGCGATGCAGAGCGAGCGCCACCCGATCAGCCCCGCGCACAGGAGCGGCGCCAGCGACTGGTCGCTGCCTTCTTCCCCGAGCGGGAACGAGAACCTCGCGTCCGCGACGGTCGCGGTCGCGAATCCGCCGTTCCTCGAGAACCCCGTGAAGAGGGGTTGGTCGCAGAGATTCTCCTCTTGCCGCAGGCAGTAGGGGCACACCCCGCAGGTGTGGCCGAGCCACGGTATGCCCACGCGCTCGCCGATGCTAAGCCCCGTCACGCCCGTGCCCAGGGCATCGATCCTGCCCACGATCTCGTGCCCCGGGATGATCGGCACGGTCGGGTGGGGGAGCACCCCGTCCACCACGTGCAGGTCGGTGCGGCACACGCCGCAGGCGAGCACGGTGACCCGGATTTCGCCGGGCCCCGGCACGGGATCGGGCAGCTCGGTCCACTCGAGCGGCGTGCGAAGCTTTCTCAGGACCATCGCATGCACGGGGGAGAGGGGGTTGAGGTGTCCTTCGGGGGCGGCCGCCTTCAGGCGCCCCAGGCGGGCGGGGGTCAGACTCCCCTTGAATAGTCGATCACGACCCTGGAGGCGACGTCTCCATGCTCCAGGCGCTGGAGGACGTCGTTGATCGCGGAGAGGGGCTGGAGCTCGATGTCGGCCTTGACCCGGCCATCGACCGCGAAGGCCAGGGCTTCCGCCATGTCCTCGCGGTTGCCGACGAAGGACCCGCGGATCGTCACGCAGTTGGCCACGACATCGAAGAGGGGCGTCGGGAAATCGCCCGGCGGAATGCCGACCAGGACGCAGGTTCCCACCTTGCGCGTCATCCCCACGCCCTGCTTGAAGGCCGGAAGGGACGGCGCCGTGATCAGGACACCGTGGGCGCCCCCGCCCGTGATCTTCCTCACCGCGGCGACGGGGTCGCCGTGCTTGGGGTTCACGGTGGCGTCGGCCCCGAGCCGCGTGGCATGGGCCAGCTTGCTGTCCTCGATGTCGATCGCGACCACGTGCAGGCCCATCACCTTCGCGTATTGGATCGCGAGATGACCGAGCCCGCCGATACCCGAGATGGCGATCCATTGGCCGGAGCGCACCTGCGTCTGCTTGATGCCCTTGTAGGTGGTGATGCCCGCGCAGATGAGCGGCGCCGCATCGATCGCCTTCAGGCCCGCGGGGATGTGCGCGACATAGTTCGGGTCGGCCAAGATGTACTCGGCGAAGCCTCCATTGCGGGTGTACCCGCCGAATTGCGCCTCGGGACACACCGGTTCCCAGGCGCTCAGGCAATACTCGCAGTGCCCGCAGGCTGAATAGAGCCAGGGAACCCCCACGCGCTCGCCCTCCTTGACCGCCGTCACGCCCGAGCCCATCGCCACCACAAGTCCGATGCCCTCGTGCCCGGGGATGAAGGGGAGGTTGGGCTTGAGCGGCCAGTCGCCGTTGCGCGCATGCACATCGGTGTGACAGACGCCGCAGGCCTCCACCTTGACGAGGACCTGACCGGTCCCGACGGAAGGGATATCCCAGTCCTCGATCACGAGGGGCTTGCCGAACGCCCGCACCACCGCCGCCTTCATTTTGGATTTCATGATTATTTCTGGGCCTTGCCCCCGGGTGCGGCCCCCAGGCCGCGGACGGCCGTGATCATCTGGACCAACACAGCCTGGGCGTCTCCGTAGACCATCTGGCAGTTGGGCGCGTAGAAGAGCGCGTTCACGATGCCGGCGTAGCCCTTGCCGTCGCCGCGCTTGATGACGTACACCTTCTTCGCCTGGTCGGCGTTCAGGATGGGCATCCCGTAGATCGGCGAGCTCTTGTCGGTTCGCGCGGCGGGATTGACCACGTCGTTGGCGCCGATCACGAGCGCGACGTCGGTGGTCGCGAAGTCCGGGTTGATGTCCTCGAGCTGGAAGATCATGTCGTAGGGCACGCCTGCCTCGGCGAGGAGCACGTCCATCTGCCCGGGCATGCGGCCGGCCACCGGGTGGATGGCGAACTTGACGCCCACCCCCGCCGCCTGCAGGAGCTTCACGAACTCGTAGAGCTTCTGCTGGCCCTGGGACACCGCCAGGCCGTAGCCCGGAACGATGATCACGCTCTTGGCATAGCGCATGAAGATTCCGGCGTCCGATGCCTGGCAGGGTTTCAAGCTCCCTACGATCGTCCCTCCCTTGTGGGCCGGGGCGGGCCCGAAATGCGCGAACAGGACCTTGGCCACGGAACGGTTCATGGCCTTGGCCATGAGCTCGGTGAGGAGCAGGCCCGCCGCGCCGACGACCATGCCGGCAATCATGAGCAGGGGGTTCTTGAGCACGTATCCCTCCAGGCCCACGGCCAGGCCCGTGCAGGCATTGTAGACCGAGATCAGCACCGGCATGTCGGCGCCGCCGATCGGGAGCGCCATCAGAAGGCCGAAGAGGAACGCACCCGCGAAGAAGACCCAGATCCAGCCGGGCATCGCGGTCGCGAGCTCCGCTCCGCCGTGGACCGTGAAGACCACGTAGCCCCCTACGGCGACGATCGCCAGCATGACGGCGCCGTTGATCACCTGCTGGCCGCCGATGTGCAGGGGTTTCTTGATCACGCCCTGAAGCTTGGCCCACGCAATGCACGAGCCCGATAGCGACACCGTGCCGATAAGGGCCCCCAGCAGCGTGACCGACAGCTCCCTGCCCCCGTGGGTCTTGCCGCCGAAGAGCTCCATCGCGGCAATGCCCGCGGCCGCACCGCCGCCCATGCCGTTGTACAACGCCACCATCTGCGGCATCGCCGTCATGGCCACCTTCTTGCCCGCCCACCATGCAATGCCGGCTCCGAGGAGAAGGGCCAGCAGAACCAGGACGATGTTGGTCCCCAGCTGAGAGCGGGCGGCCGGGTCCACGCCGAAGCAGTAGAGGAAACTGACGACCACCGCGGCCAGCATCCCGACCCCTGCGTATGAGATGCCCGACGAGGCTGTCACAGGCGAGGCCATCCGCTTAAGGCCGAAGAGGAACAGGAACGCGGCCACGAGGTCGGTGGCAAAAACAACGTAGGGGGGTAGGAAGGTGAACATGGGGTCGGGTCTCGGGATCCGCGCCTATTTCCCAGAAGGAGTGGTGGCGGCCGCCGCCGGCCTGTGCGCCTTTTTGGCCGCGTGCGCGGGCTTCGAGCTCGCCTGGAACATGGCCAACATGCGGCTTGTCACAGCAAAGCCGCCCGCGGCGTTGCCCGCCCCGAGGAGCACGGCGAAGAAGCCGATGCCCTGCTCGAGTCTCGACCCCGCGCTTAGGAGCGCGAATACGCCTCCCACCACCACGATCCCGTGGATGAAATTCGACCCTGACATGAGGGGCGTATGAAGGATCGCCGGGACGCGCCCGATGGTCACCCAGCCCGCGAAGGCGGCCAGCATGAACACGTACAGAGCCTCGAAGCCAGACATGGGAATTTGGAATCGCATGGGGTGTGTCTCTCCAGCGTCAGGCGGCGGTCTTGACCGGCGCCGCGGGCTTCGCCGTTCCCGGCCCGAGCTTGCCCGCGTGGGTCAGGGCGGTCTTAGCCAGCACCTCATCGCTCCAATCCAGCACGATCAGGTTGTCCTTCATCATGAGCCCCAGGAGGTGATAGAGGTTTTCCGAATACAGCGTGCTCGCGTCATCTCCCAGCAGGGAGGGCACGTTCAAGGGGGCCACGACCGTGACCGCACCGATACGGATGGTCTCCCCGGGCACCGTTCCCACACAGTTGCCGCCGCCCTCTGCGGAGAGGTCCACGATGACGGAACCCGCCTTCATCCCGGCCAGCTGCGCCCTGCTGATCAGTTTCGGCGACGGCTTGCCCGGGATGGCTGCCGTGGTGATGACGAGGTCCGACTTCTGAATGTGCGTCGTAAGGACCGAGGCGACGTCGGACTTCTCCTTCGGCGTGAGGGCGCGGGCGTACCCCCCCTTGCCGCGTGCATCCACGCCCGTCTCGATGAAGGTCGCGCCGAGGGAGAGCGCCTCCTGCTCGGTCTCGGGCCGCACGTCGTAGCCCTCCACGACCGCGCCGAGGCGCTGCGCCGTTGCGACGGCCTCAAGGCCCGCGACGCCCAACCCCAGGACCAACACCTTCGCGGGGCCGATCACTCCGGAGGCAGTGGTGATCTTGGGGAGCACCCGGGCGAGGTGCGTGGCCCCGAGTTCGACCGCATAGTAGCCGGCCAGGGCCGACTGGCTCGAGAGCGCGTCCATGGACTGCGCGCGGGTGATGCGCGGGATCTTCTCCATGGCGAAGCAGGTGATCTTCCGCCTGAGCAGGCGCTTCACGAGCGCCTTCTGGTGTTCGGCATAAACAAACGAGATGAGGACCGCCCCCTCCTTCATCTCATCGATCACCGCCAGTGCTGGAGGCTGCACCGCCAGAACGATGTCAGCGATGCCCAGCATGTCCCGGCGATCGGCCATCGCGGCGACGTCCGGATACATCCCGTCCGCCAGCATTACCGCCTCGCCGGCGCCCGCCTGCATGAGTAGCTTGCCGCCCAGCTTCACGAGCTTGGGCGCTACCGATGGCACCAGGGCAACGCGACGCTCGTGCGGCTGGGTCTCCTTCAGCACCGCAATGTGGATATACATTGGGTTTTGGTTAGACCGGTGCCTCGAGAACTGCCGTGCGAACCAGCTTCTTGTTCACGAATTCCTGGATTCCCATGTCACCCAGTTCCCGGCCGTAGCCCGAGTTCTTGATGCCGCCGAAGGGCAGCTCCGCGTCGGACCAGCTGATGTTGTTCACGAACATCATGCCCGTCTCTACCTGGCTGGCTACGCGCTTGCCGCGCTCGATGTCCTGGGTGAAGACGGATCCGCCGAGGCCGAAGTCCGAGTCATTGGCGAGAGCGATGGCCTCCGCCTCGTCCTTTACCTTGAAGAACATGGCGACCGGCCCGAAGAACTCGTCGCGGAATGCGGGGTTGTTCGGCTTCACGTCGGTGAGGATGGTGGGCTCCATGAAGGCACCCGGCCGGTCAATGCGCTTGCCGCCGAGAAGCACCTTGGCTCCGTGGGCGACGGCGTTGTCGACCTGCTTGAGCAGCTGCAGGAGGGCGGGCTCCGTGGAGAGAGGCCCAAGGGTCGTCTTCTCATCGATCGGGTCGCCCGGCTTCAGGGCGGCCAAGGCCGCGCGGAACTTCTCCAGGAAGGCGTCGGCGAGCTTCTCGACGACGATGAAGCGCTTGGCGGCGCAGCAGGTCTGTCCGCAATTGTACATGCGGCCCCACACGGCCCACTTGACCGTGTGCTCAAGGTCCGCGTCCTCCAAGACGATGAAGGCATCGCTGCCCCCGAGCTCCATCGACGAGATCTTGAGATTCTTGCCCGCCCTGGACGCGACGCTGCGGCCGGCCTCGACGCTGCCGGTCAGCGCGACCCCCTTGATCCTGGGATCGTCGATGACGGCGTCGGACTGACGGTGCGAGACCATGAGGTTGGTGTAGAGTCCCGGCGGTCCGCCCGCCTCGGTCCACAGGCTCTCAAAGGCGATGGCGCACTGCGGCACGCAGCCCGCATGCTTCACGACGAGCACGTTGCCCGCCATCAGGTGCGGACCCGCGACCCGGGCCAGCTGGTAATAGGGGAAGTTCCAGGGCTCGATGCCGAAGATCACGCCGATCGGGCTGCTCTCCATGTGGGCCTCACCGATCGTCGGGTTGAGCTTCACGGGAGCCAGGAAGCGCTCGGCGTTCTTGGCGTAGTACGCGAGGATGTCTGAGCTGAACTGGGTCTCGCCACGAGCTTCGCTGATCCGCTTGCCCATCTCGAGCGTCATGGTTCGGGCGAAAGCGTCCGCCTTCGCATGCAGGATCTCGGCCGCCTTCGACACGATCCTCGCCCGCTCGGCATAGGACGTGTGCCGCCACGTCTCGTAGCATTTTGCAGCCAGGGCCAACTTCTCCTCGAGCTGCTTGTCGGTCAGAGTCTCGAAGGTCTTCGCGACCTTGCCGTTGTAGGGATTGACACTCTGGTATTCTGGAGCGGCCTTCGATTTCGAGGCGGCGGGTTTCGGGGCGGCGGGGCGGGTAGCGGTTAATGTGGTCATGATTTTGAATCGCAGGACATTGCCTGTTGAATCCACCCTACTACCGACGCCACATGGATATAATGGGGTGTTGACCGGCTAGAGTGACATTTGTTGGGGGACAACTTGCTTTCCTCCAACCATCGAAGCACCGCTGGGCCCTCCGGCCCAAGGTCCGCTACAGCCTGTCGAAGGCTTGGACTAGGGGATGGGTCCTTCTAACACGAAGGGGCAGAGGGACCCGACCTGGGTCCATCCGCTCACTATCACGAAGGTTTCTGTTTCGCGTTTGATTCGCGTTCTGAGAGACGTTTATGCGATTTGGCGACGGATTTTTC
>CAIXHE010000070.1 GCA_903919205.1 uncultured Opitutaceae bacterium | reverse complement strand
GTGCGTCCGTTGAAGTCGAACGATTCCTCCACGAAGGCCTTCCCCAGGAAGTCCGCGTGGGCGCTCACCACCTGCCAGCGCAGGTAGAGCCGCCAGGTCTCGAGGGGCTCGGACGACATGAGACCGTCCAGGGCCACCACAAACTCGGGCTGGCCGACCAGCAGGGTCTTCTCGGACGCCGGCAGCGCGATCGAGGCGAAGAAGGCGTCCCAGCCTGAGTGAGGCGCGAGCTTGGAAAGCTCGGTCCTCGCAAGCTTGTGGTAGTTCTTGTCGGGATCCTGGAGAGCGGCGAGGGTGCGCGAGGCCTTGGCCAGCTTGGTCTCGAACGCCATGATGGCGACCGAGCCGTCCTTGGCGGCCTGCGGCGCCAGGCCGGAGAGGGTGAGCATGCGCTCGACGTGGACGACGTACGCGGCGCGGAGGGCCTCGTCGTCCTTGCCCGGCCGCAGGTAGTAATCCCGATCGGGAAGCCCCAGGCCGCCCTGCCAGAGGACCGTGATCATGGAGGCGCTGTCCTTGTCGTCGGGCTGAACGCCGAACTGGAAGGCGGCCCCCACCTGCTCGGCCTGCAGGCGGCCGAGGAGCGCCGGAAGGTCGCCGGGCGAGCGCACCGCGTCGACGGCGTCCAGGAGCGGCTTGAGCGGCTTCAGTCCCGCGCCCTCGATCGCCGCCTCGTCCATGCCCGAGGCGTAGAAGTCCCCCACGCGCTGCGAGACCGTGCCCTTCGGGCCGGGCTCCTTGGCCGAGGTCTCCAGGATGTCCCGGAGGATGGCGTAGTTTCGCTCGTTGATCTCCTGGTTGACGCCGTACAGGGAATACTCCGCGGGAATCGGAACCTTTGAGTAGGCCCCGCAGGCGTACGCATAGAAGTCGTGGGTCGGCGGGACGGTCAGGTCCATGTAGGAGCGGTCCACGGCCGGGATCACGGGTGCCGATGCTGCCGCAGGGAGGGAGGCGAGGGTCGCAAACACGGCGGCGGCCGCGGCGCGCCTGAGCGCCTCGGCAAGGGAGACGGGGGTCATCCCCCAGCGTCATGAGCCAGCCGGCGGCTGGCAAGCCGTCCCGCGCACGAGGGTGATGACGCACTCGAGGTGGCGGGTTTGGGGGAAGAGGTCGAAGGGCTGCACCGCCGTGGCGGCGTAGCCCGCCGCGAGGAACCCCTTCAGGTCGCGCATCTGCGTGGCCGGGTCGCAGCTCACGTACACGACGCAGCGCGGACCGTAGGCGAAGAGCTGCGAGAGGAACGCCTCGTCGCAGCCCTTGCGCGGCGGGTCGATCACGACCGCCGTTTCGGAGGCGGGGAACCCGAGGCCCCCGAAGATGGCCGAGGCGTCGCCCTCCGTGAAGAGCGCGTTGGTGATGCCGTTCGAGGCCGCGTTCTCGCGCGCGAAGGCGACCGAGGACGCGCTCACCTCGACCCCGGCCACCTGCTCGAACGCCCGCGCGGAGGCGAGCGCGAAGAGCCCGCTGCCGCAGTAGGCGTCGACCAGGAACCGCGCGCCGCCCGCCCGCGCCTGGTCCCGCACGTAGGCCGCGAACGCGGGCAGGATGAAGGGGTTGTTCTGGAAGAAGTCCCGCGCCAGGAAACGCAGGCGCAGGGTCTCCCCTGCCCCGAGCTCGAGCACCTCCGTGACCGAGTCCTCGTGGTCGGTCGTCACCCGCCCGCCCGCGTCCCGCAGGAGGATCGTCGCCCCCCGCTCGTACTCGCCGGCCCCGACCCTGGCTTGAATCTCCCCGCGCAGCTCGGAGAGCCGCGCGTTGATGGGCTCGGTCGCGATCTCGCAGCGGGGAACGTCCACGATGTCGAAGCGCGTGCCCTGCCTGAGGAAGCCGATCGCGAGCCCGCGGTCCCCGTGGGGCAGGTTGAAATGAGGCGTGATCTTCGAGCGGTAGCCGAACTCCCGGGGCGAGCCGACCACCGGCGCCACCTCGACCGAGAGCCCCGTCATGTGGAGCAGGAGCTCGGCCACCTGCCGGCGCTTCCACTCGAGCTGCTCCGCATAGCCCAGGTTCTGGTACTGGCATCCGCCGCAGCTGCCGAACAGCGGGCAGCGCGGCTCGATGCGCCGGGGCGAGGCCTCGAGCACCTCGAGGAGGTCCCCCTCGGAGAAGTTGGCGTGGTTCCTGAAGATCCGGGCCCGGACCCGCTCGCCGGGGAGCGCGAAGGCGACCATGACGACCCAGCGGGGCGGCGCGCCGGGGCCCTCGAGCGACACGCGCCCCAGGCCGACGCCCAGGTTGGTGAGGGTCGTGACCGCAACCTCGATCACCTCGTGGTAGCCGAAGGGCCTGTCGTTGAATCTTTTCTTTTTGTACACGGTCGCCTTCTACAATTCAAATAGGGCGATGCCCGTCGAGATAATCACCAGCCTGCAGAACCCGCGGCTCAAGCGACTGGTGCGCCTGCGCGACCGGCGACCCCGGGACGAGGAGCGCGCGTTCCTCGTGGAGGGCTACCGCGAGGTGCGCCGGGCCCTCGACCGCAAGGTGCCGCTGGACGAGGTGTACTTCTCCCCCGAGTGGTTCCTCGGCGAGAATGAGCGGGCGCTGCTCGCGGAGGCCGAGGCCGCGGGCGCCCGGCTTTTCGAGCTGTCGAAGGACGCCTTCTCGAAGGTCGCCTACCGCGAGCGCCCAGACGGCCTCCTTGCCGTGGCGCCGCAGTGGCGCACGGCGCTCGCCGACCTGGCCCTCCCGGCCGAGCCCTTCCTCCTGGTCATCGAGGCCATCGAGAAGCCCGGCAACCTGGGGACGATCCTGCGAAGCGCCGACGCGGCGGGCGTGAACGCCGTGATCGTCTGCGACCCGGTCACCGACCTCTTCAACCCGAACGTCGTGCGCGCCTCGACGGGCGTCCTCTTCTCGGTGCCGTGCGTCGTCGACGAGAGCGCGGTCGTGCTCGCGTGGCTGCGCGGGCGCGGCATCCGCACCGTGGCGACGACGCCGGCGGCCCAGGCCCTCTACAGCGACGCGGACCTGCGGGGCCCGCTCGCCATCGTCATGGGCAGCGAGCAGTACGGCCTGAGCGACTTCTGGCTCAAGGGTGCCGACCTGCCCGTGCGGATCCCGATGGCCGGCCAGGCGGACTCGCTCAACGTCGCCATGGCGACCCTGATCACGCTGTTCGAGGCGGTGCGCCAGCGCGGGCGTGCCTGACGGGCCGCGGGTCAGGCGGCGCCGAGCAGGTGCTGGATGAGCATCCGCGTGCCGGCGGCCATGCCGATCCGGGGCTCGTATCCCAGGTCGCGTCGCGCGGCCGAGATGTCGAACCAGTGGTCCTTGGCGAGCTCCTCGGCGACGAAACGGGTCATCGGGGGCTCTCCCCGGAGGGGAAGGAGGCTCCAGGCCGCCTCGAGGGCGGCCCCGGCGGCCCTCGCAACGGCGAGCGGCACGCGCCGGTTGACCGGACGCTCCCCGAGGGCGACCAGAAGCTGGTTGATCCAGTCCCAGATGACCACCGGCTCCCCGTTCGTGATGAAGTAGGCGCGTCCCCCGGCGGGGCTGGCGGGCGCAGCGAGAGCCGCCTCGGCCTCGAGGTGCGCGTCGGCGGCGTTCTCGACGTGCACCATGTCCACGCGGTTGCGCCCGTCTCCGACGATGCGAAGCCGCCCGGCGCGGGCCCGCGCGAGGATGCGCGGGACCAGGTGCGGGTCGCCCGGCCCCCAGATCAGGTGGGGCCTCAGGGCCACCGTGCAAAGACCCCCCGAGTGGGCCGCGAGCACCTCGGCCTCCGCGGCCGCCTTGGTGAGCGGGTAAGGGCTCGGGCACGCGCGGGTCAGGGGAAGCGACTCGTCGGCCCCTGCGAGGTCGCGTCCATTGTACACCACGCTCGGCGTGCTCGTGTAGACCAGCCGTCGCACGCCGTGGCGCCGGCACCCCTCGATCACGGCCCGGGTGCCGAGGACATTCGCCCGGTGGTACTCCGCGGCGGGGCCCCACACCCCCACCTTGGCGGCGACGTGGAACACGGTCTCGGCCCCCGCGCAGGCCGCGCGCACCGCGTCGGTGTCGCCGAGATCCGCGTGCAGGAAGCGCACCCCGCGGGCCTCGAGGTCGGGCGCGGGCGTGCGGCCGCAGACCGTGACGGCGCGGCCCTCGAGGAGCAGGCGGTCGACGATCCTGCGCCCGAGGAAGCCGGTGCCCCCGGTGACGAGGGCGGCTCCCCGCAGGGGTGCCTGGACTTCGGGGCCGTTCACAGGGGCAATCTCTAGCGCCGCCGGTGCCCGTCAGGCGACCCGAAAGGCGCGCGCGGACCGGGCCCAGGCGGCGAGGGAGAGGCGGTGGATCTTGGCGTTGTGGCGCACGTCGACCGGCAGCTGCCTGCGGAAGTAGAACGTCCTGATCGCCGCCGTGTGCGGGTGCGCTCGGGCGAGCGCGCGCAGCTCCCCGGCGAGCGCCCGGGCCTCGCCCGCTCCGCCGACGGCGGTCTCCGCCACGAGGGCGGGCTCGGCCCCCACGCCGATCAGCGCGCAGCGCCGGGCGCGCGGATGGGCCCGGAACACCTGCTCGCACGGCTCGGTGTACATCGTGCCCGAGGGGGTCTCGACCCGCTCCGCCTTGCGCCCCAGGAACCAGATCCGCCCCCCGGCATCGATCGAGCCGCAGTCGCCCATCCGGTGCCACACGCCCCCCGGCCTCTCGGCGTCGGCGATCTTCGCGGCGGCGGTCGCCCCCGGCATCCCGTCGTAGGAGCGCGTCACCACCGGGCCGCGCACGAGGATCTCGCCGACCTCCCCCGGCGCCAGCAGGTCGGCTCCCGAGAGCTCCGCGAGCGGCGCATCGCACAGGCGCAGGATGCGCACGTCGATGCCGCTGACCGGCCTCCCGACGCAGGCGCCGCGCACGCAGCCGGCCTCGATGTCCGGGGACGAGACGGTGCTGACCGGCAGCGCCTCGGTGGCGCCGTACGGGCTGTGGAGGGCGCCGCCGGTCAGGAACGAGCGGGAGGCCTCCCAGAGGTCCGCGGGAACCGGTGCGCCCGCGCAGAGCACCCGCCGGAGGCTCGGCAGCGCGATCCTCCGCTCGGCGCAGTGGGCGGCCACCTTGCGCCAGAGCGTCGGTGAGCCGAACGAATTGGTGACGCCCTCCTGCAGGATGGCCTTCACGATCCTCGCAGGGTCGGCGCGCGCGGGGTGTCGCGGGTCGACCTCGGGGATCACGCTGGTCATCCCGAGCGCCGGGTTGAAGAGGGCGAAGATCGGCAGGAGCGGCAGGTCGACCTCGCCGGGCTCGATCCCATAGGTGTCCCGTAGGATCGACACCTGCGCGTCGAACATCCCGTGCTCGTAGCATACGCCCTTCGGCGCGCCGGTCGAGCCCGAGGTGAAGAGGATGGCCGCCAGGTCGGCCGGCTCGGAGCTCGCGGGTTCGGCGCGCGGGCCCCCGGCCGCGATCCGCGCCGTCATGGACGAGCTGACGCGCACGCGCGCCTCGACGCTGCGAAACGCCCAGGGAACGAGGCGGGAGACCGCGTGCGCCATGGGGATGCCGACCAGGGCGCGCGGCCGGGAGCGCCGCACGCACGACAGGAAGCTGCGCAGGCCCATCCCCGGGTCGATGACCACGGGCACCGCCCCGATCTTGAACAGCGCGAACGCGCAGGCGATCAGCGGCAGCCCGGGCTTCACCATCAGGAGCGCGCGGTCCCCCCTGCGGACGCCTTCCGCCGTGAGGCGGGCGCACCAGGCGTCGGTCTCGGCGAGCAGCTCCGCGAAGCTGAGGGTCAGGTAGTCGATGCGGCCGTCCGCGCCGTCGCCCCGCGGAACCTTGAGCGCGGGCGCCCCAGGCTGCGCGGCGGCCATCCGGTCAAGATGGCGCGCTATGTTCGCATTCACGTCTTGAGCGACGGGGCCTCCGCGAGGAGGGCCGCCTGCCACGGAAGGAGGATCTCGGCCAGCTTGCGGGGGGAACGGGCGACCTGCGAGAGCTGGGAGCGGTTTGCGATCAGGGTCGCCTCGATGCCCACCTTGGCAGCGATCACGTCGCGCTCCTCCTTGATGCGGTCGAGGAGCGCGATCTCGGCCTGCGTGAGCGGCAGGTGGTTGGGGTCGCGTCCCGGGCGGCGCGGCAGCGTCTTCGGGTCCCGCTCGAAGCCGGCGCGCATCGCGGCCGACAGCGAACCTATCAGCCGGCCGTGGCGCTTGCCGAGGTTCACCTGGGCGAGGATGGCCTCCTCGGACTCCCCCTCCTCGGCGGCGTGGGCCATCCGGGTCAGCAGGTCGTTCGAGCAGACCTTGAACGGGGGCGTGTCGAGCATCTGAGCCTGGGCCTGCCGCCAGTGCCAGAGGGCGTGCAGGACGGACTGGCCCCGGCCGCGGAGGCGCTCGGAGCGCCCGATCCTCCAGTCGTTCTCGTCCGGGGGCGCGAAGCCCGTCGTGCCGGCCTCGATCTGCGCCTGGCACTGCTGGTCCATCCACTCGACGCGGCCGAGGCGCTTCAGCTCGCGGTTGAGAAGGTCGCGCAGCGCGGGCAGGTACCACACGTCGAGCGCGGCGTAGTCGAGGAGCTTCTTCGTGATCGGCCGCTTGGACCAGTTGGCCTTCTGGCCGTCCTTGTCCAGCTTCACGCCGAAGTTGTCCTCGATCAGCGAGGCGAGCCCGATGCGGCTGCGGCCGAGGAGCTGCGCGGCGAGCATCGTGTCGAACAGGCTCTTGGCGCGGAAGCCGCAGAAGTCGTGAAGGAGCCGCAGGTCGAAGTCGCTGCCGTGCATCACGAGGTGCCGCTTGGAGAGCGCCCGCCAGAGGGGCTCGAAGTCGATGGGCGCCAGGGCGTCGACCAGGAAGACCTCGCCGCCGACGAAGAACTGCAGCAGGCAGACCCGCACCCGGAAGCGGAACATGTTGTCGGCCTCGGTATCCATCACCACCTCGCTCGAGGCCTCGATCGCGTCCAGGAGCGGCCCCAGCTGTCCCGGCTGGTCGATCAGGCTATAACCGGAAATGCGCGGGTGTTGGGTCTTTACGCCGAGGAGCCGGCGCACCGGGTGCGGCAGAAAACGGGAGATCATCTCGATCTCGCAGAGCGTGGCCGGCTCCTCAAGAGAGGGCGATTCCTAAAACGCGCCGCGTCCGGAATCCCGCGGGGCCCACGCGGATAGGAAGGATTCCACCAGGACCGGCAGGTCCGGGCTGTAGCCCCCCTCGAGCACGGCCGCCGCGGGCAGGGCCGCCTCCCTGAGCCAGCGCCCGAGCGTCGAGAAGTCCTCAGCCTCGAGCGTCATCTGGGTGATCGGGTCGCGGGCATACGCGTCGAAGCCCGCGGACACGAGGATGAGCCCCGGCTTGAAGGCCACCACCGCCTCGAGCGCCTCCCGGAGGGCGTGCATGTGGAGGGCCCTCGGGGTTCCCGGGGCCACGGGCCAGTTGCGGCTGTTCCCGTGGTCGCCCAGGCCCGTGCCCGGGTAGCAGGGCGACTGGTGCACCGAGCAGACAAGGAAGCCCTCCCTGCCCTGCAGGATCGCCTCCGTGCCGTTGCCGTGGTGGGCGTCGAAGTCCCACACAGCGACCCGCTCGATCCCCTGGGCCTCGCGGGCCACGAGGGCGGCGACGGCGACCTGGTTCAGGTAGCAGAAGCCCATCGCGGCGTCCGCGCAGGCATGGTGGCCCGGAGGCCGCATGAGGGAGAGGACCGGGCCCTTGCCCGCGAGCGCGTGCGCGGAGGCCTCGAGCGCCGAGGCGACCCCCCGGCGCGCGTGGCCGGCGATCCCCGGGAAATAGGCGGTGTCCGCGTCGAAGGCGCGCGGCTCCTCGAGGCGGGCCAGGTGGGCGGCGGTGTGGGCCCGCAGCAGCACGCGGTCGGGGGCGCTGGCCGAGGGGGTGCGCCACTCGGCCCCCGGAAGCGCCGAGCGCAGGTGCTCGGCCGTCGCGACGACCCGGCGGGGCTGCTCGGGGTGGGCGGCCGACCCGTAGTCGGCGCACCGGGGATCGTGCAGCAGGAGCATCGGCGGGTCTGCTACGGCCTCAGGGCCCGCGCCGCCTTCGCGCGGCCGCGCACCTGGGCCTTCAGCTCGTCCACCGAGCACCCGCAGTCCCCCCCGCACCCGGGCTTCTCGCGGCGGGCCAGCGCGCGGGCCACGAGCCAGCCGGCGGCCGCGGCGACGGCGGCAAGGGCGGCGAGGGTCTGTAGGAAGGGGCTCATGGTCAGAATCCGAGGGCGGAACCGCCCTGGTACACAATGAACGAGATAATCCAGGCGGCGCCAGTCATGTAGGCCGTTTGGAACAGGGGCCAGCGCCAGGAGTTGGTCTCCCTTCGCACCACGGCGATCGTGCTCATGCACTGCATCGCGAAGACATAGAAGATCATGAGCGAGAGGCACGTGAGCGGCCTGAACAGCTTCCGCCCGTCGGGCCACGTGGCGCGGCCGAGCGCCTTCTGGAGCGTCGTCGTGTCCTCGCCCTCGGACTCGGCGTTGAAGACGACGCCCATGGTGCTTACGAAGACCTCGCGCGCCGCGAACGAGCTGATGAGCCCGATGCCGATCTGCCAGTCGAAGCCGATCGGGCGGATCACCGGCTCGATCAGGTGGCCCGCCCTGCCCGCGAAGCTCTGCGCCAGCTGCTCGGTCGAGGTCGAGCCCGCGGGCGCGCGGGGGTAGGCCGAGAGCGCCCACAGGATGACGCTGATCGCGAGGATCACGGTGCCCGCGCGCTTCAGGAAGATGCTCGCTCGCTGCACCATGTGCAGGAGCACGTCGCCGAGGCCCGGCAGCCGGTAGGGCGGCAGCTCCATGATCATGAGCGGCGGCTCGCCCTTCAGGAGCGTGCGCTTGAAGAGCCACGCGAACCCGAAGGCGCCCAGGGTGCCGAGGGAGTACATGAGCACCATGATGCCCACCTTGGAGCCGAGCGAGACGCTCGAGGCCGGGAAGAGCGCGGCGATCAGGAGCAGGTACACGGGCAGGCGCGCCGAGCAGCTCATGAGCGGGGCCACCAGGATCGTCACCAGGCGGTCCTTCGGATCCTCGATCGTGCGGGTCGCCATGATCCCGGGGATGGCGCAGGCGTAGGAGCTCAGGAGAGGGATGAACGACTTTCCGTTGAGCCCCACGCGGCTCATCAGGCGGTCCATGATGAACGCCGCCCGCGCCATGTAGCCCGTGCTCTCGAGGAGCCCGATGAAGAAGAACAGGATCAGGATCTGCGGCAGGAACGTGACGACCGTGCCCACCCCGCCGATGACGCCGTCGGTCAGGAGGTTTCGGAGGTCCCCGGGCCCGAGCGACCCCTTGAGCCAGTTGGAGAGGCCCGCGGTGCGGGCCCCGATCCAGTCCATCGGCGCCTGGGCGAGCGAGAAGATGCTGACGAAGAGGAGCGTCATGACCGCCCCGAGCACGACCCAGCCCCACACCGGGTGGGTGACCACGGCGTCGATGCGGTCGCTGGTCGAGGGCGCAGAGGAGTGGGCGGTCTGCACCGCCTCGGCCGCCAGCCTGCCGATCGCGTCGTAGCGCGAGCTGACGAGGGTCCCCGCCCAGTCCATCGACTCCCGTTCCCAGCGCGCCTGCCAGGCGCGCAGGATCTCCTCCGTGCGGGCGTCGAGCGGGGTCGAGCCGGCGACGCGCACCGAGTTCTGGTCGGTGAGGAGGAGCAGGGCCTCGGCGCGGGCGATCAGGGGGGCGCGCCCGGCGTTCGAGACGAGCGAGGCCTGCAGCTCGGTGACGGCCGAGGCGATCGCGGCCGGGATGTCCCAGGCATGGCGCGGCAGCGGCAGGTCGTGGCGGCTCATCGCGAGCTTCAGGTCGATCAGCCCCCTGCCGTTCACCGCCTCGCAGGCGATCACGGGGATGCCGAGCGCCTGCTCCAGCCGCGCCGCGCGCACCACGAGGCCGGCCTTGGCCGCCAGGTCCATCATGTTGAGGACGAGGATCACGGGCTTGCCCAGGTCCAGCACCTGGTGGACCAGGTAGAGGTTTCGCTCGAGGTTCGTCGCATCGACGATGCAGAGGATGCGGTCGGGCTGCGCGGTGTCGGCGCGTCGCCCGAGCAGCACGTCGCGGGTGACCGCCTCGTCCGGGGAGCGGGCCGCGAGCGAGTACGCCCCGGGCAGGTCGATGACCGTGATCGGCTGGCCGTGCTGCGAGTACGACGTGCCCACCTTCTTCTCGACCGTCACGCCGGGGTAGTTGCCGACCTTCTGCTTCAGGCCGGTGAGCGCGTTGAAGAGCGTGCTCTTCCCGCAGTTCGGGTTGCCGACGATCGCGTACACCGGCGCGCGCCCGGCCGAGGCGGCCTTGGACTCGGGGCTCATGGGGCCTGGGGCTCCACGATCACGTGGGCGGCCTCGCTCCGGCGCAGCGTCAGGTGGTAGCCGCGGATCTTGATCTCAAGGGGATCGCCCATCGGGGCGCATCGCACGAGCTGAAGGGGCGTTCCCATGAGGAGTCCCATCTCCCTCAGCCGGAGCGAGGCGCCGGGCGGTAGGCTGACCACGCGTGCCGAGGCGCCCACGGGAAGGTCGGAGAGCTTGACCGGGTCCGACATGGGGCCGGTCAGCGCGGCCCGATGCGCTCGACCAAGATCTGGCTGGCCGCGCCGTGGCTGAGCGCGATGCGGGTCCCGTTCACCTGGCAGAGGATGGTTCGGTTGCCCGACACCTTGGTGACGAACGTGGACTCGCCGAAGCCCATCTCGCGGACCCGCTGGCAGAATTCGGCGTCCCCCTTCAGCTCGCAGACGCGGCCGGTCGCCTTCGCAGGCAACTGGCAGAGCGGCAGGAGGAGTGGAGAGGCGGCCCCGTTCATAGGGAGGTCAAGTTAGGAGAACTGAGACTCAGTTTCAAGAAAAAGTTGGGATGCCGGCGATTTTCTTATCCTTCGATTCTTCAAAAAAGGCCGAAACCTGGGCAAAAACAGGCCCAGATTGCGCGAAAAGAGCCAAAAAATGCCCTAAATCGGGCAAAAACTGCGGTGTGCCTATTGGAGCCTAGGTCCGGCGGCGCTTGACGCCCAGCTGGGCCACCGAGAAGCGCACGAGCCCCTCGAGGCGCTCGACCTCGGACGGTGAGAGCGCTTCCTTGGTCTTCAGGGCCTCCTCGGCTCGCCGGAGCGCGTCCTCGACCGCATGCTCGTCGATCTTCTCCTCGTTGATCGCGCTGTCGGCGAGGATCGAGACCTTCTCGCCCGTCACCTGGGCGAACCCGCCGCCGACGACCAGCAGCTCGGTGACGCTCCCCTTGGTCGCGCGGAGTTCCCCGGCGCCGACCAGGGCGACGAGCGGGATGTGGCCCGGTAGGATGCCCACCTCGCCATCCACGGTGGGGATGACCACCGTGTCGACCTCCTGGGAGTACACCCGGGCCTCGGGCGTCACGATCTCTAGGGTAAGCGGCATCGGGTTACTTCTTGCCGGCCGCGATGACCTCCTCGATGCCGCCCTTCATGTAGAAGTCGCCCTCGGGGACGTCGTCGAGCTCGCCGTCGAGGATCATCTTGAAGCCGCGCACCGTCTCCTTGACGGGCACGTACTTGCCGGGCGTGCCGGTGAAGACCTCGGCCACCGAGAACGGCTGGGAGAGGAAGCGCTGGATCTTGCGGGCGCGGTAGACGGTGAGCTTGTCCTCGGGGGAGAGCTCGTCCAGGCCCAGGATCGCGATGATGTCCTGGAGGTCCTTGTAGCGCTG
>CAIXHE010000069.1 GCA_903919205.1 uncultured Opitutaceae bacterium | reverse complement strand
GGGCTACGTCGATCCAGGGCCTGTCGAAGCGGTTCAGGGATTCATCCATGGCGCTCAAGGGTGATGTTCTGGACCGCGGCCCGAGCGATCAGTTCGCATCTTTCGGTGTCCGCACCGAAACAAGAGCGGCTGCCGACGCGTGGCTCGCGAGCTTCGGAGTCGGCGGCGTTGAAAAGGAGGGTTGGCCCAAGGATGGGCGTTTTGGGCCTCCCAAACGTGCTCCCGCCCTCGATTCAAGGGAACGCTTCCGCCAGGGGATCGAGGGGCATCCAGCCGGAGGCATATCGAAACCAAGCCCAGCTCCCAGGAGGCGCCACGGCTTGGCGGGTGACGCCACCGGCGCAGCCACTGGGGCACGCGTGAGCGTAATCTACGGCTGCCCGGTAGGTGGATCTTAGCCCCGCGGCTACGTCCGTGAAGATGTGGGAAGGTGGGTCGGGCCCTGGCGCGTCGACTCCGGTTCGGTTAGACCGCGTGGGGCCTCGCGTGGGTAGCCCGTGTTTGAAGTGGAATGTTGAATGGTTCTTAAGATGCTGTGCGTCTGTTGGTTATATGATCATCAATAAAACCATGTCCCTCGGAGGAGTCGGAAGACGCTCCTGCGAACCTTATGACAAACTTCAGCCTCGCGTTGCTAATACTTATTTAATGTAGATTAAAATTATAGGCTTTAAACATGACCCCGCACCCTCTCCTACGAAGCCCCCGGACCCTCGCCGCCCGCCGCCGTAGCTCGGAGGTGCCTGATCCGGGCGAATCGAACCCCATCTGGGTCGTGCGTTACCCTCACTACCGAGTCCAAGACAGCCCCGAGGGAGCCGAGCGTGGTGGCCGGCTCCTCACGGAGGGCGTCTTGGGCTCGGTACTCCCTTTGGCCACCCGTCCGGCTCGACGTCTCGCCTGGCCCCGCTCGGATCGCGAGGCATTCCGTCGTGCAGGTGGGTGCGCCGAAATCCTTCTGCATCCGTCCGAGCGTTATTATGTGGGCAAAGGACTCATGGCCTGCAGCGGCAGAACCGGACGGGTGCAGGACTCCCTTGGCCCAGGCCGTGCGTCGCGTGCGCTTTCGGAATGGCATCGTGGACCCGTTGCGCCACCGTGACTGCGAAGGCGCCGGGTCCACTAGTCGGGCAGTATCGCGGACGCAGGGGGTCGGGCCCGCGCTAGGCACGCGTACTCGGCGCGACGCGTACCAAAGCCGGTCCGTGGAGGTGCGCTAGCCGATTAATTTCTTGCTTCGCCCGACTCGGGCACTGGACTTTTTTCGTGCTTGAGCGACCCTCCGCGATTGAGACTCCCAGAGCCCCTTCCCGCTCGGCTGTCGACTCGATCTTGGCCACAGGGACGGGTCTCGTAATCGCCCTGCTCTACCTTCCGATCGCCGTCCTCGTCTTCTATTCGTTCAACGACTCCCGCCTGAACATCGTCTGGGAGGGGTTCACGGCTCGGTGGTACGGAGAGCTCGTGCGTAACGGCCCCCTGATCGCGGCCCTCGAGAACAGCCTGGGCATCGCGGCGATCGTCACGGTCCTGTCCTTGCTGCTCGGGACCGCCGGGGCGTGGCTCCTCCACCGGTACCGGTTCGCAGGCCACCGCGTCCTGCATGCCCTGGTCTCGCTACCGGTCATCATGCCCGAGATCATCATCGGCATCAGCCTGCTGAGCCTCTTTGCCGCGCTCTCGATGCCGCTCGGGTACACCACGGTCGTCATCGCCCACGTCACGTTCTGCTTTCCCTTCGTGCTGATCGCGGTTCAGGCCCGCCTCCAGGGACTGGACCCCGCCCTCGAGGAGGCGGCCCTGGACCTGGGGGCCTCCCCGCTTCAGGCCTTCTGGCACGTGATCGTACCGGCCCTCCGGCCCGCCCTGGTCGCGGGGGGCCTGATGGCGTTCACGCTCTCTCTGGACGAATTCGTCGTCACGTTCTTCACGTCGTCGGCGAGGTCGGCGACGCTGCCCCTGAAGATCTACGGCCTCGCCCGGGTGGGACTTAACCCGATGCTGAACGCCCTCTCGACGCTCCTGATCCTCTTCACGCTGGGGGCCGCGATCCTCTCCTCGCGGCTGCGCCGCCTGAGCCGATGACGGGGCCTTTCCTCAGACTGGCCGCACTGGCCGTCCTCGCCGCCGCGCCCGCACGCGCCGCGGAGGAGCTCAACCTCTTCGCCTGGTCCGAATACATACCCCAGGGGGTGATCGACCGGTTCACGGCCGAAACGGGCATCCGCGTGAACTACGAGACCTTCTCCTCGGGCGAGGAGATGATGGCCAAGGTGCTGGCGGGCGGGACGAGCTACGACGTAGTCCAGCCCCCGGACTACATCGCCGAGGCGCTGATCCAGGCGGGGATGCTCCAGCGCCTCGACCCGAAGCTCCTGCCCCACCTGGGAAACATCCTCCCGGAATTCCTCCACCTGCCGCACGACCCGACGCAGAGCTACACCGTCCCCTACATGACGGGCACCGTGGGGATCGTGGTCAACACGCAGGCCGTGAAGGAGCCCGTCCTCGGCTACGGCGACGTGTTCAAGCCGAGCCACGCGGGGCGAATCGTGGTCCTGAACGACAACCGCGAGCTGGTGACCTGGGCCCTGTATTCGCTCGGCAAGGCTCCCAACGACCTCACCGCCGGGAACATCGAGCTCGCGCGCCCGGTGCTGGCCCGCTGGATCCCGCTCGTGCGCGTCTTCGACTCGGACAGCCCCAAGACCTCGCTCCTCAACGGGGACGTCGACCTCGGAATCGTATGGAGCGGCGAGGCGGCGATCCTCTACCAGCAGGACCCCAAGTTCCGCTACGTGTTGCCGTCCGAGGGGGCGCACCGCTTCGTCGACGTGCTCGCGATCCCCGTCCATTCCGAGCACGTGGCGGCCGCCCACCGCTTCATCGACTTCGTGCTGCTCCCGGACGTGAGCCGGCAGATCTCGGACGCGTTCCCCTACACCAATCCCAACGGGGCCGCGAGGCGCCTGCTCTCGGCGCGCCAGCTCGCGAACCCGGCGAGCTACCCGGCGAACGGCCCGCGCGACACCTTCCGCGCGATCGGCCGGGTGAGCGAGCAGATCGACCAGGTCGTGACGGACCTGAAGAACAGCCGCTGACACCCCCGTGCAGGCCCTCTTCTCCCCTCCCTCCGCCTCGCCCGGTTCGCAGCAGCCCACCCGGCGCGCGTGGCTCATGCTGGCGCCGATGGTGCTCTGGCTCGTGCTCTTCGCCGTGGTCCCGCTCGGCGTCCTCGCGGTCTACAGCTTCTGCCAGCGCGACGAACTCGGCCGGCTCGTGTACGCCTTCTCCTGGGAGAGCTACGCGCGGGTGTTCGACCCGCGGTACCTGCGGATCCTCTGGAGGTCCCTCGGCTACGCCACGGCGACCACCGCGGCGTGCCTCGCGCTCGGCTACCCGGCCGCGTTCTACATCGCCCGGCGCGAGGTGCGGCTGCGGGAGCGCCTGCTGCTCCTCGTCATGATCCCGTTCTGGACCAGCTTCCTCATCCGCACCTACGCCTGGATCCAGATCCTGAAGGGCCACGGGCTGCTGAACGCCGTCCTGCAGTCGCTTCACCTGGTCTCGGCGCCGGTCGAGTGGCTGTACACCCCGACCGCGGTCGTGATCGGCCTGGTCTACAGCTTCCTGCCCTTCATGATGCTTCCGATCTTCGCCAGCGCCGAGAAGCTGGACGAGAGCCTGCTCGAGGCCGCCCAGGACCTGGGCGCGGGTCCCCTGCGGGTGTTCTGGACGGTGGCCATCCCGCTCACCCGGCCGGGCATCGCCGCCGGCGTGATCCTCGTCTTCGTCCCGGCGATCGGGATGTTCGCGGTGACCGACCTTCTGGGGGGCGCCCAGGTGCCGCTGATCGGCAACGTGATCCAGAACCAGTTCCTGCAGGCACGCAACTGGCCCTTCGGGGCCGCCCTGGGCGTGGTCTTCACGCTCCTCTTCGCCGTCTCTTACGGCCTGCTCCAACGGGAGCCGCGCTGGGAACGCCGCCGGTCCCCATGAGCGCAACCGTCGAGGTACGCTCGCTCTCGAAGACCTTCGGCGACGTGCGCGCGGTCGACGGCGTGTCGCTGACGGTGGCAGCCGGCGAGCTCCTGACGCTCCTCGGGCCGTCCGGCTGCGGGAAGACGACCCTCCTGCGCCTCCTCTCGGGCTTCGAGCAGCCCTCCGCCGGGGCCATCCTGGTCGGGGGATCGGACGTGACGGCGGTGCCCCCGCACCGGCGCGACATCAACCAGGTGTTCCAGAGCTACGCCCTGTTTCCCCACCTCTGCGTGCGCGACAACATCGCCTTCGGGCTGAGGATGCAACGGGTGGGCGCCGTGGAGCAGGCGAGGCGGGTGGACGAGGCGATCGCCCTCGTCTCGCTCGGCGGCCTCGAGGCCCGCTACCCCCACCAGCTCTCGGGCGGCCAGAGGCAGCGCGTCGCCCTCGCCCGCGCGATCGTCCCGCGCCCGAGCGTGCTCCTCCTGGACGAGCCCCTGTCGGCCCTGGACGCCAAGCTGCGGCGGGAGATGCAGGCCGAGCTGAAGCGCCTCCAGCAGCGCATCGGGGTGACGACCATTCTGGTCACGCACGACCAGGAGGAGGCCCTCGCCCTAAGCGACCGTGTGGCCGTCATGAACGCCGGCAGGGTGGAACAGCTCGGCACCGGACCGGAGGTCTACCACCGCCCGAGGACGGCGTTCGTGGCCGAGTTCCTGGGCGAGTCGAACCTCGTGCGGGCCTCGGTGACGTCGGTAAACGGGTGTGACGTCGCGCTCCGCTCCGAGGAGGGCTGGGCCCTGGCGGTGCGCCTGTCAGGAGTACCCGCGTTGGGCCCAGGAGCCGAGCGGATCCTCTCGATCAGGCCCGAGAGGCTCGTCCTGACGCAGGCCCCGCCGCCCGTGAACGCGCTCATGGGCCGCGTCGTCGAGAGGACCTTCCTTGGCTCGGTCGTGCGGGTCGTGCTGGAAACCGGCTCCGGACGCCGCCTGAGCCTCCTCTGCCATGACCCGGAGCGGGCGCGCGCCGCCGCTCCCGGGGAAACGGCCTACTGCACCTTCGAGCCCGCGGATGCCGGGGTGATCGAGCCCTAACCCGCGGAGGTTGCTTCAGCCGCCCTTCTTGATCAGCAACGTCACCGGCACGCAGATCACCCGGAAGTTGGTCCCGTTGGGGTGTTCGTGCCGTGCAAAGGTGACCAGAACGTAGGCGGCCGGGGCCTCACTCGCCTGGAGGCTGAAGCGGGCAAAGGTGGTCTTGCTCTCGTCCATTCGGGCGACCAGGTCGGGCTGGAGGCATTCGTCCATCGCGCGCCGGGGGTCGGCAGACAGCGGCCGCTTGAGGACTCTCAGCTGGAAGGTGTAGAACTTGTCCGAGAACTTCATGGCCGGGTTGAGCGTGCACTCCAGCGTCGTCCCGCGGTCGGCGCGCCGCGCAACCGCACAGAGGAAGGGCACCGCACCCACGTCGACGTCCTCAGGGGTGGCGAGCCTGACCTCATAGTCGACGTCCGCAGCGAGGGCGAGGCTCCCCAGGAGGAGATAGAGCACGGCTGCGAGGGGTTTCATGCGCGGGGACCGGCCAGCATGGACGGCCCCGGGCGCTTTACAAACGAATCCCGGCAGGCGCGGTCCGCCCCGTCGGCCCGCGCGGTGCGCGTTCCCACCGCGACCGCGCTAGCGCACAAATCGGATCGTCATCGGGTACTGGTAGTACATGCCGTCGGAAGCCTTGATGGCCGCGACGATCGAGCAGACGATGCCGAGCACGGCCACGGCGATGAGCAGCGGAATGCCGACCACCAGCAGGCACAGCGGCACGCAGAGGACCGCATACAGCAGCAGCGAGAGGTGGAAATTGAGCGCCTCGCGCGCGTGGTGCTTCACGTAGGGGGAGTCCGAGTCCATGACGAGGTAGACCGTCAGCGGGAAGATGAATGAGATGAGTGCGAGGCCGAGGAAGTACGAGAGGTGGCAGAGCACGCTCCAGAGCCGGTCGTTCGAGGAGAGCGCGGGGAACGCGGGCACGGGTTGCTGCGGAAGCTGCGGGGGAGTGGAGGCGGCGTCGGAGGTCATGGAGGTAGGAGGATCAATGGGAAACGTGCGGAACTGTACGGAGAACACGGGGCGCCCGCGTTTTGTTGCAGATTGAGCCTCCGGGCCCCGGGAACGCGGCGATCTCCATTTTCAGGTGGGCATCGAGCGACCGACCCTATCTCTTAGGGGCACCCCACGCGCCGAGTCCCCTACAATAGCTCCATAAGACCATGACTGAAGCTGAGATGCCTTGGCTAGAGATCGATCGGGCCACCGGCGAAGTGTCGCTCGACTCGCGCCATCCCGGCTTCTTTGGAAACCCCTACCCCACCTACGAGCGGCTCCGCGCCATCCGACCCGTGTTCTATTGGAAGCAGCACGGGCTCTGGTGCTTCCTGAACGCGGCCGACGTGGGCGCGGTGCTGCGCGACCGGCGCTTCGGCCGCGAGGTGCTGCCGCTGCCCGGCGTGCTCCGCCCGCCCGCGGCGCCCGTTCCGGAACACGTCGCCCTGTTCCACGCCGTGAACGCCCAATCGATGCTCGAGCGGGAGCCGCCGGTGCACACCCGCCTGCGCACCCTCGTGAACCGCGCCTTCGTGGCGCGAAAGATCGAGCACCTGAGGCCCCGTATCGCCGCTCTTGCAAACTCCCTGATCGATCGCTTCGAGGCACGGGGGCGCGTCGACCTGATCGAGGCCTATGCGACGCCGATCCCGGTGGTCGTGATCGCCGAGCTGCTGGGCGTCCCGACCGAGGTGGCCCCGCAGCTGCTCGATTGGTCGCACCGGATGGTGGCGATGTTCCAGCTCGGGCGCACCCGCGCCATGGAGGACGCGGCGGAGAGCGCCACGCGGGAATTCTCGGACTTCCTGCGGGCCTTTGTCGCCGACCGGCGGCGCACGCCCGGCGACGACCTGATCACGCACCTCCTGGCGGTCGAGGCGACCGGCGAGCGGCTGAGCGAGGATGAGCTGATCGGAACCTGCATCCTACTCCTCAACGCCGGCCACGAGGCCACGGTGCATGCCATCGGCAACGGGGTGAAGGCGCTGCTTGAGCACGGGACCGACCCTGCGGTCGCCTTCGCCAGCGAGGCGTCGACCGAGGCCACGGTCGAGGAATGCCTGCGCTACGATCCCCCGCTGCACCTCTTCAACCGCTACGCCCAGGAGGACCTGCAGGTTGCGGGGCTGCGGCTCCAGCGAGGCGCCGCCGTCGCCCTCCTGTACGGCGCGGCCAACCGGGATCCCGCGCGCTTCCCGCGTGCGGACCTCTTCGACCCGGGCCGACCCCTCGCCTCGCCGGCCGCGGCCCACGCCAGCTTCGGCGGCGGGATCCACTTCTGCCTCGGGGCGCCCCTGGCCCGGCTGGAGCTCCACGTGGCCCTCCCCACCCTGTTCAAGCGCCTGCCCGGGCTCGCGCTCGGCGCGCCGCCCGCCTACCGGGACAGCTACCACTTCCACGGGCTCGAAGCCCTCCACCTGGCATGGAGCTGAGCCCCCGTGGCACATGTTGTGCTCCCAAGATGGACATGAACGTCACCCTTCGGCGCCCGCTCCTCTGGCTCCTCCTCGCGTCGCCCCTGGCCCTTGGCGCAGCCGTGCCGCCCGCGCTGCCCGACGACCCCGCCTGCACGGCGGACGACAGGAAGTTCATGGAGCGCGCCTACGAGATGGCGCGCTACGCCACGACCCACGGGGGATCGCCCTTCGGCGCGGTGCTGGTCCTCGACGGGAAGGTGATCGCCGAGTACGCCAACTGCGAGGACGTCACCCACGACGTGACCAAGCATGCGGAAACCGGGCTCATCTCCGCATTCAGCCCGAAGATCTCGCGCGAGACCTTCGCGAAGTCGACCCTCTACACGAGCAGCGAGCCGTGCACCATGTGCTGCGGATCGATCCGCTTTGCCGGCATTGGCAAGGTCGTCTACGGCACCACGGAATTGCAGTTCCTGCGCGTGATGGGCATCCCCCCGGACGCCAATCCCCTGGAGTCGAAGGAGGTCTTCCAGCGCACCGCTCCGGGCACGTTGGTGCTGGGACCGCTGATGGAGGCCGAGGGCCTCAAGATCCACGAGGACTTCTGGCCCAGCCATCCCTGGGCCAAGTAGGGCCCGGAATCGCTCAGGGTGCCACCTCGACCGCGCAGGCTCGGTCAATGAACGAGTACTTGTCCTTCCGATCCGGGTCGAAGCACACGGTGCGCAGCAGAAGATCGTGCCGGCCCGGCCGCGCGAGCGTGAGCGTGTAGCCGGACTCCCAGGCCTGCTTTGCGTCGTCGGGGGCCCCGATCCGCGTCAGGGTGCGTCCCTCAGAGAGGTCGGTGATCTCGACAAAGTCGAGGTGGCCCCCGGCGTCGTAGGCGCCGAACCGCAGGTGGATCGTCTCGCCCGGGTGGACGCGGGCGGGCGCCTCGAGCTGCGAGTACGTGCCGGTGTCCTCCACGTGCACCTCCACGCGCTCCTCGGTGCTGCCCAGAGCGTTGGCGGCGGCGACCCGCAGCTCATACGTGCCCGGCCTGGCGAGCCGTCCCGCGATCTCACCCGTCACCGGGTCCAGGGTGACGCCCGGGGGCAGGCTGAGTGCGCGGTAGCGCACGGGGCTGTACGCGGCCGCCACCGAAGCGTGGAAGCGGGCCCGGGTCGACGCGAGCGCGTGCCGGGGGGAGACGAACCAGGGCGCCGACGGCGGAGCCGCGACCGAGGTCACAGGGTTCGTGGCCGCAGCCGACTGGTAGGCGTCCCAGCGCACCCGGTCCCCCTGCGACGGCGCCAGATCCCTGCGCTCATAGAGCGTCATGGACCAGGCACGGGTGTCGAGCTGCCCCACGCGGCGCAGGTGCGCCTCGCACCACGCCCGGATCTCGGGCAACCGGGCCTCCATCGCGCGGTCAAACGGGTAATGCTCCGGCGCCCGGGACACGAGGCACGCGAAATCGCTCGCCGAGAGGAGCCTCATCACGGACGCCCGGTCGGGCTCCAGCACGCCCGTGGGAAGCATTCCCAGGAAGGGAAGGTGCGCCTGGTTCCTCTCCCGGCCCACGACCTCGAGCGTCGAGGCATTCAAGGCGTCGAGCATCCAGGTGACCGCAACCTGCGGACGGTGCAGCCCCGCCTCCTCGGAGCGGGCCCGTAGATAGTCATCAAGGGCGACGATGCGCCGAAACTCGGCCTCCTCTTCGGCCGTGTACGGCCGAACAGTCTCGGCGTGCACGAAGGCCAGGCCCCCGGCCGCCGCAGCAGCCGAGGCGACCCAAGCCGCCGAACGCCGCGGCAGCCCGCTCGAGAGCCGGATGCAGGCGAGCACGAGCATCCACACGGCCCCGGGTGCCAGGATGCACAGGGTCTGTTCGGCCTTGTCGGGGTGGAGCATCAGAACACACGCGGGGGCCCCGACAAAACCGGCCACCGTCCACGCCGCGCGGCCGAGGCCGCGGCCTTCGCCCGTCGCCGAGGCACCACCCAGGCGATACCGCATCCACAGCAGCGCGCCGGCCGAGCCGATGCCTGCTAGGAGGACGGGGAGCCCCATCTGGTATCGTACAACGCCCGATAGGATCCAGGCCATGGCGGCGCCCCAAGGCATATGGGAGTCGAGGACGGCTCGGCTCGGACCCGAGAACTGGCCCACCCAGTAGTAGGCATAGATGGCGCCCCGGCTGTGCCAGAGCGCGGGGCCCGCCATCGCGGCCGCGACGGCGCCCGCAAGCCCCAGGCGCGCGCAGCGTGCGCCCCGCCCGGGCCGAGAGGCCATCCAGAGGAGCGCCGCCCAGAAGATGAGGCCCAGGTACACGGCCGTGATGAAGCGCACCAGGAGAGTCACCCCCGCGCAGAGCCCCGTCCCCAGCGCCCCGCGCGTGGAGCGCATGCCGTCCGAGAGGATCGCCATGCCGAGCGTGGCGCCGAAGGCGCAGGCCCCCATCCAGTCCAGGCGGAAGTCGGCGGCCGACCCGGGCGAACCCGACCACGGGAAGTGCAGGCCCGCGAGGAGGCCGACGGCCGCCCAGGCCCACGCATAGGACCGGGCGAGGTGCCGCACCGCGACGAAGGTCACCGCCTGGAGGCCGACCAAGGCGAGGAGGTTCAGGAACAGCGCGGCCGATCGGGTGGGACCCGCGACGCCAAAGACGGCAAGGGCGAGCGCGGGGTGCAGCGTGCCCTGAGGGGAGCCCCGGGCGAAGGCCTCGCGGAGGGCCTCCCAGAGGCCGTGCGAGCGGGCCCGGTCCCAGGCGTCGTAGGCCTCGCCCAGGTACTGCAGCTGGTCAAACCAGCGGGGCGGGACCCAGGCCTGGTAGCGCGCCGTGGACCATGCGAAGAGGGCCGCCTCGGCCGCGCAGGCCGCAGCCAGGAGTATCGCGTGCGCGAGCCCAAGCCTGCGGTCGGGAGGTACGGCGTCCACGTTCCTGCGGAGGGTAGCGCGCGGCGCCGGGGGCTAGGTGCCCTCGCCGCCAGCGGGTTCGGCGCGCTCGGCCTCGGGAAATTCCGGCAGGAAATGGGCCACAAAGAAGCAGCCCAGGGCCAGCACGAACGTCAGCACGGCGAGCGTGTCGGCGAGCCGCGTCCCGTGCCAGAGCGACATGAACCACTGCTGCACCTCCACCGCGAGCAGGTTCGATTTTCCGCCGTAGACCTCCATCTGGTATTCGTACTGCTTGGTGTTCTGCTCCCGGGCGCGCAGGGCCGCGCTCGCCTTGTCGTC
>CAIXHE010000068.1 GCA_903919205.1 uncultured Opitutaceae bacterium | reverse complement strand
TCCGCTCGCAGACCTCATGTCCGCGATGACCCGCGACAAGAAGGCCCGCGGGGGCCTCCCGCGCTTCGTCCTGCTTCGGGACTTGGGAAACGCGGTGGTGCGGGCCGACGTCCCTGCCGCGGCCGTCGAGGCCGCCTGGCGGGACGTGGGCGCCGTGTAGGCGCCGGGAGAAAATTCGTGTACTCTTGGGTGGGTGTCGCTAGGGTGTGACCCATGTCGGCCATCGACGAGGGCATCGTTCGGGAGTTCTTCGAGCAGAACGGCTTCTTTGTGCGGCAGGTCCGCAAGTACCAGGTGCAGGCGCGCCGCAAGATGGGCGACGAGGAGATCGACCTGCTCGTCCACAATCCCTCCTGGCAGAAGGGCAGCCGCAAGCCCGACTTCTTCCTGTTCCCCACGGAGCTCCAGTTCGTCCACCAGGCCGTGGTGGCCGTGAAGCCCTGGCACACCGACGTCTTCACGCCGGCGACCCTGAAGGGTTCCCCGGAGATCTTCGGGTTCCTGGAGCAGAACGTGCTGCGCCAGGCCGCGAAGCTCTTCCCCGCGGAGGGGGACGGCATCACGAGCGGCGTCGCCAAGATCCTCGTGCTGCCCGCCCTTCCCACGGCCGAGCCGTTCCGCTCCCAGAGCGTCGAGATGCTGAAGGAGCGCGGCGTAGACGGCATCCTCTCCTTCAGGGCGATGCTGCTCGACCTGATCGACAAGATCGACGCCAACCGCAACTACGGCAAGAGCGACACCCTCCAGGTGATCCGCCTCCTTAAGAACTACGACCTGTTGAAGGACGCCCAGCTGGACCTCCTGTCCGACCGCCTCCAGACGGCGCGCCGCGCGCGGGTCGCCCAGGCCGCCCCGGAGGCGGGCTAACGGCCCATGCCAAAACGTTCTCGCGCTCGGGGCCAACCCTTCGGAGATTGGCCCCGATGAGTGTGTCCATCCACCCCACCGCCATCGTCGAGCCCGGAGCCGAGCTCGGCGACGGTTGCGTCATCCACGCCGGAGCCATCGTGCGCGCCGGCGCCGTCCTGGGGGAGCGCGTCGCCGTCCACCCCTATGCGGTCGTGGGCGGCGATCCGCAGGTCCTCAGGTTCGACCCGGCCGTGCAGACCGGCACCCGGGTGGGCGCGGGCACGATCATCCGCGAGTACGTGACCATCAACCGCTCCACCGAGAAGGGCCTCTTCACCGAGGTCGGCGCCAACTGCCTGCTGATGGCGAGCTCCCACGTGGCGCACGACGCGGCGCTCGGCGACAACGTGGTCGTCGCCAACGCGGTGCTGGTGGCCGGCCACGTGCATGTCGGCAGCCACGCCATCCTCGGGGGCGGCTCGGCCTACCACCAGTTCAGCCGCATCGGGGAGGGCGCCATCGTCGGCGGCCTCTCGCGCATCACGCTCGACATCCCCCCCTTCCTGATGGTCGCCGAGCGCAACGAGGTAGCGGGCTTCAACCTGATCGGGCTGCGGCGCCGCGGCGTCTCCCGCGAGGCGATCCAGGAGCTCAAGGAGGCGTACCGCCACGTCTACTTCACGGTCGGCAACATTCGCTCGATCGCCTCGAAGGCGCTGGCGCTCGGCACCTTCAGGAGCCCAGAGGCGGTGCGCTTCCTCACCTTCATCACCGAGGGCAAGCGCGGCATCGCGCGGGCCCGCAGTGCCGACCCCGCCGGCGAGGAGGCCCAGGCGTGAGTGCCCCCGCCCCGATCCCGCTCGCGCTCACCTGCGGAGATCCCGCGGGCATAGGGCCCGAGATCATCGAGGCGTGGCTGCGCGCCCACCCGGCGGAGGCCGCCGGCGTGGCCGTGCTCGGGCCGCCGCGCTGGCTCGCCTCGCTGCCGGGGGGATTCACCGCGGTGCCCGTGGGCTCCGAGGACTACGTCGCCACGCCGGGCAAGCCCGACGGGCAGGGTGCGCTCGTCGCCTGGGCCGCCCTCGAGCGCGCCGCCGCCCTCTGCCTCGAGGGCGCCGCCTCCGGCGTCGTCACGGCGCCGATCAGCAAGGAGCGCATGTCCGCGATCGGCTGGACGTTTCCGGGCCACACGGAGTTCTTCGCCGAGCGCTGGGGCGGGGACCCCACGATGGCCTTCTGCGGCGGCAGGCTGCGCGTCGCGCTCGTCTCCTGGCACATCCCCCTTCGCGAGGTCCCGCTCCACCTGACCGAGCCCGAGCTTCGCCGCGCCGTCGCCGCTGCCGACGAGCTCGCCCGCTCGGAGGGCGTGGAGCACCCAAGGATCGGCGTCTGCGGCCTCAACCCCCACGCGGGAGAGGGGGGCATCATCGGCACCGAGGAGCGCGACATCATTGAGCCGATACTCGGGCGCCTTCGGGGGGCCTTCCCGGGCCTCTCGAGGTGCCAGCCTGCGGATACGCTCTTCGGCCGCCAGCTCAGGGGGGAGTTCGACGTCTCCGTGGCCCTCTACCACGACCAGGGGCTCGGCCCTCTGAAGGTGGTCGACTTCGACGAGTCGGTGAACGTGACCCTCGGCCTCACCCACGTGCGCACGAGCCCCGACCACGGCACGGCCTTCGGCATCGCCGGCCAGGGCCGCGCGAGCCCCCGTAGCTTTTCGAACGCGATAGACGTGGCCCGGCGCTTGATTCGGGCGCGCGAAGGGCGATAGTCTACCTGGAATGCCCGACGCCACCCTAGCCGCCCCCCCGTCGCCCCCTCCCGTGAGGGAGGGGGGCGAGAGCCTGGTGCGCCTGACCGAGGCCGCCGGCACCAAGGTGCGCAGCCTGATCGCCCGCGAGGCGCAGGGTGACTACCTCCGCATCGCGATCACGGGCGGCGGCTGCAACGGCCTCAGCTACAAGCTCAAGTTCGCCCAGGAGCCCAAGAAGGGTGACATCCTGGTGCGGTCGGCCGGCTGCCAGGTGCTCGTGGACGCCCGGACGGCCCTTTACCTCAAGGGGACGGTGCTCGACTACTCAAGCCAGCTGATCGCCGGCGGCTTCAAGTTCACCAACCCCAACGCCAAGGCAAGTTGCTCCTGCGGGGAGAGCTTCAGCGTTTAGGTGTTGTGTTCAGGGCCGCTTGCGCAGAGGGTCTAGCCCTGACTTTACACACCCAGCAGCGTAATTATTGATGGCCATACCGACTCCCTCGGCCGCCCCAGGCGGCAATCGTCCCACCGGGCAATTCCAGCGTCGTAACAACGATCCGTTCGCGGCCATCCGCCGCAACCACCGCATCAAGGTCCCGCAGGTGCGCGTGATCTCCCCCGAGGGCAAGCAGCTGGGCATTCTGGACACGCCCAAGGCGGTCAACCTCGCGCTTGAAGTGGGGCTCGACCTGGTCGAGGTCGCGCCGAACGCGACGCCGCCGGTCTGCCGCATCATGGACTTCGGCAAGTACGTTTACGAGGAGCAGAAGAAGCACTCCCACGCGAAGTCCACGGCGAGCAAGATCAAGGAGATCGAGTTCACGGCCCGCATCGCACCCAACGATTTCAACACCAAGCTGCGTCACGCCGAGGAATTCCTCGACCATGGCAACAAGGTGAAGCTGCGGCTCAAGTTCCGCGGCCGCGAGATGGCCCACACCGAGCTCGGTTTCGAGGTGATGAAGCGAGCCGTCGTGGACCTGGCCGGCATGGGCCATCCCGACAACGATCCCAAGCTGATCGGCCGCAACATTCACGTGATGCTGACGCCGCTGCCCGCCAACAAGCGCAAGGCGAAGTTCCACGTGAAGGACAGCGAAGAGGGCGGCGAGCCCGAGGCTGACGATTCGCAGCCCTCGGTGGCCTGACCTCATCCCTGCCATGCGGCGGGCAGCCCTCCTCCTGCTGGTGGCCGCGGCCCTGGGCGCGAGAGCCGAGCCCGCGACGCTGCGGGTCGGCGCGGTCGACTACGTGAGCCTCGAGGACGGCGCGTCGGCCCTCGGCCTCCACGTCGCCCGGTCGGTCCCCGACTCGGCCGTCATGCTTAAGTCGGGGTCGCAGCCGGTGGCGCGCCTGACCGACCACAGCCGCGAGGTCGACCTGGCGGGCCTGCGGGTGTTCCTGGGCGACCCGGTGGTGGTGCGCTCGGGGGCGTTCTACGTGAGCCGCGAGGACTTCGAGTTCAAGCTGAAGCCCCGCCTTCGCCCCGAGCTCTGCGGGACGCCTCCGCGGGTCCCGCGGGTCATCGCTCTCGACGCGGGCCACGGCGGCGAGGACCACGGCACCGAGAACCCGGAGCTCCACACAATGGAGAAGGCCTTCACGCTCGACGTGGTCCGCAGGCTCAAGCGCATGCTCGAGGCGGCGGGCTACCGGGTGGTCCTCACGCGCGACACCGACGTCAACGTGGCGAAGCCCACGCGCTCGGAGATAGCCAACGTCGCCGCGGCCGACGTCTTCGTGAGCGTGCACTTCAACTCCGTGTGGCCCGACAAGAGGACGACGGGCGTGGAGGTGCTGTCCTTCCCGCCGAAGACCCAGAGGTCCACGGATTCGTGGAGCCTGGGGCACAAGGACGATGCCGAGCCCGGAGCGGCCCCCGTGAACGACTTCAACGCGTGGAACACGGTGCTGGCAGGCGCCCTCCACCGCCAGCTGCTCTCCGCGCTTCGCAACGGCGACCGCGGCGAGAAATTCGAGCACCTGGCGGTGCTTCGGGGGCTCAAGTGCCCCGGTGCCCTCGTGGAGCCCGCGTTTATCTCGAGCGCCTCCGAGGGCCTCGCCCTCGAGTCCGGCGAGTACCGCGAGAAGATCGCGGCGGCCGTGTGCGCGGGCCTGAACGACTATGCCGCGGCCGTGCGCGCGCTTCACGCGGCTGAAGTGGCCCCGCCCGGGGGCCCGGCCGCCGCGTCCCCTTCCGCGCCCGCGGCCGCCGCGCCGGTGCGCAGCGCGCCGATGCGGCCCCCGGCCCCTTGAGCGCGGCTCTCAAGGTGACCGCCGCCGACGCGCGGCGCTTCCTTCTGCGCGCCCATCTGATCGACGCGCCCGTACCCAGCGTCGGTGGCGTCCTCTCGCACCTCGGCTACGTGCAGATCGACCCCATCGACGTCTGCGGTCGGATGCACGAGCACATCCTTCGCAACCGGGTGGCGGGCTACCGCCAGGGCGACCTCGAGCGGCACCTGCACGGCGAGCCCGGCAACCCGCTTCCGGTGGAGAAGCGCGCGGCCTTCGAGCACCACCTGCCCTCCACCGACGTGCTCGTCGCATTCCCGCTCGACGCCTGGCCCCACCTCGCCGCCTCGATGCGCGAGCGCAGCACGCGCCGGAGCGCCTGGCTGGGGCGCCTGACGCCGCGCGAGCGGGACTTCTCCCGCCGGATCCTCGAAGAGGTCGCGGCCCGAGGGCCGCTGGGCCCCTGGGCCTTCGCGGACGGGCGCAAGGGCCGCAAGGTGTGGGGCTCGGCGACGCTCGCGAAGGCCACGCTGCAGAAGCTCTTCTTCCACGGGCGCCTGCTGATCGCGGGACGCGACTCGAACCGCAGGCTCTACGACCTGCCCGAGAGGGTCCTGCCGCACGGCGTCCTGTCGGCGCCGCAGGCGACGGCTTTGCAGACGCAGCGCTGGCTCGCGGTCCTGCGGCTTCGGCAGCACAGGCTGGCCGCCCTCACGAAGGCCGAGGCGGCTCTCGTGGCCGACCTGGCGTGTCCCGTGGAGGTGGGGGACGGACCGCGGCTGTTCTGCCTCAGGACGGACCTGCCGCTCCTCGAGACCCGGGCTTGCGGCGGCAGCCGCGAGCCGCCGCGGCTCTTGGCACCGCTCGACCCCGTCATCTACGACCGCAGGGTGACCCGCCAGCTGTGGGGCTTCGACTACGCCTGGGAGGCGTACGTGCCCGCTCCGAAGAGGAAGAGGGGCTACTACGCGCTTCCCGTTCTATCGGGCACGGAGCTGGTGGGCCATGTCGACCTCAAGGCCGACAGGCAGGCGGGCCGGCTACGGGTCGTCTCGCGTCGCGTCGCAGGGCGAACCGCCACCTCGGGCGCGGTAGCGTCTCTCGCCCGATTCCTGGGGCTCCGGTAGCGGCGCGCCCTCAGCAGGGAACGGCCTGCAGCTGGCCCTCGCCGCGGGCGCTCTCAAACCAGTCCGCGGGATCGCTCTCGCGGGAGAAGTCCGGACAGTCCTCGGCCAGCATTCGCCGCAGGCGCTCGCGCGCCCGGGCGATGCGGCTCTTCACGGTGCCCACATTGATGCCGAGAGCCCCCGCGATCTCCTCGTAGGACTGGTCGAGGAGGGTGCGCATCTGAAGGATCTTTCGGTGAGAGGGTTCCATGCGCTCCAGGCAGGCCTCGATCGCTGCCGAGAACTCGGCGCGCGAACTCAGGCGCGCGGGGTCGTTGCCCTCGGTGGAGAGCAGCTCCGAGAAGGTCGAGCCCGTCTCCCCGGGGAGTTCGGCGTCCAGCGAGAGGGTGGCGTGGCGGCGCCGCCTGAAGAAGTACCAGTAGCGGTTGCGGGCCAGGTTGACCGCGATGCGATGAAGCCAGGTGGCGAGCGAGGCTTCGCCCCGGAAGTTCGCAAGGCCGCGGTGGGCCCGCACGAACGTGTCCTGGGTAACCTCCTCGGCGTCGGCGTGATTGCGCAGGAGGGCCATCGCAGCCGAGAATATGCGGCTCTGGTGGCGGGACATGATCTCGGAAAAGGCGGAGTCGTCTCCACCGTGAAAGCGTCTCACAAGCTCGGCGTCGTAAAGGGCTTCTGGAGTCATGCATCGCCTATACCTACAATCATGCCACCGTCCTTCGGGGCCTTATAAAGCGATGACAGTAAAGATCTTAAAAATCATGGAAGATCTTTATGGGATTTCACCCGAACCTTTTTCGTGCAACCCGCACGATTTGAGCGCATGCCGGTTTGCAATGCGCACGACCCCTGGACGCGACCGGTCCCCTCTGGTGCACCCCGCGCGGGTTGCGTGAGGCGCGGCTCCCCAATGCCGAACTTCCCCACGATCGTTCACCTGGATGCGGACGCGTTCTTCGTCTCGTGCGAGCAGGCGCGCGACCCCACGCTCGTGGGCAAGCGCTGCGCGGTGGGTGGCGAGCAGCGGGGCATCATTTCCTCGGCGAGCTACGAGGCGCGGGCCTGCGGAGTCTACACGCCGATGCCGACCGCGAGGGCCAGGCGGGTGTGCCCTGACCTGGTCCTGATCCCGCACACCTCCGGCCTCTACGGCGAGGTCTCCCGCAGGATGTTCGACCTGTGCGAGAACCTGACCCCGGAGGTGCAGCGCAACTCGATCGACGAGGGTTACCTGGACCTCGGCCCGTGCGGCCTAGGGAGCCTGGCCGAGCTGGAGGTCGCCGTTCGGAACCTGCAGTCGAGGATCTGGGACGAGCTGCGGATCCCCGTCTCGATGGGCATCGCCTCGAACAAGCTGGTCGCCCAGATCGCCTCCAAGCACCGCAAGCCGCGGGGCTTCGTCGTCGTCGGGGTGGGGGACGAGGCGGCGTTCCTGGCGCCGCTCCCGATCGGCCGGCTGCCGGGCATCGGGGCGAAGACCGAGGCGGCACTCGCACAACGGGGGATCAAGCTTGTATCCGATCTCTTCACACGCAGCGAGCGGGAGCTCGAGTCGCTCTTCGGCCGGGACTGGCGGGGGATGCTCGATCGCGCCCGCGGCCGCGACGACAGCCGCGTCGAGTCCGAGGAGGGCGACGCCAAGAGCTACTCGAAGCAGGAGACCTTCGCCTCGGACGTCTCCGACTTCGAGGAGGTCGAGCGCGTGGCCAAGCGCATGATCGACGAGCTCATGCCCAAGATCCGCGCCGACGGCTTCAAGGTGCGCACGGTGACCGTCAAGGTCCGCTACACGGACTTCACGCAGGAGTCGCACGGCCGGAGCCTCGCCGATTCCACCGACCTGGAGGCGCCGTTCTACCCGCTGATCGGGCCGCTCATCCGCGGCGCCTGGAGCCGCCCTCGCGCGCTCAGGCTGGTCAGCGTGCGGCTCTCGGGCGTGGACGACAGCCCGGGCCAGATGGAGATGTTCGGCGCGGCCGAAGAGCGGCGGCGCAAGCTGGCGGAGGTGCTCGACCGGCTGAACCGGGGGGGGAAGGCCGCTGTGGTCGTTCACGGCCACCGTCTGGCGCCGGTCGACCCGCGTAATAAGCCGAAGGATACGGCCCCGGGCGCCTGAGCGCGCTCCACCCCGATTCTTGGGCCCGAGGGACCCCCCGGGGCCCGGCAGCGTCCCCGGGAGGGGGGGGCAAAAATGTTCTAAAGATTTAACAAAGAGGGCTCACAAACCTATTGACGCCCGAAAATCATATCTCAATAGGTTGTGGCACTGCGGGGCCCTGACCACATCCTGTTGTGGTCAACAACGCGTAAATAAGTTCCAGCAACTTTAGTTCGCATGGGCTTGTTTCGCGTTCGAAAAGGTCCCGTCGCCCCCATTCCCTGCTCTAAATTTTTCGGATCCATGCAAAAGACCTTCCAGGTAGGCACCAAGACGTTTGTCCTCGATCAGGCCAAGGCGGAGGCCGCGTTTGCCGCCAAGCGCGTCATCAACGGCCGGCCCAGCATGACCTTCAACCTGCTGCCGCTGAAGTACCAGTGGGCCTACGACCTCTATCGGACAATGAAGGCGAACCATTGGGAGCCCGAGGACGTCCCGATGGGCAAGGACATCGAGCAGTGGCGCGACACCAAGTCGGTGTCCGACGTTGAGCGCTGGATCATCCGGATGGGCATCGGCTACTTCTCGGCCGCCGAGGGCATCGTGGGTGACAACATCCAGCACGTGGTGCGCGAGCTGGTGACGGCCCCAGAGCTGAAGCTGGTGCTCGGTCGCCACGCCCACGAGGAGAACATCCATGCGGATTCGTTGCTCTACATGATCGCCTCCCTCGGGATCAACCCGCACGAGTGCGAGGCGATGTTCGAGGACGTCCCGACCATCGTCCGCAAGAACGAGTTCGTGACCAAGATCTCCCGCGACCTTCGCCGGGACCTGGACCTCACCCAGCTCGAGAACAAGCGTCTGCTCGCGTCCAACATTTTCGTGTTCGGTCAGTGCATGGAGGGAACCCAGTTCTACGGCCTCTTCGGGATGATCCTCTCGCTGTACCGCCAGAACAAGTTCCCCGGGATCGGCCAGATGTTCCGCTACACCCTGCGCGACGAGTCCAACCACATCGAGGTCTTCCGCAACCTGTTCATGGACCTGATCGAGGAGAACCGCGAGATCTGGACCCCCGAGTACAAGGAGGAGCTCCGCGGGCTGATGCGCGAGGCCGTCACGCTCGAGAAGGAGTTCATTCGCGACTGCCTGCCCGTCAACGCGGTGGGCCTCCGCCTGGAGGACTTTCAGACCTACATCGATTACATCGCCGACCGCCGCCTCGAAGGCTGCGGCTTGGCGCCGCTGTCGAGCGGCATCAAGAACCCGCTGCCTTGGCTGGCCGAGATGATGGACATCGCGAAGGAGCAGAACTTCTTCGAGGGCCGGGTCACCGAATACCAGAAGTCCTCCTCATTGACGGTTGCCTCGGACGACGAGCTCTGAACCCAGAGCTGCCGTAGCCGAACCATCCCCTAGCCACCGTCCCCCCACCGCGTCCGAGGTCCCTTGAACAGCCGTCGGCGGCTCGCAGGAATCCTATCGTTCCGTCCAAATTTCCGTAATTGCAACTCTCTCGTAAATTGACACTTAGACAATGAATAATATCCCCCTTGCCGATGATCTTGCCCTGAAGGCGACGGTCCACGCTCCGATCGAACAGAAGCCCGTTTTCGCCTGGCGCGACGTCCTGCCTGTAAACGAGATTCCCCTCCCGCCGATCATCCTGCTGTGCCCGCACGGCGAGGAGCGCTTCGACATGACCGAGGTCGCCGACACCCTCGGCAAGGCCCTCACCAACGTCTGCATCTCCCAGAACGAGAAAGAGATCTTCACCGACAAGAATCGTGCCTGGGTGGCCCAGATCTGCCGCGAGCTCGCGGTCAACCTGACCGAGCTCTCCCGCCGCCAGAACCCCGTGCGCCTGAGCCTGGACGCGCTGTATGAGCTGATCGAGAAGACCCTGGTCGACAACAACGCCTACATGGTGGCGAAGTGCCTCCTGATCAATCGCTCGCGGAAGATCTCGGTCAGCCGTGAGAGCGCGGCCCAGAGCACGATCCGGGTGATCCGGCGCAACCTCCAGGTGGTCCCGTGGAGCGACCACAAGGTCGAGATCGCCGTCAGAAAGACGTTTCTATCGCTGGCCCGCGACTCCGCGCCGGCTGTCGCGATCGCGAAGGCCGTGTCCGAGCGCGTCAAGGCCTCGAGCCAGGCCTTCGTGCGCATCGAGGAGGTCCAGGACATCGTCCAGGAGGAGCTCATGAAGGCCGGTCACTTCAAGGTGGCCGAGGCCTACATCCTCTACCGGGCCGAGCGCGCGGTCGCCCGGGCGAGCGGCGCGCAGACGGTCGAGGCCGCCAAGGCGCCCTCGACCCCCGGGCAGGAGACCCTGGTCGTCGTCAAGAAGGCGAGCGGCGACACCGTGCTCTGGGACGGCACCGACCTGCGCCGCAGGATCGCGTTCGCCCGGGCCGGCCTCGACCTGTGCCTCTCCGACGAGGAGATCGAGTTCGAGCTGCGCCGCGCGGTGTACGACCAGATCTCCCAGAAGGACCTGGACGCGACGATCATCCTCAACTCGAAGACCCTGATCGAGAAGGACGCGGACTTCGCGAAGTTCGCGGGCCGCATCCAGCTGACCTACATCTACGAGGAGGTCCTCGGGTGGGACATCATGAGGGACGGCGTGGCCAAGCTGAAGGAGAGCCACCAGAAGGCGTTCAAGAAGTACATCGAGCACGGGATCGCTATCAAGCGGCTGAACCCCCGCCTGCTGGAGTACGACCTGGCTAAGCTGGGCGCAGCCCTGGACCCGTCCTCCGACCTCGAGTTCGATTTCCTGGGCGTCCAGACGCTCTACGACCGATACCTGATCGTCGACAAGGTTTCGAAGCCCTCCCGCCGGATCGAGACGCCCCAGTTCTTCTGGATGCGCGTCGCAATGGGGCTTTTTCTAGACGAGAAAGACCTCCGGGAGAACAAGTCGATCGGACTCTACGAGCTCTACAAGACCCGCAGGTTCTGCTCGTCGACGCCCACGCTCTTCAACAGCGGCACGCTGCATTCCCAGCTCTCGAGCTGCTACCTCTACTACGTCGACGACTCGATCGAGGGCATCTTCCAGCGCGGCATCGCCGAGAACGCCTACCTGTCGAAGTGGGCGGGCGGCCTGGGCGGCTCGTGGACTGCGGTCCGCGGGACGGGCGCCTACATCGGTGGAACGAACGGCGAGTCGCAGGGCGTGATCCCGTTCCTCAAGCTTCACAACGACCAGCTCGTGGCGGTGAACCAGGGCGGGAAGCGCAAGGGGTCGGGCTGCGCCTACCTCGAGAGCTGGCACAACGATATCTACGAGTTCCTCGAGCTGAGGAAAAACACGGGCGACGACCGCCGTCGCACCCACGACATGAACACGGCGAACTGGATCCCCGACCTCTTCATGAAACGCATGGAGGCGCGCGGTTCGTGGACGCTCTTCCGCGCCAACGAGGTGCCTGACCTGCACGACGCCTACGGCCGCCGGTTCGAGGAGCTGTACCTCCACTACGAGAAGCTCTCAGAGGAGGGCAAGGTCCACGGCCACAAGATCGAGGCCCTCGACCTCTGGAAGAAGATGCTCTCGATGATCTTCGAGACCGGACATCCCTGGATCACGTTCAAGGACCCGTGCAACGTGCGCTCGCCGCAGGACCACGTGGGCGTCGTGCACTCGTCCAACCTCTGCTGCATGACGGCCGACCAGCGCGTCGTGACGTCCGAGGGCCTGGTGACCGTCGGATACCTCTTCGAGAAGGCGCGCACGCTGGCCCTGGTGGGCGGCCACGGCAACACGCCGCTGACCTCCGAACCCGTGAACCTGGTCTACGGTCGCTCGGGTCCGGTGCCGGCCGGCCCGATGCTGCTTCCGCGCCCGGATGCCCCCATTGTCAGGATCTGGACCAAGGAGGGCTACACCCACAAGGTGACCCCCGATCACAAGGTCTGGGTTGTCGGCCGCGGCTGGGTCGAGGCGCAGGAGCTCAAGCGCGGAGACCTGATCGAGATCCAGCAGGCCGAGGGCCTCTGGGGCACCGATGATTCCGTGGAACTCGCCCTGGTCTGCGGGCTGGTTGCCGGCGACGGAACCCACATGCATCACAAGAACGGGTCGGTCTCGACCTGCATCGACCTGTGGGCCAACGAGTATTCGCTCGTCGGTGAAGTGGAGGCTGCCGTGGCGGCCATCCTGGAAAAGGCCGGCGAGACCGGGGCGACCACGTCCTCGCTGACCGCGAAGTTTGTGGGGGACGAATACAAGAAACGCCTCTGCTCGGCCCCGCTTGCGCGCGTCCTTGCGCAGTCCGGCTTCACCGCCGAGACGAAGCTCAGGGTCCCCGAGTTCGTGTGGAGGGGTTCGAGGGACACCGCGGCCGCCTACCTGCGCGGCCTCTACGCGGCGGATGCGACGGTGGAGTCCGCGGGAGACGTAACGACGTGCGCGCTTGCCTCCGTCAGCCGGGAGTTCCTCTCGGAGATCCAGGTGCTGCTCGCCAACTTCGGGATCAAGTCCTCGCTGACACGGATGCGCGAGGGCGGGCTGGCCGAGCTGCCCGACGGGCACGGTGGCACCCGCGAGTACTACCAGAACGAGCTCTGGAGGCTCCACGTCTCCTCGATCCGCGGATGCCGCATCCTCGAGAACCTGACGGGCGTCGGACGGCTCCGTGGCAACGCCCGGTTCCTCTCGAACCTCGAGAAGGCCGGCCACCAGCAGAAGATGCACGCGGTGTTCGAGGCCCTGGAGCAGCTTCCCAACGAGGATGCGTTCTGCCTGCAGGTGTTCACGGACGAGCACAGCTGGACCGTGAACGGGCTCGTGACGAAGAACACCGAGATCACGCTCAACACCTCGAAGGACGAGACCGCGGTCTGCAACCTGGGCTCCGTCATCCTGGAGACCCACCTGAGCGCCGACGGCTCGCTCGACCACGAGAAGCTGCGCCAAACGATCCGCATGGCGGTGCGGGCGCTCGACAACGTGATCGACATCAACTTCTACCCGACCGAGGCGGCGCAGCGCTCGAACATGCGCCACAGGCCCATCGGGCTCGGCATGATGGGCCTCGCAAACACCCTCTACATGAAGGGCGTGGCATTCGCCTCGCCGGAGGCGGTGGAGTTCAACGACGAGGCCATGGAGGCGATCGCCTACTACGCCTACGAGGCGAGCTCGGAGCTTGCCGCGGAGCGCGGGACGTACTCGTCCTACAAGGGCTCGAAGTGGGACCGCGGCCTCCTGCCGCAGGATACCGTGGAACTGCTGGAGAAGGAGCGCGGACTCCCGATCCAAGTGCCCCATGGGGGCCGAATGGACTGGACGCCGGTGCGGGCCAAGATCGCAGCCCACGGCATGCGCAACAGCAACGTGCTCGCGATCGCGCCCACGGCAACCATCTCGAACATCACGAACACGTCGCCCTGCATCGAGCCCACCTACAAGAACTTGTTCGTCAAATCGAACCTGTCGGGGGAGTTCATCGTCCTCAATCCCTTCCTCGTGAAGGACCTGAAGGCCCGTGGCCTCTGGGACCAGGACATGATGGACAGCCTCAAGTACTTCGACGGCGAGTTGGCCGACATCGAGCGGGTTCCGGCCGACCTGAAGAAGAAGTACCTGACCGCGTTCGACATCGACCACAAGTGGGTCGTGGACGCTGCGGCGCGCCGCCAGAAGTGGATCGACCAGTCGCAGTCCGTGAACCTCTGGATCAAGACCCCCGACCTGAAGACGCTCTCGCACATGTACCGCCACGCCTGGCACGCCGGGCTGAAGACGACCTACTATCTGCGAGGCCTGGGCGCCTCCAACATCGAGAAGTCCACCGTCCACGTGAAGAAGGAGATGCGCGGCGCCGCCGGAGAGACGAAGGGAGAGACGGCGTCGAGGGATGCCGGTGCGCTCCTGACCCAGACGCCCTTCCCCGAGGCTGGGGCGCCTGCCAAGACCTACACCGCCGAGGAGAAGACGGCGTGCAGCATCGAGGCCATGCGCAACGGGGGGACCTGCGAGGCGTGCCAGTAGGCATGTCTTGAATCCCGGCCGCCGCGGGCCCTCCCATGGCTGGTTCCGCCGGCCCTGGGGTGGAGAGCGACCGCGGCCTTGTCTCTTTCCCGCATCGGGGTATCGTTTTGGACGGACGCAGTCATGAATACCTTACCCCGGTTGCGTTGCATGCTGGTGATTGCGGGCTCCATGGCGACGGGGCTGACGGTGACTCCGGCGGTTGGCGCAGGGCGTCCGCAGGCCCCGTCTGCGCTGTGCGTCGTCATCGAGAACATCGACGACTATAACTTTGAGATGTCCCGGTATTCCCGTGAGAACGGGCAGGAGATCATCCTCACCACGATGCGGGCCCACGCTGCTGACCTTGCGCGGTCCGCCGGATGGCAGGGACCGGTGACGGTGCAGCTCCGGGGCCAGGCCGCGGTGCCCGCAGGGGCCCGCGTGCTGCGTCTCGTCTGGGACCGCGGCGAGGCGCTGTGGTCGCAGGACGGCCGGACGCTCTTCCTCGGCAAGACAAACCGAACCCCGCTGGCATTCCATCCCGACTACCCGAGGGTTAGCCGGCCCATCCAGGAGGCTGGGTTCTCGCAGAACGCCCGCATGGATGCGCTGCTGCGCGCCCATGCGGAGATGGAACTCTACGTGGCCATCGGGCTCGCGGCGAAGCAGGTGAACGTGTCGGGCTAAGCCCCGGCGGCTAGTGCATGGAGGCCACGGCAAGCCCGCAGCCGTCCAGGTCCAGGCTGCGCTCCGAAACGGCCGAGGCGCGGGCAGCGTCGGCAGCGGCCTCCTGCTCGATCCGGGCCATGCGGCTGTAGACCTCGGAGCGCAGCTTCGACTCGTCATAGGTCAGGAGGTGGGTGCCCTCGACCGAGAGCCTCCCCCCGACGTAGACCTCCTTTAGGTTGCGCAGCCCGCAGGCGTACACGTAGGTGGCGAGCGGGTCGTGGATCGGCCCGGTGTCGGGTTCCCGGGGGTCGACCACCAGGAAGTCCGCGAATTTTCCCGGCTCCAGGCTGCCAACCTTGTCGTCGATCTGGAGCACCTTGGCGCTCGCGAGCGTGTGGAGGTAGAGCATGTCGTAGACCGACATGGCCTTGGCATCCTTGTACTTGGTGCGGATGAGGGCGAGGCCGATCCGCAGGTTCTGGAAGGGATCCGAGATGTCGGTGCAGGACTGGTCGTCCAGGCCCACCGAGACCCCGATGCCGAAGGCCCGGTAGAGCGGGATGTCCGCCACGCCGGAGGCGAGTCGGCTGTTCGAGGTCGGCTGCCAGCTCATGGAGCACCCGGCCTTGGCCGCGATGCGCAGGATGTCGGGGTTCGTCTGGATGAAGTGCGCGAAGATGAAGTCGGGTCCTAGCGCGCCGGCCTCCTGGTACCAGTAGAACTTGGCCTGCTGCTCGGGCACGCGCTCCGGGCTCTCGAGGAAGTGCGCGTGGTTCATGACCTTGAACTTCCGCATCACCTCGACCTCGAGATAGGCGGTGTCCTTGGTCGGTGCGCGCTGCAGGCCGCCGCTGAGCGCCATCTTCAGGAACAGCGGGTTGTTCCCGTACGTGTCATAGGCGTACTTGTAGACGCGTCCGAACCGCGCGATCATCTCCTCGTTGCTGCCAACCCGCGGCAGGCCGATGCTGTCGATGAAGCGCAGGCCCGCGTCTACCTTGGCGCGGATCTGGTTTTCCTCGTAGGGGCCCGGGATCAGCGTGGGCGGGGGGACCTTCTCGTTGACGCCCACCGCCACGCCGCCGATCGCCCCGCTGTTGGTGAAGTCAAACGCGGTGGTGATGCCGTTGCGCAGGAAGTCCACCGACCCGTGCAGGGTGCACCAGTAGACGTCCTCGGCGTCCATGTGCCGGTAGAGCTTGCTGAGCGCGTCGGCCCAGCCGTAGAGGGTCTCGGCGTGGCCGATGCCCCGGTAGGGGCCGGTGAAGAGGTGGCTGTGGGCCGAGATGAACCCGGGCGCCACGAACTCCCCCGTGGCGTCCACCGTGCTGTCCGCAGCCAGCGACGCGGGAGGGGCGCCGGCCTCCACGCTCACGATCTTGCCGTCGGCACCGACCAGGAGGTAGCCCACGAACGGCTTCTCCTGGCCGGGCTTCATCGTGATCAGGATCGCGTTCTTTACGAGGAGGGTGCCGGCGGCGCACGGTGCCGCGCCCGCGGCAAGGCCGAGCAGGGCGAGGAGGCAGGCTTTGATGCGGGGTGTCGTCATGGGAGTGGCCGGAGGAAGGGGGCGTTGGGGAGAAGGCTCACTGGCCCTGGCGCTCCTTGGGGGGCTCGGCGTCGACGCGGGCACGGACGGCCTCGGCCCGGCGGTGGACCTCTGCGGAGACGGCGTCGAAGTCCTTGCCGATGATCTTGCCGCGCTGGGAGACCAGCTTCCCGCCGACATAGACCTGCTCCAGGTTCATCTGGGTGCAGGCCAGCACGAGCGTCGCGTACGGGTCGTAGACGGGCCCCACGTCGCGGTCGCGCGGGTTGATGATGAGGAAGTCGCCGTATTTCCCGACCTCGAGGCTCCCGACCTTGTCGGCCACGTGGGTCACGACGGCGCTGCCGATCGTGTGGAACTTGAGCACGTCGTAGGGCGTGAGGATCGACGCGTTCTCGTACTTGTCGCGGATGGCATAGAGGCCGGTGCGCATGTTCTCGAAGGGATCCGGCACGTCGGAGGCGGCCTGGTCGTCCACGCCCATGCCGACCTGGATGCCCGCCTTCAGATAGGCCGGGATGTCGGCGATGCCCGAGCCGAGCCGGCCGTTGCTCAGGGGCTGCCACGTCATGTTGCAGCCGGCCGCGCCGCACTTCCGGACGATCTCGGGGGTCGTGTGGATGAAGTGGCCGAAGAAGAGCTGGGGCCCGAGCATGCCGGCCTCCTCGAGCCATTTGAACTTCTCGCGCTGGTTCAGGCCGTCGGGCGGCTCGAACATGTGCATCTCGTTGTCCAGGCCGAACTCCTTCATGTAGGCCGCCTCGGTGAAGGCCCACGACTTCTGGTCCATGAAGGCCACGTTGCCCTGGATCGAGAGCTTGAGGAACCCGGGGTTGCCCGCATACTGCTTGGTGAAGTTGATGAACTCGACCACCTTGGCGTGGTTCTTCTCGGGCGTCTCGTAGTAGGGAATGCTGAAGCTGTGGATGAAGCGCATGCCCGAGTCCGCGGCGCCCTTGAACTGCTCCTGCTCCCAGGGCCCGGGAATGGGGGCGGGCACCGAGTTCTCGTAGCCGGTCCAGCGCGAGCCATCGAAGGTGAAGTTGTAAGCGGACGTGATGCCCGACTTCAGGAAATCGAGGCAGCCGTGGAGCGTGTACCAGTAGAGGTCCTCGGGCGTGGAGGCCTCGGTGTAGCGGCTGAAGGCCGTGATCCAGCCGAAGAGGGTCGAGGAGGCGCCGAGCCCGCGGTTGGCGCTCTGCCAGATGTGGCTGTGGGCCGAGATGAAGCCGGGGGTGACGAACTTGCCCGAGGCGTCCAGAACCGCCTTCGCCTTGAGGGTGGGCGGCGGGCTGCCGCGGCCGACCTCCTGGATCTTGCCGTCGCTGCCGATGGCGACATAGCCTACATAGGGCTCCTCGCGGGGAGCCTTCATCGTGAACACGAGGCCGTTCTCAACGAGGAGCGCGGTCTCGGCTGCAACGAGATTAGCTGCCCCTGCGAGCGCGATCACGCTGAGCAGGGCGGACCTAAGCGACGGGGTTTTCATCAGGTACCCGGCTAAGCATACCTCGGGCCAAGAACAGCGTTCCCGAGGCACTCCCCCAAACTCCCGAGCCCGGACCCTTTGGGCTGGAGTGGGCTTCATGAGTCGGGCATGCATGCTGCCGTCCCTGTCGATGTCGAATCCCGTCTCCCCGTCCTCACGTGCCGTCTTCCTAAGCTACGCCAAGCAGGATTCCGCGGCGGCCAAGGGCATCTGCGACGCCCTGCGCGCCGCGGGCATCGAGGTCTGGTTCGACCAGAGCGAGCTGCGCGGCGGCGACGCCTGGGACCAGCAGATCCGCAGGCAGATCAAGGAATGCGCGCTCTTCATCCCCGTCATCTCCGCTCACACGCAGACGCGGGCCGAGGGCTACTTCCGCCTCGAGTGGCACCTGGCCGAGCAGCGGACCTACCTGATGGCCCATGACCAGGCCTTCCTCGTGCCCGTGGTGGTGGATGACACGCCGGACTCCGCGGCGCGCGTGCCCGAGCGCTTCAGGGAGCGCCAGTGGACGCGCCTGCCGGGCGGCGCGGCCACGGGGGACTTCTGCGACCGGGTGAGGCGCCTCCTTCACCTGGAGGACGGGGCTGCCGTGCCCGGGCCGGGTATGGCCGCCGCCGCGCCTGCGCCGGCTCCCTTGCCGGTCACCGCGGTCGCTCCGGCGCCCAAGCGCTCACGCCTCTGGATCCTGCCCGTGTGCGCGCTGCTCGCCGCAGCCTGCGCCCTCGCCCTCTTCAGATCGTGGAGGCCGGCCGCCGCTCCCGCGCAAAAGGCCGTGGCCCCCTCCGCTGCAAGCGAGAAGTCGGTGGCGGTGCTCGCCTTCGCCAACATGAGCGAGGACCGGGACAACGAGTACTTCTCGGACGGCATCAGCGACGAGCTGCTGACCGTGCTGCAGAGGGTGCCGGGTCTGAAGGTGGCGGCTCGGGCCTCGTCGTTCTCGTTCAAAGGGAAGTCGGCCACGGCCCAGGAGATGGGCGAGAAGCTCGGGGTCGCCAACCTGGTCGAGGGCAGCGTCCAGAAGTCGGGAAACCGCGTGCGCATCATAGCGCGGCTGAGCCGGGTGTCGACCGGCGAGGAGCTCTGGTCGCAGAGCTACACGCGCGAGCTCAAGGACGTGTTCGCGCTCGAGGACGAGGTGGCCCAGGCGATCGTGGGCGAGCTGCGCGGCCACCTTCCTGGGGCCGAGGGCCCAGCGCCCGAAGGCGTGTTCGCGGCCGCCGCGGGCGGCACGAGCAACCCGGACGCCCATCAGCTCTTCCTCCAGGGCAAGTTTTTTGGCGATAGGTTCACGGAGGTGGGCATCAACAAGTCAATCGGGTTCTATGAGCGCGCCACGCAGCTCGATCCCTCGTACGCGCTGGCGTGGGCGTGGCTGGCCGAGGATCACATCTGGATCTGCGGATGGGGATCGATTGACCGAGCCGAGTTCGAGCACCACCTCGCCCAAGCCCGCACCGCAACCGCGCGCGCCCTCGAGCTGGCGCCCGACCTGCCCGTGGCCCTGCTGGCGCAAGTGGACCTCCAGTACAACTTTGATTTCGATATGAGGGGGGCCGCCGCGACCCTCGTCCGAGCTTTGAAAATTGCGCCCGACAACCCGGACCTGCTGACGGCCGCCGCGATTTTGGACCTCGTGTTTGGCCGCCGGGAACGGGCCATCGAGCGGGCTGCCCGGGCCGTGGCGCTCGACCCGGTCAATCCCGAGGCGCACCATTCATTGGCGATCGTGCTATGGCTCGCCGGCGACTACGTGAGGGCGCACGAGGAGTACGCGCGGGCCACGGAGCTGAGCCCCGACGTACCGCTGGGGCAGGCCGGGATGGCGTTGAGCGATTTGCTGCAGGGCCACCTCCAGGAAGCCGAGGCGGAGGCCAAGAAAAGCACCACCGAGTGGTCGCGCCTGTACGTTCTCTCGCTTGTCTACGTGGCCGAAGGCCGCGCGGCGGAGGCGGATGCCGCCCTCAAGAATCTGATTCGCACGAACGGGGACATTGCCGCCTTCCAGATCGCGGAAATTTTTTCCAAGCGCGGTGAGACCGACAAGGCCTTCACTTGGCTCGAGCGAGCCCGGGCGCAGCACGACCCGGGCTTGGTCGGCGTTGGCATCGATCCGTTCATGACCGCCCTGCATGCGGACTCGCGCTGGCAGGCCCTCGTGCGGTCGGTCGGGCAGTCCGAGGAGCAGCTTCGCTAGGAGGCCGAGGGTGCGGCGAACCCGTTGGGCTGCCGGCTCCCGAGGAGGCTGACCGCGACGACCACCGCTACATTCAACCCGAGGCCGAACAGCCCGGCATTGAGGCCCAGGTAGGGATCGCGGCCGGTGAAGCTGAGCGCCGCCGCGAGCGCGAGTCCGCAGAGGAGGCCCGCCAGGATCCCCGTGGAGGTCACCCGCCGCCACGTCACGCCGAGGACGATCCCCGGGCCGAACTGTGCCACGCCGGAGTAGCCGAGGATCAGGAGCCCGACCAGGGTGGGCGAGGTGTTGAGCGCCAGGTAGAGGGCGCCCACCGTGATCCCCCCGACGGCGATCCGGGCCACGCGGGCGACCCGCTCCTCCGTCATGCCGGGGTCGACGTAGGGGCGGTACACGTTCTTGGCGAGGAGCGTGGCGGCGGTCAGGATCTGGATGGCGGCGGGCACCATCGCGGTCAGCGCGCCGGCGCCGCCAATGATGCCGAGCACCCATGGCGGGAAGGTCGCCCGAACCGCCGTCAGGAGTGCGAGGTCCCCGTTCCTGAGCCCGGGGGAGATCAGGATCGCCGCGCACCCGGCGAAGAGGATGAGCGCCAGCGGCAGCACGTAGAAGGGCATGATGACCGCATTTCGCCGGATGGTGTCGCCGTTCTTCGCCGTAAAGGCGCTCGCGAAGAAGTGCGGCCAGCAGAACATGAGCGAATCGACGAGGATGGTGGAGATGAACCAGGAGTGGGTGAGGGTCGCGGTCCCCCCCGGCATCGTGAGGAACCCGGGCCTCGCCTTGATGAGCGCGGCGAACATCGGCCCTATGCCACCAAAATGGAGGTATGGCAGGCCGATGCCCACGATCACGGCCACGCCCACCAGCAGGAAGTCCTTGAGCACGCTCACCCAGACCACCCCGCGCACCCCGCTCGAGAGCACGAAGCAGGCTATGACCGCCGTGGAGACGATCATCGCCGGGTTGCGTCCCACGCGCTCGAAGCTAGCGACCTCGACGATGATGCCGAGGCCGGTCAGCTGGAGCTGCAGGTAGACCATGAGGAACACGACGCCCGCAAGGGAGACCGTGGCCGCCAGGAGGCGGCTGCCGTAGCGCTGGGCAAAGAAGTCTCCCAGGGTCTGCAGCCGGAAGCGGGCACCCAGCTCCCAGAGGAGGGGCCCCAGGAAGAATATGAGCACCTGGCCGGTCGTCAGGTAGATGAGGACATAGAGGGTGGGCCCCCCCTTGGCGTAGATCCAGCCGCTGATTCCCAGCACCGAGAACGTGGTGAACGTCTCCCCGGCAAGCAGGATCCAGACGAGGATCAGTCCGAGGCCCCTGCCCGCGACCGCCCACTCCTCGAGGTTGAGCTTCCGCTTGTTGGCCGCGAGGAAACCGATCGCCGACCCGAGACCCATGATCCCGAAGATGATCGACAGGGCTACGGTGCCGGGCGTCATCGGCGTCGCTCGATCCCGTACACGGTCCACATGATCCCGGGCGTCAGCACGAGCCAGAAGAGAATCCAGGCCAAATTGAACGGCAGTCCCAGCACCGTGGGCTCGACGCGGTCCCAGAGCGAGACGGTGAAGCACATGGCCGTAAAGGGCACCAGCGAAAGGAGCACCGAGAGCGTCGAGGGCTTCTTCAACACGCAGCGGGAGGATTTGCAGGCGCGGCGCGCGCCTGCGAGCAGAATCGTCGGCCCGCGCCGCGCGCCAACAGGCTTGGCAAACGCCGCCTGCCTCTCAACTCTCGGAGCGGATGTCGAAAAGTTCCGAGTTACCCCTGTTCCACGTGGTGGGCTTCTCCGGCCACCGCCACCTGGTCAACGAGGCCGCCGTGGCCGACGCCGTGACCGAGGCGCTCGACCTCCTGCGCCGCGAGGCGAAGGGCGAGTGGGTGGCGCTCTCCTCGGTGGCGACCGGCAGCGACCAGCTCTTCGTCGGCCGGGCGCTCCAGGCGGGGATGACCTGGCATGCGATCCTGCCGATGCCCCGGGCCGAGTTCGCGAAGGACTTCACGGTCTCCGACTGGAGCGTCGTCGAGCACACGCTCGGGCGGGCCCAGCACGTGCGGGTGATCACCGAGAACGGCACCCGCGAGGACGCCTACCTCGACGGCGGCATGGAGACGGTCAACGGCTCCGACGTGCTGCTGGCCGTGTGGGACGGCGACCCCGCGAGGGGAAAGGGGGGCACTGCCGAGGTGATCGACTACGCCAAGTCGATCGGCAAGCCGGTCCTCATCATCGACGCCGCCACCTTCGAGATCCGCAAGGAGAACTGGGGCCGACTCGAGCGCTCCGACTCGAGCCTGCTCAAGCTGAACCTGCTTCCCGACGCGGCTCCCACCTGGGGCGAGAACCCGTTCACGGCCCCGGGAGAGATCTTCGCCTTCCAGCAGAAGTGCGACCACGCGGCCAGCAAGGGGGCACCGCAGTTCAGGCGCCTGATCGTATCGACCGTGCTGCTCCACGTGGCGGCCACCCTGATCGCCGCGGCGGCCCTCTCCTACGGCCTGCACACGCTTGCGCTGCCGTGGGCCAAGCTGCTCTGCCTGAGCGGGGCGCTCGCGGTGGCGATCGTGCTCCGGCGCCACGCGCACTCCCACGACAGCTGGGTGCGCTGCCGCCTCGCGGCCGAGTTCTGCCGCTCGTCGCTCGCGACCTGGGGCCTGCCCCGGGCCGCTCCGCTCTTCCAGGACCTGGACCTGCCCGGGGTCCGCGGGCTCACGCGCTCGCTGCACATGCTCCATTGCCGCTCGGCGGCGACCCACCCGGTGTCGATGGAGGAGTTCAAGAAGATCTACCTGGAGAAGCGCATCGACGACCAGCTCGCCTACTACCACCGGCAGGAGGGCCGCGCGCTGCCGCTCTTCCATCGCCTGAAGGTGGGCTTCTGGATCGCGACCGTCCTGGCCATCGTCAGCACGGCCGCCTACGCGCTCGCGCACACCCTCGAGATCGAGGTGTCCGACGCGGTCCGCGACACCGTCTTCTACTTCCTCCCGATCTCGCTGCCGGTCGTCGCGGCCTCGTTCATCTCGCTCATCTCGATCAATGACCTGCAGCGCCGCGTCGCCCGCTACCGCGAGATGAGGGCGATGCTCGAGGACAGCCGCAAGCAGATCACCTTCTGCCAGACCTGGAACAGCCTCGAGCGGCTCGTCCTGAAGACCGAGCGCGCGCTGCTGCAGGAGGTGCTCGAGTGGCACTCGATCACGAGCTTCTCCGAGTCCCACTAGCAAGTTATGAGCGTGCCCCCGGTAGCGGTGATCGGAGTCGCCTACTTCGCCTCGGAGCTTGCCCTCGCCTGGCGCAGGCGCTCCGGACGAGGCACCAGGCCGGCGGACCGGGGCTCGGTCCGGGTCCTCTGGGCGGTGATCGTGGTCGCAATCTCGCTCTCGATCCCCGTGAGCATCCGGCTGCCGGCCGCGTCCATGCACGGGGGGAGAGCCCTGTACGTGGCGGGTCTCCTCGTCTTCGCGCTCGGGATCGCGCTTCGCTGGTGGGCCATCCTCTACCTGGGACGTTTCTTCACGGTCGACGTGGCGATCGCCTCCGACCACAGGGTGGTGGACTCCGGTCCGTACTCCCTGATCCGCCACCCCTCCTACACGGGAGCGCTGCTTGCCTACCTCGGCATCGGCCTGTGTCTAGGGAACTGGGTCTCGCTGGCGCTGATGGTCGTGCCGGCCACCTGGGCCTTCCTGCACCGCATCGACGTCGAGGAGGACGCGCTGCTGGGCGGACTGGGCGAGGCCTACCGGGCCTACCGCTCGCGCACGAAGCGACTCGTGCCCTTCGTGTACTAGGGTTGTCGTCCCACGTAGATGCTGCGTGCAAAAGCCCGGGCAATCGTTTCTTTTCGGAGCGTGAAGCTCTCCAAGGTACTAGGAATCCTGCTGGGCGTGGCGCTTGCCGGCCCCTGCGGGGCGCAGGCGCCCAAGCAGGGCGATGAGCTGCGGCTCGTGATCGTGCTCACCCGCCACGGCGTGCGGACACCGCTGCTGACCGGCGAGAAGCTGGCCGCGTTGTCCTCCCAGCCCTGGCCCAAGTGGGAGGCCGACCCGGGCATCCAGACCCCGCATGGCAATCTCCTCGTGTCGCTGATGGGCGACTACTACCGCACCCGGTTCACGGCGCTCGGGCTGCTCTCGGGCGATCCCGCCCAGGACGGCCCCGCGGTCTATGTCCGGGCGGACAACGACCAGCGCACGTTCGAGACGGCGCGGATCCTCGGGAAGGCGCTGGTGCCCCAGGTCGATCCCGAGGTGCACGCCCTGGATGCGGGCTTGCCCGACCCCCTGTTCCGGCCGGTGCAGGCGCACGTGGGCCACCCGAGCCGGGAGCTTGCGGCCTCCGCCGTTCTCGGGCGCATCGGCGGGGATCCCTCCGCACTCGAGCGCGCATACGCCCTCCAGCTCGGCGAGTTGAAGACGGTGCTCTATGGAGCGGGTGGACGGCCGCCCGAGGGATCTCCCTTCGACCAGCCGATCTCCGTAGCCCCGGGGCGCGGCGCCTACCTTGTGGACTTCGGCGGCCCTTTGCAGGGATCGCTCAACGCGACCGACGCCCTCCTCCTCGAATACGCCGATGGAAAGCCCGACCCCGAGGTTGGCTGGGGGCGCCTGGATACAAAGACGCTCACCGACCTCCTCACGCTCCACCAGCTCTTCTTCGACCTTTCGGACCGGACCTTCTACCTGGCGCAGGTTTCGGGCTCAAACCTGGTGGCCCATGTGATCGACACCCTGGAGCAGGCGGCGCTCGGCCTCCCGGTGCCCGGCGCCGTAGGCCCCCCTGAGGAGAAGGTCGTCATCTTGGCCGGTCACGACTCGAACATCGCCAACGTCGGGGGGCTGCTCGGCCTCAACTGGATCATCCCAGGCTCCCAGGCCAACCCGGCGCTCCCTGGGGGCGCCCTTGTGTTCGAGCTCTGGCGGCGCACTTCGGGCGAGTCCCAGACCTACTTCGTCAGGGCGAGCTATGTCTGCCAGACCCTCGAGCAGATGCGGCAGGCGACGCCGCTCTCGATCGACAGGCCGCCCGCGCGCGCGCCGATCTTCATCCCGGGGGCGAGCGGCCAGGGCCCGACGTTCGACGCCCCCCTCAACGCCCTGCTGCGCCAGGCCCGCAAGGTGATCGACCCCGAATTCACCACGCTCGAGCCATGACGCGTTTGCCAAACGCCCCGGCCGGGGCATGATGGCCGGATGGTCACGATCACCGGCAACTACCAGGGAGACCTCCACTGCACGGCCGTCCACGGGCCCTCGGGCCAGGTGCTGGCCACCGACGCCCCCAGGGACAACCAGGGCCGCGGCGAGGCCTTCTCTCCGACGGACCTGCTCGCGACGGCCTTCGCCACCTGCATCGCCACCACGATGGCGATCGTCGCGCGCCGCCACGGCGTCGAGCTCGCGGGCCTGCGCTACGAGGTGACGAAGGAGATGTCCGCGGATTCACCGCGCCGGGTCAGCCGCCTGACCGCCCGCCTCTGGATGCCGCCCGCAGCCCGGGGGCTTCCCGAGGGCCTCATGGAAAACACGGCCCGGGCCTGCCCCGTTCACCACAGCCTGGCGCCCGCGGTCGACAAGAAGATCGAGCTCATCTGGGACTAGGCGCTGCGTAGGCGGGCAGGAAGTAGGTGGTGTTGTAGGTGATCGAGATCCTGCGCGAGATATAGACGCGCACCTGGATCCGCCCCTTACCGGGGCCGGTGGGGACCGCGTGTCCCTCGATCCTGCGACCCTCACCGGCCTCGTTGTAGGCCTTTCCCGCGAAGTCGATCGGCCTGCCGATGGCCACCTTGCGCAGGTCCTCCTCCGGAATCGTGATCGAGATGCGGCCCTTCTCGCTGAAGAAGAAGTAGGGGAAGACCTGCGCCGAGTAGGTGGAGGTGAGCACCGACTGGTGCCGCACGAACGGCGGCATCCTCATCGTGACCGTGGCGGTGAAAAGCGAGGCCGACCCCTCACCGATGGCCACCACGTTGAAGGGCGCCAGGTCCTCGTCGGCCGCGCGGGCGCACACCAGGCAGAGCGCGGCGAGGGCGATAAATCGTGGAATCCTTGTCACCCGCCAAATCTGCGGGAACCCGGGGTCCGGGCAAACCGGAAACGAGCGGGGAATCTTTCGCGTTGCAGAGCGCTCCCGGCGAGCGTCATCTCCTCTCCGATCACCCATGGCCAAGCACACACAAGCCACCTGGGGCGGACGCTTCGACACCGGTCCCGCCGCCCTGATGCTGAGGTTCAGCGAGTCGGCTTCCTTCGACCGCCGCCTGGCCCCGTTTGACGTCGCGGGCAGCAAGGCCCACGCGGCCATGCTGGCCCATGTCGGGCTGATCACGGACAGGGAGCGGGACGCGATCCATGCGGGCCTGGACGCCGTTCTGGCATCGATCACGAGCGGGCACTTCCACTGGGACGAGCGCCTTGAGGACGTACACATGAACATCGAGCACGCGCTCACGACGCGGGTGCCCGCTGCGGCCAAGCTGCACACGGCCCGCAGCCGCAACGACCAGGTGGCGACGGACATGAGGCTCTTTTTCAAGCACGCGAGCGCGGCCATCGCCGCCCGAGTGAGGCTGGCGCAGCGCGCGATCCTGGCCGCCGCGGAGGCCGCTCGCGACGTCCTGATCCCCGGCTACACCCACCTTCAGCGCGCCCAGCCGGTGTCGGCCGCTCACCATCTCTTCGCGTGGATGGAGATGCTGGAGCGCGACCACGCCCGCTTTGGCGAGGTCGCCGACAAGGCCAATGTCTGCCCGCTGGGATCGGGCGCCCTCGCGGGAACGACGCTCCCCATAGACCGGGAGTTCGTGGCGCGGGCCCTCGGCTTCGTCGACTCCAAGGGCAGGCCGCGCGTGACCCAGAACTCCATGGACGCCGTCGCGGACAGGGACGTCTACATCGAGTTCGCGGCGGCGTGCGCGCTCCTCGGGGTGCACTTCTCGCGCATCGCGGAGGACCTGGTGCTCTGGAGCAGCGCCGAGTTCAAGTTCGTGTCGCTGCCGGACGCCTTCTGCACCGGCAGCTCGCTCATGCCCCAAAAGAAGAACCCCGACTCGTGCGAGCTCCTGAGGGGCAAGTCCGCGCGGCTGCAGGGCAACCTCCACACGCTGCTCACCCTCGTGAAGGGGCTGCCGCTGACCTACAACCGCGATCTTCAGGAGGACAAGCCGCCGGTGTTCGACAGCTTCGACCAGTCGCTGCTCTGCGCCGAGGTGCTTGAGGGGACGCTGCACGGCCTCACCTTCAACCGCGAGCGGTGCGCCGCCGCCGTTGCGGACCCCGCTCTCTTGGCCACAGACCTGGCCGACTACCTGGTCGCCCGGGGCGTCCCCTTTAGGAAGGCCCACCACGCGGTGGGTGCGGTCGTGGCGCTGGCCGAGCGCAAGGGATGCGCCCTGAACGCGCTCTCCTGGGCCGAGGTGAAGAAGATCCACGGCAGTTTCGGCGAGGACTGGGCCTCGGTGTTCGACCTCGGGCGTGCCCTCGCGGCCCGCAAGGGCACGGGCATGCCCGGTCCCGCCCAGGCCTCGCGGCAGTTCGCGCGCTGGTCGAAGACGCTCGCCTAGTTGCGGGACGTTCCCTCCGGAATGGCCAAGGTCCGCATTCTCACCGACCGGGTGGCCAACCAGATCGCCGCGGGCGAGGTGATCGAGCGGCCCGCGGCCGTCGTGAAGGAGCTTGTCGAGAACGCCCTCGACGCGGGCGCCACCCGCATCGTGGTCGAGTTCGCCCACGCCGGGCAGGCCCTGATCCGCGTCGAGGACAACGGGAGCGGTATGTCGCCCGACGATGCCCGAATGGCGCTCCAGCGCCACGCCACCAGCAAGATCGCCGAGGCCGCGGACCTGGACCGGCTGGGCACCTTCGGCTTCCGGGGGGAGGCGCTGCCCTCGATCGCCAGCGTCTCGCGCTTCACGCTGCAGACCCGCGAGGCCGGCCAGGACTCGGGCACGGAGATCGCCGTCCATGCCGGCAAGGTCCTGCACGAAAAGGCGTGCGGGCGGCCCGTCGGGACCCGGATCGACGTGGAGCACCTCTTCGAACCCGTTCCGGCGCGCCGCAAGTTCCTGAAGACGGAACGCACCGAGTCCGCGCACATCGTCGACTGCGTGCGGCTCTACGCACTGGCATGCCCGTCCACGGCGTTCGCCCTCTACGAGGACGGGAGGCTCGTGTTCAGGTCGCCGGAGTGCGCGTCGCTCTCGGAGCGGATTTCGGAGATCTACGGCCGGCAGGCGGTCCAGGGCCTGCTCCCGATCGACGCCTCCGAGCCGGGCCTGCGCCTTCACGGGCTCGTCGGCCGGCCGGGGGAGGGAAGGGCCACGCGGCACGACATCGTGCTGTTCGTCAACTCGAGGCCTGTCGACAGCCGCACCCTGAACGGGGCCCTGATCGAGAGCTACCGCGAGTCGCTCGTCGTGGGCCGCTATCCCGTGGCCTTTGCCTTCCTCGAGTGCCGGCCCTCCGACGTGGACGTCAACGTGCATCCCGCGAAGAGGGAGGTTCGCTTCCGCAGCGAGGCCCAGGTGAGGGGCTTCGTGATCCGCTCGGTCCTGGACGTCCTGCGCGCCTCCGCCTCGGCCTCGGCCCCGGCGCCACTCGGGGCGCCTCCCGCGGTCGGGCTTGGCGAGCCCCTGGGCCTTCCCGGGCCTTTCCGGGCCGGCGGGGCGGTCGAGGAACCCCGGGCGCCCCTTCCGGCGGCGCCCGCCCCGAGCGACGAGGCGGCCGCCGCGCCGCTCCCCTGGCGCTTCCTGGGCCTGGCGCACGCCTCCTTCGCCATCTTCGAGACTCCCCAGGGCCTCCTGCTCCTGGACCGCAGGGCGGCGCATGAGCGCGTCTGGTACGAGCGCCTGAAGGGGCAGTTCGGCAGGGGAGGCGTGCCGGTGCAGAGGCTGCTGCTGCCGGTGACCCTCGAGCTCAACCCAGTGTCCTCCGCCGTGCTGACGGAGCACCTCGGCTTCCTGCGCGAACACGGCCTAGAGGTGGCTGAGTTCGGGCGCAATTTCTTCCGTGTCGAGGCGCTGCCGTCGTGGATGGAGCCCGGCGACGCGGAAGGGTTCCTGAGGGACCTGGTGGGCGCCCTTCGCGAAGGCCGCATTTCGGGCAAGGACCTCGAGGTGGCCCGCGACGAGCTTGCCCGGCTCGCAGCCTCCAAGGCCGTGCGCCTGAATGCGACCTCGAGCGAGGCCGAGGCCGTTTCCCTGGTGGGCCAGCTCTTTGCAACCGAGACCCCTCTCTCCAGCCCGTCCGGGCGCCCGACCTGCGTGGAGCTCAACCACAATGAGCTTGCACGGCGATTCCAAAAATAGGCCGGCCGACCCAGTTTTAGCGTGACCGAACCCATGGCTGGCCTGAGTCTTGCGTGGGTATCGCTTCCCCCCTTCGCATGGCCACTCCATCAATCGACACGAGGATCCACGATGCACCCGCCGAGGTGATGAAGTCGCTGATCCTGCGGCACCTCACCTCCACCCTGGCGAGGCACGCCGCCTCCGCCACGCCAAGGGATTGGTGGATAGCCACTTCCCTTGCTGTTAGGGACACCATCTGCGAGCGCATGATCGCCACGCAGTCGGTGCACAACTCGGTTAATGCCAGGCGGGTCTACTACTTCTCGATGGAGTACCTGATGGGCCGCCTGTTCGAGAGCAATCTGCTGGCCACGGGGCTGGAGGAACCGGTCAAGGAGGCTCTCAAGTCCCTGAAGGTAGATTTTCAGGACGTGCGCGAGGCGGAAGTCGACATGGGCCTGGGCAACGGCGGCCTCGGGCGCCTGGCCTCCTGCTTCCTCGATTCGCTGGCGACCCTCGACTACCCGGCGCTTGGGTACGGCATCAACTACGAATTCGGCCTCTTCAAGCAGGAGATCGTGGATGGCAGCCAAACGGAGCATCCCGACCGATGGATGCTCTTCGGCAGCCCCTGGGAGATCGTTCGCCCCGAGTTCATCCAGGAGGTGAAGCTGTTCGGCCGGGTGGTGAACATCTTCGACGACCACGGCAATTACCGGCCTAAGTGGGTGGACACCCGGTCCATTCTCGGGGTGCCCCACGACATCCCGATCGCCGGATACGGCACCAAGACCGTGAACCTGCTCAGGCTCTGGGCCTCGCGGGCCTCGCACGACTTCGACTTGGCGGCTTTCAACTCCGGAGGCTACGTCGAGGCCGTTCACGAGAAGGCGATGGGCGAGACGATCACCAAGGTCCTCTACCCGAACGACAAGACCGAGAACGGCAAGGAGCTGCGCCTGATCCAGCAGTACTTCTTCGTCTCCTGCTCCATCCGCGACATCATCCGCCGGCATTTCCGGTCGGCGGGAAACACCTGGAAAAATTTCCCGGACAAGGTGGCGATCCAGCTGAACGACACCCACCCCTCGATCTCGGTCGTGGAGCTCATGCGGCTGCTGCTCGACGAGTACGACATCGAATGGGAAGCGGCTTGGGACATCACGGTGCGAACGCTCGCCTACACGAACCACACGCTGCTGCCCGAGGCCCTAGAGAAGTGGGGTGTGCCGCTCTTCGAGAAGGTGCTGCCCCGCCACCTGCAGATCATCTACGAGATCAACGTTCGGGTGCTGGCGCTCTGCCAGGCCAAGTGGCCCGACGACAACGACAAGAAGCGGGCCTGCTCCCTGATCGAGGAAAACGGGCACAAGATGGTGCGCATGGCCAACATCGCGGTGGCCGGCTCGCACGCCGTGAACGGCGTGGCCGCGCTCCACTCGGCCCTGCTCCAGAAAAACCTGTTCCCGGAGTTCGCGGCGCTCTACCCGGGCAAGTTCCAGAACAAGACGAACGGGATCACGCCGAGGCGCTGGCTTTTGCAGTGCAACCCGAGGCTCTCGGACTTGGTCACCCGAACGCTCGGCAGCGGGGACTGGGCGCGCGACCTCGACCTGCTGCGCGGACTGGAGAAGCACGCCGACGACGCCGACTTCAGGCGCGAGTTCATGGCCATCAAGCGCGCCAACAAGGTGGACCTTGCCCGTGAAATCGAGGCCGAGTGCGGCATCCAGGTGTCGCCCGACGCGATCTTCGATGCGCAGATCAAGCGTCTTCATGAGTACAAGCGCCAGCACCTGAACCTGCTCCACATCCTGGCCCTTTACCGCAGGCTCCTGCAGAACCCGTCCCTGGACATCACCCCGAGGGTCTTCATCTTCGCCGCCAAGGCGGCCCCCGGCTACGACGTGGCCAAGAACCTCATCCGTGCCATCAACGTGATCGGCGCGCGCATCAACTCCGACGCCCGGATCAAGGACAAGATAAAGGTCGCCTTCATGCCTAACTACCGGGTCTCGCTGGCCGAGAAGATCATCCCGGCCGCCGACCTTTCCGAGCAGATTTCGACCGCGGGCAAGGAGGCCTCCGGGACGGGCAACATGAAGCTCGCCCTCAACGGCGCGCTCACCATCGGGACGCTCGACGGCGCCAACATCGAGATCAAGGAGGAGGTTGGCGACGACAACATCTTCATCTTCGGCATGACGGTCGAGGAGGTCGAGGCGCTCCGCATCCGGGGCTACAACCCATGGGACTACCACCGCGACGACGAGGAGATCCGCGCCGTGGTAGACTGGCTCGGGAGCGACTACTGGGTCCCCGACGAGCACAGCGCCTTCGGGCCGGTCCACCGCACCCTGCTCAACGAGGGCGACCCCTACATGGTGCTGGCTGACTTCCGCTCCTACAGCGACTGCCAGGCCCGGGTCGACGCGGCGTTCAGGGACCGCGAGGGATGGGCCCGAAAGGCGATCCTCAACACGGCCCGCGTGGGAAAGTTCTCGAGCGACCGCACGATCCGTGACTACGCTCGCGATATCTGGAACCTGAACGCGGTCCCGGTAAAGTGAAGCGACTCCTGCCCCTCCTAGCCCTGATGGCGGCGCTTGCGCCGTCCGTGCGCGCGGCCGACTTCTCGCCCGCCATCATCTACGATTTCGGCGGAAAGTTCGACCGATCGTTCAACCAGTCGGCGAGCGAGGGCGTGCAGCGCTTCAAGAAGGAGACGGGCATCGCCGCCCGCGAGTTCGAGATCCAGAACGCGTCCCAGCGCGAACAGATCATGCGCCAGTTCGCGCGGCGCGGTGCCAGCATCATCGTGGCCGTGGGCTTCACCCAGGCCTCCGCCGTCGAGACCGTGGCGAAGGAGTATCCCGACGTGAAGTTCACCCTGGTGGACGCCGTCGTGGACCTCCCGAACGTAGAGTCGATCGTGTTCCGCGAGCAGGAGTCCTCGTTCCTCTGCGGGATGGCGGCCGCCCTGGCCTCGAAGACCGGAAAGGTCGGCTTCGTGGGCGGCATGGACATCCCCCTCATCCGGAAGTTCGCGCTCGGGTACCGGGCCGGCGTCGCCTACGTGAATCCCAAGGATGAGGTGTTCGAGAACATGACCGGCACCACCCCCGCCGCGTGGACCAACCCCTCCGAGGGGGCCGAGCTTGCGAAGAGCCAGTTTGGGCGCGGCGCCGATGTCGTGTTCCATGCGGCCGGAGCCACGGGCGTCGGCGTGATGCAGGCGGCCGCCGACGCGGGCCTGCTCAGCATCGGCTGCGACAGCAACCAGGACTATCTGCACCCGGGAAGCGTGCTCACCTCGGCCCTGAAGCGGGTCGACGTCGCCGTTTACACCGCGTTCTCTGAGGCGAGGAAGGGCACGTGGAGGCCCGGCGTGAAGGTGCTAGGCTTGGCCGAGGAGGGCGTCGGCGTGTCGATCGACGAATTCAATCGCAAGCTGGTGAGCCCCGACATGGAGGCCCGCCTCAACCAGGCCAGGGCCGACATCATCTCCGGGAAGATCACTGTGCCCGAATACAAGTCGCCCTGAGTCCCGTGGAACCGGAGAGTCCATCACCCCAGGCTCCCGGAAGACCCGCCCCGGCGCTGGAGCTGGTGGGGATCGACAAGCGCTTCGGCGCCGTGCACGCGAACCGCGACGTGAACCTGTCGGTTGCCCGGGGCTCGATTCACGGACTGATCGGAGAGAACGGGGCGGGCAAGTCGACGCTGATGAACATCGTCTACGGGTTTCACCGCGCGGACAGGGGTGAGATCCGGGTGAATGGAAGGGCGGTCCAGATCGGCAGGCCGCGCGACTCCATAGACGCGGGCATCGGCATGGTGCACCAGCACTTCATGCTCGTGGAGAACTTCTCGGTGCTCGAGAACGTGGTGCTGGGCGCCGAGGGCGGCCGCCTCCTCGGGAAGGGCCTTGCCGCGGCGAGGGCGGGGCTTGAGGCCCTCGCCCGCGACTACGGGCTCGACGTGCCGCTCGACGCCGAGACCGGCCACCTGCCGGTGGGCCTCCAGCAGCGGGTTGAGATCCTGAAGGCGCTCCACCACCGCGCCGAGATCCTGATCCTCGATGAGCCGACGGCGGTCCTCACGCCCCCCGAGGCGGACCAGCTGTTCCGGATGCTCTCGCTGCTGCGCGACCAGGGGAAGACCGTGGTCCTGGTCACCCACAAGCTGCGCGAGATCATGGCGGTCACCGATCGGGTCACGGTCATGCGCCAGGGCGCCGTGGTTCACGAGACGGCCACCCGCGACACCTCGCCCAAGGCCCTGGCCGAGCAGATGGTCGGCAGGTCGGTCTCGCTCCGGGTCGAGAAGGGGCCGGCCTCCCCGGGCCCCGTCCTCCTCGAGGTGCGCAACCTCTGCGTCAGCGACCGCCTCGGCGTGCCCAGGGTCAAGTCTGCAAGCTTCGCGCTCCGGGCAGGCGAGATCGTCGGCATCGCCGGCGTCTCCGGGAACGGTCAGACCGAGCTGCTCGAGGCCCTCACGGGCATCCGCAGGCCTACATCGGGCGAGGTCCTTCTCTCCGGCCGTGCGCTCACCCCGAAGGGCCTCGGCCCGAGGGGCCTGCGCTCGCTTGGCGTCGCGCACGTGCCCGAGGACCGCCTCAAGATGGGCGTCGTCTCGAGCTTCTCGGCGGAGGACAACGTGATCCTCGGCTACCACGACCGAGGCGCCTTCGCGCGCGGCGGATTCTTCAGGCGCGGGGCGATCCGGGCGGACTGCGTCGCCAAGATGTCCGCCTTCGACGTGAGGCCGACCGACCCGTCCCTTAGGATCACGTCGTTCTCCGGGGGCAACCAGCAGAAGCTCGTGCTCGCGCGCGAGATGGACTGCGGGCCCTCGGTGCTGATCGTCGGCCAGCCGACGCGCGGGGTCGACATTGGGGCGATCGAGTTCATCCATCGGCGAATCGTCGAGCTAAGGGACCAAGGCAAGGCGGTGCTCGTGGTCTCTGTCGAGCTGGACGAGATCATGGGGCTCTCGGACCGGATCCTGGTGATGGCTGGCGGCGAGGTGGTGGGTGAGCTGCCGGGGGCGGAAGCCACGGAGGAGACCCTGGGCCTCATGATGGCCGGAGTCCGCAGGGAGGGCTCCCGGTGAGCGCCGGCGGCCGGCTTCCCCGGTGGGCCGAGTACGGCCTGCTGCCGCTCGTCAACCTGGCGGCGGCCCTGCTGCTCTCGGGCATCGTGGTGCGCCTGATCGGAGAGAGCCCGTGGGCCGCCCTCAAGCTCATGGTCGCGGGGGCCTTCGGCTCGCAGGACTCGATTGGCTACACGCTCTTCTACGCGACCGACTTCGTCTTCACCGGGCTCGCGGTGGCGGTCGCCTTCCATGCGGGACTCTTCAACATCGGCGGCGAGGGCCAGGCGTACATCGGAGGCCTCGGCGTGGGGCTGGTCGGCCTCGCTATGGGGGCCTGGTCCGCCTGGGTAGTGATCCCGGCCATGATCGCGGCGGGCTGCGTCTTCGGGGCCGCCTGGGCCTTCGTCCCCGCCTGGCTGCAGGCCCGCAGGGGCAGCCACATCGTGATCACGACGATCATGTTCAACTTCATCGCCTCGGCGCTGATGACCTACCTGCTCGTGAACGTCCTGATTAGGCCCGGCCAGCAGTCGCCCGAGTCCCGGGAGTTCGGGCCGGGGGCAGTCATGCCCGCCATGACCGATGTGCTCGGCCGAATGGGAATCAAGTTCGCGTCGTCCCCCTTCAACCTGGCCTCGGCCCTGGCGCTCGCAGCCTGCCTGCTCGTCTGGCTGTTCCTCTGGAGGACCCGCTGGGGCTACGCCCTCAGGGTCGTGGGGCAGAACCCGCAGGCCGCCGTCTACGCAGGGATCTCGCCCGAGCGCACCACGATCGTGGCGATGCTGCTGTCGGGGGCGCTGGCGGGCTGCCTCGGCGTGAATGAGCTCGCCGGCTCACAGCACCGGATCCTCCTGGATTTCCCGGGGGGCGCGGGGATCGTCGGCATCGCCGTGGCCCTGATGGGTCGAAACCATCCGCTGGGAATCCTGGCTTCGTCGCTCCTGTTCGGGGCCCTCTACCAGGGGGGATCGCAGCTCTCCTTTGACATGCCCCATGTGAACCGAGACATGGTGATCCTCATCCAGGGGCTTGTGATCCTCTTCTGCGGCGCGATGGAGAACCTGTTCCGCAGGCCGCTGGCCGCGCTCCTCGGGGCGGCCTCCCGCTGACATGGACACCTACCGGGAAGTGATCCTCATCATGGCCGCGACGATTCGCGTCGCGACCCCGCTCGTCATCGCGGCCCTGGCCGGCATGTTCTCGGAGCGGGCCGGCGTGATTGACCTGGCCCTCGAGGGGAAGATGCTTGCTGCCGCCTTTGCCTCGGCGGCCGTGGCTGCGGTCACGGGCTCGGCCTGGATGGGGCTGGGTGCCGGGGTCGCCGCCGCGGTGTTCCTCGGACTCGTCGTCGCGTTCGCGTGCGTGACCCACCGGGGAAACCAGGTGGTCGCGGCGATGGCCGTGAACATCATGGTGGCGGGTCTCGCCCCGACGCTGGCCCTCGCCTGGTTCGAGCAGGGGGGGCAGACCCCCCAGCTCGACCTTCCCGGCCAGCGCTTCCTCGGTTTGCCTTGGCCGTGGGCCCAGGCGGCCCGCGCTCACCCGCTTCCCGGGCTCGCCTACGCTGAGCTCGTAAGCGGGCACAGCCCCATCGTCTATCTTGCAGCGATCGTGGTTCCCGCGAGCGCCTGGGTGCTCTACCGGACCCGCTTCGGACTTCGCCTGCGCGCGGTAGGCGAGAATCCGCTCGCGGTGGACACCGCGGGGATCTCAGTCAATGCCCTGCGCTACCAGGCATGCCTGATCTCGGGCGTGCTCTGCGGCGTCGCGGGAACCTACATCTCCACCGTGGCGAGCGCCGGCTTCGTTCGCGACATGACCGCTGGAAAGGGCTACCTGGCCTTGGCCGCCCTCATCTTCGGGAAGTGGCGGCCCTACCCGACGCTCGCTGCCTGCCTGCTCTTCGCTTTCGCGGATGCCGGGGCGGCCCGGCTGCAGGGCGTGGCGCTTCCGGGGGTCGGCGTCGTGCCCGTGCAGTTCATCATCGCCTTACCCTACATCCTCACCGTGCTGCTGCTGGCGGGCTTCGTGGGCGAGTCGGTCGCCCCTAGGGCGGTGGGCGTCCCTTATTCGAAGGAGAAATAGGCGCTCTACGGAGCGTTGGGCTTGGGCGGGGCTGCCTTGGCGGCGGACCGCTTGGCGCGCGCGGCCTCCTGCTGCTTGCGCTGGTACCTCAGGTTTGCCTGCACGTCCTTAATGCTCGGCACGTATTTGGAGCCCATGTGCAGAAGGCGGCCCCAAAACGCGCGGCCTGCAACGAGAATCGTGCGGCGCCCCCTAACCGGGCGAACCCGCGGCCGGCAGGACGACCGTGAACACGGCCCCCCCCTCCTTGCGGCTCTCCGCACGGATAGAGCCGCCGTGCGCCTCCACGATCGCCTTGGCGATCGCGAGCCCGAGACCCGTGCCACCCGACGATCGGCTGCGCGACGCATCCGCCCTGTAGAACCGCTCGAATACATGCGAAAGGTGGCCTTGAGCGATGCCGGGCCCGCTGTCGGAGACCGCGAAGACGGCGCAGCCGCAGTCCGTCCGGGTGGTGACCCGCACGCGCCCCTTCTCGACGTTGTGGTGGATCGCGTTCGTCACGAGGTTCATGATCACCTGGTCGATCTGGCCCGGGTCGCCCACGCACGGGGTGGGGGCGAGGTCCGACTCGACCGTGATGCCCCGCCGCTCGGCGAGGGGGCGCACCAGGCCGAGGCTCTCCGACGCGAGCCGCGACAGGTCGAAGGACTCCCGTCGCATCGTCCGCTCCCCGGAGTCGAGGCGAGCCAGCGTGAGGAGCGCCTCGATCAGGGAGCGCATGCGCTGGGCCGCTCGCTGGCAGGCCTCGAACGCCTCCTGGTGGGTCTCCGAGGGGCAGGCCACGGCTAGGGCGTTCTGGGTGTGCGTGAGTAGCACCGCAACGGGGGTTCGAAGCTCGTGGGCCGCGTCCGCCGTGAAGCGCGTCTGCTGCACGAACGACGCCTCCAGGCGGCCGAACGTGTCGTTGAGAACCCTCGTCAGCTCTCCCAGCTCGCTCTCGGTGTCGTCGGTCTGGATGCGCAAGCCGAGGTTGCCGGCCGCGATCCTCGCGGCCGCGCGGCTTATCTCGGCGATCGGCCGGAGCGAGCGACTGACGAGCCAATAGCCGCCCAGCAGGCCGAGCGCCAGGATGGCCACAGCGGAGATGCCGAGAAGCCACGCGAACTGCCTCAGCTGCTGGAAGTCCTCGGTGAGGATGCGGCCCACGAGCGCCACGTCGCCCGGCTTGAGCGGCATGCAGGCTTCGCGGATGTCGCCGCGGGCCCGCAGCACGGGCCCGCTGGGCCGATCCTCCAGAAGCCGGGGCATAGGGACGTCCGCCGGGGCCTTGGGCGAGCGGATCACCTGGCGTCCCTGGTCAAGCCAGAGGATGTAATACCAGCCACCCGGCGCGTCGGCGGCATAAGATTGGCGCTCGCGGGGCGCGAGTGAGAGGCCCGGCGCGCGGCGGGGCCTGGGCTCCCGTCCGGGGTCGTCCTCGGGTGGGCCTTCGGGGGGAGGCTCGTCCGGCCGGAGATCCCCCGGCCCGCCCGGGGGCTTGGCTGCCTGGCGCACCTCGCGCGCGACCGAGCCGATGCGGCGCTCGAGCTCGGCGTCGGTCGTGCGAACGAGCGCCGAGCGCTCGAACATGTAGGCCGTAAGGCCGAAGCCCGCGAGCACGACGGCCAGCAGGATGCCGTACCAGAACTGGAGGCGCCACGTGATCGAGCGGGTGCGTTTCATTCGATGCAGTAGCCGAGGCCCCTGCGGGTCGCGATCAGACCGTGCCCTAGCTTCTTTCGGAGGTTGGAGATGTGGACGTCGATCAGGTTCGAGAAGGAGTCGTCGTTCTCGTCAAAGACGTGCTCGTAGAGCGCGCTGCGGGTCACGAGGCGGCCGCGGTTGAGCGCAAGGTACTCGAGGATGGTGTACTCCTTGGCCGTGAGCGTGACCGGGGCACCGAGGCGGGTGACGCGGCGTGCGGCCTGCTCGATGCGCACGTCGCCGAGGGTGATCTCGGGACTGGGCTCCTGCGCGCCGCGGCGAATGAGCGCCCGCACGCGCGCCAACAGCTCGCCGAGGTCGAACGGCTTCACCAGGTAATCGTCCGCACCCGAGTCGAGCCCGCGCACCTTGTCGACGGGCCGGTCCCGGGCAGTGAGCATGAGGACGGGGGTCTTCTTCTTGCGACGGAGCGCCTCGAGCACGCTCCATCCGTCGCGGACGGGCAGCATCACATCGAGGAGCACCGCATCGTAGTCGACCGACTCGGCCTTGAAGAGCCCCTCCTCGCCGTCCGCTGCGCTGTCCACGGAGTAGCCCTGCGTGCGCAGCGCGCGCACCACCCCTGCCAGAAGGTCGGGTTCGTCCTCCACCACCAGGACTCTCATGGGATCAGGGCGTGCACGCCGCGCAGAATACGTCCTGCGAGATTAAGGGGAGATGAAGAGGGCCTCGCACCGGAAAAATTCGGCGGAGCGCGGGCTCTTAATGCGAGCTTAATCCGCGTTCGGATAGGCTGGGCCCATGAACCCGAGAATCCCCCACGCCCGCCCTGCGCTCCTCTTGCTCTGCGCCCTCGCCTCCGTGTACTCCCTGCGTTCGCAGCCGCCGGTTCCCCAAGGCCGGCCGGCGCCAGTCGCCCCAGGGGCGCCCGGCGCTCCCGGGGCACCGGCCCCCGCTGTCGTCGGATTCGGGCTGGTGCTGGCCGCGGCCACCGCGGCGGAGAAGGCGGAGTTCACGGCCGGTTCCGGCGACTTCAGGACGGTAGAGACGCCGCAGACCGGACTCGGCCCCCTCTTCAACAACACCTCCTGCGTGGTCTGCCACTCGGCACCCGCCCCGGGGGGCACGAGCCACAACGCCGTCACACGGTTTGGTCGCACCGAGGACGGCGTGTTCGACCCGCTCACCTCGCTGGACGGGACGCTGCTGCACGCCCATGCGATCGCCCCGGCGCTCCTGGAGGTGGTGCCGAGCGAGTCGAACGTCCAGGCCAAGCGCATCCCGACTCCCCTGTTCGGCGCGGGCCTGCTGGAGGCCATACCGGACGCCACAATCGAGGCCAACGCATCTGAGGAGCCCGAGTCAGTCCGCGGGCGAGCCGCGATGGTCGCGGACGTCGCGTCCGGCGAAGAGCGGGTGGGGCGGTTCGGCTGGAAGGCCCAGCACGCCACGCTGCTCTCTTTCAGCGCGGACGCGCTCAACGAGGAGATCGGCATCACCAACCGCCTTTTCCCCAAGGCGGCTGCGCCCGACGGCAACGAGGCCCTTCTGGCCAAGTACGTAAGCCCCTCGGCCCCGATCGAGGACCAGCCGAACTCCAAGACCGGGCTCTCCGAGATCGACCGATTGGCCAACTTCATGCGCCTGCTGGCGCCCCCGCCGGCAGGAGGCGCGCCCTCGGCCTCCACGGTTGCCGGCCAGAAGCTCTTCGTGTCGACGGGCTGCGCGAGCTGCCACACGCCCACCCTCGAGACGGGCCCCAACTCGAGCGCGGCGCTCGCGAACCGCAGCGTGGCCCTCTACTCGGACCTCCTTGTCCATGACATGGGAGCCCTCGGCGACGGTATCGCCCAGGGGGATGCCTCGACGAAGGAGATGCGCACAGCGCCGCTCTGGGGTCTCGGCGCGCGCGGTCCCTACCTGCACGACGGACGTGCCCAGACGGTGGCCCAGGCGATCCTCGATCACGCCGGGCAGGGGGCGGCCTCGAGCGCCGCGTATTCCGGGCTCACCGCCTCCGAGAAGCAGCAGCTGCTCGCGTTCCTCGGGACGCTCTGAGGTGGCGGGGGGTCGGCCCGGGGGGGCGAATATGCTTTTCGTTAGGCGGGGATCGGCGCTCAATCGGCCCCATGACGGTCAAGGAACGGCTGGCGAAGCACCTGTCTAGGACGCCCGAGACGGGTGCGTGCCTGTTCGTGGCGTCGAGTGCCACCGTGGTCGGGGATGTCGTCCTCGGCCCGAACACCAGCGTCTTCTACGGCGCCGTGCTCCGGGGGGACATCAACGTGATCCGCGTCGGTGAGGGCACGAACGTCCAGGACAATGCGGTGGTGCACCTCTCCGACGAGCACGGGGCCCACATCGGGGCCTGGTGCACGATCGGCCACAATGCCATCGTGCACGCCTGCACGGTCGGCGACGAGTGCCTGATCGGGATGGGGTCGACCGTGCTCGACGGCGCGGTGATCGGGGCGCGCAGCATCGTGGGCGCCCACTCCCTGGTGCCTCAGCGATTCCAGTGCCCGCCGGGGTCGCTGGTCTACGGCTCCCCCGCGAAGGTCGTGCGAGCGCTCTCGGCCGCGGAGCGGGCCGGCCTGCGCGGCTGGGCCGAGAAATACGTGGAGGTCGCCCGGGCGCACGCGGCGCGCGCGGCGGGCTAGCGCTCGAGCGTGAGGAACGTGTAGCGGTAGTGCGCGTCCGCGCTCTCGCGGCGCGCGGTCTCTCGCCAGGCGAGGTGCCTCCACTCGGGAAAGTACCGGTCGCCCTCGACCTC
>CAIXHE010000067.1 GCA_903919205.1 uncultured Opitutaceae bacterium | reverse complement strand
GCTTCCAGGTCCTGGGAGGCCTCCTCGACCTCCTGACGGGACAGTCGCTCGAGCCCCTCGCCCTGCGCAACCTCGAGCTCGCGCTCTGCGCGCTCAGGGGCGCCTACAGCTGCTATGCCTGCCTGCGGCCGATCGTCGGGAACGGCCGCTGGATCGCCTGCCTGCTGTCGGTGCTCTGGATCCTTGGCCCGGGCGTGGTCGCCCCGCTCAAGTCGGGCGACCAGTACATGACCTTCACGGCGGTGCCCTTCGTGCCCCTGGTGCTGCACGGCTGCTGGCGGGTGTGGCACCTGGACGACCGCTGGGGACGCTTCTGGATCGCCACCGGGCTCGCCGCAACCTGGCTGTGCCATCCGCCGGTCGGGATGTGGATGACGCTCGTGGCCGCGGGCCTCTACACGCTCGCCCTCCTGTCGCGGCGCCGCTGGGCCTGGGAGTTCGAGAGCGTCGGGTTCATGGCCGCGGCATTCCTTGTCCTCGGCTCCTGGCCCTTCGTCTCGGTGATCGGCCTTGAGAACCAATACAAGGTGGTCTCCTCGGCCGGCTACGCGGTGGAGATGATCCACAGGTACTTTCCGGCCAACTTCCAGCCGATCAACCTGCGTTCGGAGGGACTCACCACCTACCAGATTGGGTACGCCCTGCTGGCCGCGCTGCTCCTTTCGCTCGCGCTGCTGGGGCGCTCCCGCAGCCGGGCGGCGTGGGCCTTCGCGCTTGCCGCCCTCCTCGTACCGCTCTTCGCGCTGCCGGTTCCCTGGATCAACCAGGCGCTCTGGATGCATGCCCCCCAGACCTTCGTCACCATCAACAACGTGTGGCCGATGCAGCGCCTCTTCCTCGTCTGGTCGGCGGTGACGGTGTTCACCGCGGCCATCGTTCTCGGCACGGAGCGCGTGCGCTCGCTACGGGCCCTGAGGGTGTCCGCGTTCGGGCTCCTCGCCGCGGGCGTCGTCTGGTCTGCCCTGGAGGCCTCGAAACTGGAGCACGGCCTGGCGGCCTCCTCCAACGCGGGGATCACCCGGCTGCACGAGAACCTGAACAACCTGCAGCTTTCGCGCTACGCCTACTCCTCCTTCGAGTCGACGCCGGGGTACTTCAGCCACGCGTACATGGACCCATGGCTCGAGAACCGCCTGCTCGACCTGAAGACCCAGGAGCCGTTCCTGAACAACGCCGACGCCGCCGCGCCGAGGACCGACCCCACCGCCGGTTCCCCGGGCGCCCCGGTCCTCGTCGCCTCGGGCATGCTGACGGCGAGCAGCGTCGACCGGGGCAACTACTACCGGCTGACGCCGACCCTGCACCTGGATCCGCACCAGACCTACGCCCTGCGCCTCGAGTTTGCGGATCCCTCCGTCCACGGCACGCTCCAGCTGATCGGGGGCGGGCTTTTCCGGGAGTACAACCTGCCCGACTCGGGCGCCGGGGTCGCCAACGACGGGCCGCCGAGGGCCTTCGGCTCGGGGGCGACCAGCAGCCACGTGGTCCCGATCTCGTTCGACGGCGATTCGCCGCTCTCGCCCGAGGCCTTCTTCATCGCGGATCGGTACACCGCAGAGCACTATCCCTTGGCGAGTTACCGGCTCTACCGATACGACCGCGCCCGCCTGCCCGTGTCGGTGAGCTCATGGATCCCCTACCGGGCGCACGTGGAGTCACCGCGGCCGGCCTTTGTCGAGACCCCGCGCATGTGGCTGCGAGGCTGGAGGGCCCAGGTGAACGGACAGCCCGTGACGCCCGAGCGCTCACTCCAGAACCTGCTCATGGTCCCAGTGAACGCCGGCCCGAGCGACGTGACGCTCGAGTACCATCCGCCGCTCAGCCTTCTCGGGGCCTCATGGGCGCTCGGGCTCGGGTGGGTCGGCCTCGCGGCGGCAGGGGCGTTCCAACTGGTCCAATGGAGCGGGCGCGAGCGCCTGCCGACCGCGGCCCTGCATCGGCTCTACGCGCTGCCCCGGGACCTCGTGTGGCCGCGCGGCTCCGGACGTTCGGCCCTCGGGCGGCGGATCGCCTCGCTCGCCGTCCTCTGCGCCGCCGCGGCCGCCCTCGTTCTCGTGCGCCGCGGGACGCGCCCGGAGGCCCCACCGCCGGGGTCGGGTCCCCTGCTGCTGCGGTTCATGCGCCCCACCGAGCAGCATCCGTACTCGACGCCGCTCCTGGCCACCGGCCACCCCGGAGCGGGCGTCGTCGTCTTCCTGCAGAATGTCGACCACGGCCGCGTGCGCCTCGGGGCCGACGTCTGGGGGCAGGCCTTCTACAGCGCGCCGGTCGAGATGCCGTATCACCGGGTCCAGACGCTGGTCGTCTCCGACAGCGCCCTCTACCCGCTCGACGACCCGCAGGTACGCGCGCTCTCGCCTTCGGAACTCGCACCGCTCCGGTCGGTATTTGCCGTTGAACTGAACGGCCGCACGCTGATCCGCGAAAAGGCCTTCGCCTACGAGAGCGACCCGTCCAACATCCTGATCGGGCGCACACGCTTCGGGTCGCTGACCGCCGACCGGTTCAACGGCGAACTCCTCGGAGCCGAGCGTCTGCCGATCCCGCGCTCGCTCGTGCTACCCTGGGGCCGCCAGGCACGCATGACGCTGCGCTTCCCCGGGGACCGGCTGGGCGCCACCGAGCCCCTCCTCACCCTGTCGTCGGGTCCGCAGTCGCTCCAATGCTTGGTCACCTATCTGGGCGAGGACCGTATCCTGATCACCCGCAGCCTGCCGGCGGGCGGCGAGCGGCGCGCCGAGGTGCGCTATGATCCAAACGTCGAGCATGCGATCGACTTCGGGCCCGGCGAGGAGCCCGGTCGACCGGAGACCCTCGACATAGCCGTGTATTTTGACGGCGCGCACGTGATGGGTCCCGGCCTGCCGCCCCCGGGCCTGCCGCCGGTCCTGCACTCGGGCGTGGGCGAGGCTGCGGGCTCCGACGTCCGGTTCACGGGACCCTCGATGCGGCTCGAGTCGGTGGCCTTCGCGCTGCCGCCCGCGGCCCCGGGCACCGAGGGAGCCGAGCACCTGGTGGTGCGGCTGCCCTCGCAGAAGTCCGGCCGGCGCGAGCCGCTACTCACGACCGGCCGCGCGGGCGCCGGCGACCTGGTCTACGTGATCTACGACGACGATCATCACGTGCGCCTCGGAATCGACCACTGGGGGGTCGGCGCCGCGGTCAGCCCGCCGATCGCCGTCGACTACGCGATCCCGCACGAGTTCTGGATCACCTCCGCGGCCCTCTATCCCGGGGCCGCGGACCCGGCCTTCTGGAAGGGCCTGGACCCGGCGGAGGCCCTGCGTGCCCGCTCGGGGATCACGGTCTGGATGGACGGCCGCACCGTGCTTGCCTATGGCAAACCGGCCTATGGGTGCCCGCCGTCCGAGGTCGTGGTGGGCCACAACCCGATCGGTGGATCAACCTGCGACCCGGACTTCAGCGGGAGCGTCGCCTATGCCGAGCGCATGGGCCGCCTCCTGCAACCCGACAGCGCACCCTAGCCTCCGCTCACGGCGCGTGGGGCGCGTGCCTGAAGATCCGGTACTGCATCACGAGGAAGGAGATCCCCATCTGGGCCGCGTTGGCGGCGCCCGCCGCCGCCCATCCTGGGAGCGCCGTCAGGCTTGTCAGCGTCTTGAACACCGCCGCCTGGATCAGGAAGGTCGCTAAGACCATGAGCAGGTACTCGGAGAGCTGACGACCCGAGTCGGTGCGCCCGCTGCCGAAAGTCCAGGTCTTGTTGAGCCAGAAATGCAGGGCCACCGCCGGGGGGTACGCGATCAGGAAGGACAGGTCCTTGCCCAGGCGCAGGCCTAGGAGCCAGTTGAGGCCGGTGAAGACGCCCATGACCACCACGCCCACCAGACCGAACCGCAGCAGCCGGAGCACGAGCGATCGGTCGAGGGTCATGGGCGAGCGAGGGAATCTCGGGTCGGGGCGGGCATCTCGCGCCGAGCAGAACGCACGGGGCCCGGCACTGACAAGCCTTGGGTGGAAAGAAAGGGCTCGCAACCCCGGCAACCGGGCCGCGATTCTGGGAAAGATGTCCCTGTTGCGAGACCTCGTCCGACGCCCGTCCTCCTGGATCGGTGCGCACCGGCGCGAGTCCGTGGACCTGGGCGCCCTGGCGCTGGCGCTCGCCCTCACCCAGGGCCTGATCGCCGAGGTCCCCTTGGCCGCGGCCGCCTGCGCCGCCGCGGTCACCGTGCTGGTGCGCTTCCGCACGCCCGACCTGTCTCCGGGACCCTGGGCGGATTTCGTGGGGGCACTCCCGCGCAGGCTCTGCGCGCTCGTGGCCACTGGGGGCCTTCTCGCCTTCGTCCTCAACCGGCCGCTTGGGTGCCTTTGGTTCGCCGCCCTTTGGCCTGTCCTCGCTTGGGCGCTGGTCTTCGACTGGGGGCGCCTACGGATCCGCAGCCCCGCGGCGAATGAGGCGCTCCGGATCGGCTTCCTGGGCGTCAGCGCCCTCTGGCTCCTGCGGGGTTTCGCCAACCCAAACCTGAACGGAACCCCCGACGCCCAATGGTACGGCACCATGCTAGCGGACCTGGTCGCGCAGGAGCGGGCGGGCGTGTTTCCCGTCTGGATCGGGCAGAGCGTCTACCAGTTCAACGGGTCCATCTATCCCCTGAGGGTCGCCCCGGCCTTCCATCATTTGGGCGGCCTCCTTGACCTCCTCACGTTGCGAAGCCTCGGCGCCTTCGCCCTTCAGAACCTCCTCCTCGTCCTCGTCGGAATGGCCGCAATGGGCACCGCCTACGCCAGCCTGCGATCCCTTCTGCCCAAACGCCAATGGCTCGCCGCGGGACTCGCCGCCCTGTTCCTGTCGTGCCCCGGCGTGCTCGGCATTGCCTACAATACGGACCTGTATATGTCCTGGACCACCTTGCCGGCGGTTCCGCTCGTCTGGTACGCAACGGTCAAGTCCTTCCGGGACCGCGGCGCCGCCCCCACGCTCACGCTGCTTGGAGCAGCCCTGGGGTTCACCTGGTGGGGACATACCCCGATTGCCCTCTGGTCCACGCTGATCGCCGGCGCGGCGCAGGTCGCCCG
>CAIXHE010000066.1 GCA_903919205.1 uncultured Opitutaceae bacterium | reverse complement strand
GCCTACCGGCGCCGCTTCACGGCCGAGCAGGTCCAGTCCTGGACCGGGGCCGACATCGTGATCCCGGCCTTCGCGGCGGTCCTCGGGGCGGCCGTCCAGCCGTCCACGACCGTGGTGCTCTCGGCGCCCGACGGCCTGACGGCGGTGCACTGGGACCAGGCGGGCGTGCCCTCGGGCGTCCTGCACATGCCGCTCGCCGAGGGCGTCGGCGACGACGAGCGCGCCCGCCTGCGCCAGCAGCTCCTAAAGTCGTCGGGGGAGTCGAGGACCGTGGTCGACGTGCCGTCGCCCCCGGCGCCGCGCGCCGGCGGCAGCGACGCGGAGGTGGCCTTCGAGGCCGGCAGCCTGCGCTCGGTCCTGCCGACGGCGGTGGTCGCCGCCCTGGACGTGCGCGACAAGGGCGACCTGGCCGCGCTCGCGCGGGCCCGCGGGCGCGACATGATCCTCTGGCGGACGACCGTCGCCGCGCTGGCCGCCTGCCTGCTCTTCCTCCTCGGCGAGGGGGCGCTCCTCTTCACCGGGTTCTGGCAGGCCGCGCGCGTCGCCAAGGTGGCCGCCCAGAGGCCCACGGTCGCCCGCATCATGGACGAGCAGGACCTGGCGAGCCGCATCGACGAGCTCTCGACCAAGCGCCTGCTGCCGCTCGAGATGATCTCCGCCATCTCGCCCGAGGTGGTGCTGCCCAAGGCGCCCCCCGCGATCCAGTTCCTGCGGGCGCAGACGAGCGGCCTCTACACGATCATCGTCGAGGCGCACACCTCCAGCGCCGGCGAGATCGCCGGCTACAAGACGGCCATCGAGCGGAACCCCGCCTGCGAGAAGGTCGAGATCAAGGACCAGCACAGCAAGGACAGCGAGATCTCGTTCACGCTGGTCGTCACCTTCAAGCCCGCCGCGCTGCCGCCGGCCTCCGCATGATCCGCACCCTGCGCGCCCTCTTCCTCGCCCGCCCGCTGCGCGAGAAGCTGCTCCTGACCGCGATCGCGCTGCTCGTCTTCGCGACCTGGTTCTCGAGCATCGCGGGCCGCACCGCGCGCCTCGTGCACGCCGTGCGCTTCACCTCCGCCTCGCTCGCCGACCAGGCCCTCTGGCTCTCGCACCGCTCGGCGATCGAGGCCCAGGCCCGCTCCTCGGCCGGCAGCCTCGAGGCCGCGCGCACGCTCGACGGCACGCGGCTCCTGGCCGAGGTCTCGACCATCGCGAACGAGAACGGGCTCTCCAACACCACCTCGGGCGAGACCAAGGACGACAGCAGCGGGCAGTTCTCGGTGCACACGCTGCAGTTCAACGTGGCCAAGGTGGACTGGGGCGCCCTGAAGGCGTTCTACCTCGCGCTCAGCAAGCGCTCGCCGTACATCGGCATCGTCCAGTTCTCGGTGCAGGGCGACCGCACGAACCCAGCCCTGCTGAACGCGACCTTCCGGATCTCGTCGGTCGAGATCTCCAAGAATTAGGGCGGCGTCCGCCCAAGGGCCGCCCCGGGCGAGACGGCGTTCCGGCCGACCTGAGCTGGAAACGGGAACTCCCGCTTCAGAGCCAGCGCCGCACGCGGCGCCGGTAGGCTGCGTACTCGGTCCCAAATTTCAAACCGAGCGCACGCTCCTCGGGGAGGATTTGAAAGCGATGGATGAAGACCGCGAAGATCAACGGGCCCGCGAAGCCCCACGGTGAACCCAGCCCGAAGGCCCACGCCGTGAGAAGCGCGGTGAGCGCGACGTACATCGGGTTGCGCGTCACGCCAAAGATGCCGCCAGTGACGAGCAGCGACGCCTTCTCGATGTCCACGGGGTTGATGGTGGTTCCCGCCCGAAGGAAGGCGCCGATGCCCGGCACGGCGAAACCCAGTGCCAGGGCGCCAAGGAGCGCGGCTCCGGCCTGACGCGCTGCCCCGGGCAGCGACTCTGAGGGAGCCAGTCTGGCCGTCGCTGCCATCAGCAGGGCCAAGGCCATCGCCAGGACGGGTGGGGGGATTCGATTTTCTAGGTTTTTCATGGGGCGGGCTGCGGGTTGAGCGAGTGCTCTCGGCGCCAAAGGGCCGAGTCTGCGGAAAACAACGGAGCGTCCGGCG
>CAIXHE010000065.1 GCA_903919205.1 uncultured Opitutaceae bacterium | reverse complement strand
TCGGTGGGCGCGTACACCGCGCAGGTCTCCGGCAAGAGCGGCGACAGCGGCGTCGCGCTGGCGGAGGTGTACGACACCACGCCCGAGGCGAGCGTGACCCCCACGAGCCCCCGCCTGACGAACCTCTCGGCCCGCTCCAACGTGGGCACCGACGCAAACCTGCTGATCGCGGGCTTCGTGATCGGCGGCTCCACCTCGAAGACGGTGCTGATCCGCGCCTCCGGACCCGCCCTTGCGCCCTTCAACGTGTCGGGCACGCTCGCCGATCCCGAACTCCAGATCTTCTCGGGCACCACCGTCATCGGGACCAACGCGGGTTGGGGCGGCAGCGCCGAGATCGCGAAGGTCGCGGCCTCGGTGGGCGCGTTCGCCTGGACCAGCCCGACCAGCGCCGACTCGGCCCTGCTGATCACGCTGCCCCCGGGTGCCTACACGGCGCAGGTGTCGGGCGTGACCGGCGACACGGGAATCGCGCTGGTCGAGGTGTACGACGTACCCTGAGGATTCCGGGCCCGGTCGCGGGTCGATTTTCCGGGAGGAGCCGAGGTTCCCGACCCGTTGTTCAGAATGGGGCTTGGGGTCTGCTGGCGCGCCTCTCGGGTGTGATTGCCAATCGATGCGCAGTGATGGACACTGCGTAAGGGGACCGTCGCCCCGAGATCTGTCATCATCCTAAGCGCCATGGTCCCGTCCAAAGCTCCTTCTGTCCGCCCCCGGTCCTGCTTTTGGCAGGCGGCCCAGGGCCGCGCCGTCTCGCCCTCCGAGGCGGTGGTCTCGGTCGTCAGCCGGAGCAACGTATTCATCCATGGCGCCGCAGCCACCCCGACGCCGCTGATCGAGGCCCTGACCGCACGCACCGACCTTGAGGCCGTCCGGATCTATCACCTCCACACGTCGGGGCCGGCCCCGTACTCGGCCCCGGGCCGCGAGAAGGAGTTCCTGTCCAACTCGCTCTTTGTCGGGTCCCCGCTGCGCACGCCGATCGCGGAGGGACGCGCCGACTACGTGCCGATCTTCCTTTCGGACATTCCCGGGCTTTTCACGGACGGCTTCGTGCCCCTGGACGCCGCGCTCCTGCAGCTGTCCCCCCCGGATGAGCACGGACTCTGCTCCCTCGGCACCTCGGCCGACGCGGCCAAGGCTGCCGCGGACACGGCGCGCATCGTGATCGCGGAAATCAACGAACAGATGCCCCGCACCCATGGGAACAACGTGGTGCCCTTCAGCCGGGTGAGCGCCTTCATATCGACGAACAGGCCCCTGCACGAGCACGCTCCCGCGGCGGAGACGCCCACCGACGCCCGCATCGGCGAGATCGTGGCCGCGCTCGTCGAGGACGGGTCGACCCTCCAGATGGGCATCGGGGGCATCCCCGACGCGGTGCTCTCTCGGCTCCTGGACAAGCACGACCTCGGCGTGCACACGGAGATGTTCTCGGACCGCGTGATCGACCTGGTCGAGTCGGGCGCCGTGACCAACCGCCACAAGGTGGTGGGAGCCGGCCGCATCGTCACGAGCTTCATCAACGGAAGCCGCAGGCTGTTCGACTTCGTCGACGACAACCCGCTCGTGGCCTTCTATCCCTGCGACTGGACGAACGACACCTCGATCATCCGCCAGAACCCCAGGGTGGTGGCGATCAACTCCGCCCTCCAGATCGACCTGACCGGGCAGGTCTGCGCGGACTCGATCGGGCACAGGATCTACTCGGGTATCGGCGGCCAGATGGACTTCATCCGAGGCGCGGCGCTCTCACCGGGGGGCAAGCCGATCATCGCGCTTCCCTCGACGGCCAAGGGCGGGAAGGTCTCGAGGATCGCCTCCCAGCTGGCGGACGGGGCCGGCGTCGTGACGACACGGGGACACGTCCACTGGGTCGTGACCGAGTACGGGGCGGTCAACCTGCACGGCAAGAGCCTGCGCGAGCGCGGCGAGGCCCTGATCTCCATCGCCCACCCGGACTTCAGGGCCGAGCTCCGGCGCGAGTTCGCCGGGTTGCGCCACTTCTCCCTCGCGTCCTGAGGGCAGGGCCCGCCCGGGGGCCACGTCAAGAAATGCCCAGCGAAAACCAAGATTCGCGGGGAATGCCTCCGCGCCCGATTGTATACTGCGCAGCATCAAAAGGACGCCCTCGGCCCCTTCCCCAAACGGGGCATCCTCGGGGCCTCCCGCAGCCCCTCAGGCCCCGAAAACCAGAAAGACCCGACGTGGACGACATGCTTCTAGTGATTGGCTGCGGAAACATCCTCCGGAGTGACGACGGCGTCGGACCGAAGGTGGCGCAGGCCGTGGAGGCCCTCCACCTGCCGGGTGTGCACACCCTCGTATGCTCCAGGCTGACGCCCGAGCTGGCCGACCCGATCGGCCACGCGGGGACCACCGTCTTCGTGGACGCCGCGGTCGACGAACCCCGTCGCCTCGGGATCCGGCGGATCGAGCCCGGAAAGCCCTCGGTGGAGTCCGCCCCCGAGTCCGATCCGAGTTCCCTGCTGGCGCTCGCCCGCGACGCCTTCGGGAGGGTGCCCGAGGCGTGGCTGCTCACGGTGCCCGCAGAGGCCCTGGGCCGCGGCGACCAGCTTTCGCCGCTCGCCGCTCGCGGCGTGAGGAGGGCCGTGGCTGCGCTGCAGGCCCTCCACGGGAACATCCGCTACCGCGGCCATAACTAGCGCGCCGGGAGGATCGCGCGGCGGCGCGCCCGCAGCATACGCGCTTGAGTCCGGCGCGCACCGCGGGTTGGTTGGCCCCATGCCGCGCACCACCGACACCCTTGCGGCGCTCGCGACGCCCGCCGGAACCTCGGCGTTGGCTGTGTTGCGTATCAGTGGCCCCGATACCGCCTCCGTATGCCGCGCCGCGCTCGGGCGCACTCCCCCACCCCGGCGGGCCACCCACGCCGACTACCGGGACTTGTCGGGGGCCGTGGTCGACGACGTGGTGGCGACCTACATGCCCGGGCCCCGGTCCTACACGGGCGAGGACTGCCTGGAGGTGTCGTGCCACGGCAGCCCGTACATCGCCCAGAGGATCCTCGCCGACCTGCTCGCCCGCGGGTGCCGGCCGGCGCAGCCCGGGGAGTTCACCCAGAGGGCCTTCCTGAACGGGCGAATGGACCTGAGCCAGGCCGAGGCGGTCATGGATCTGATCCAGGCGCGAAGCGAGCGGGCCCTTGCCTCGGCGCAGCAGGTGCTCCGCGGGGCCCTGTCCCGCCACATGAAGGAGCTGGTCGACGGCGTGCTCCAGTCGCTCGCCACCGTCGAGGCCTACATCGACTTCCCCGACGAGGACCTCCCCCCGGAGGACCGGGGTCGCCTGGAGGCGAGGGTCGCCTCGGTCCTCGAGGGGGCCGAGCGGCTTCTGGCGACCGGGCGCACCGGGACGCTCCTAAGGGAGGGCATCGTTACGGTCATCGTGGGCGAGCCGAACGCCGGCAAGAGCTCACTCCTGAACCGCCTCGTCGGATCCGAGCGGGCGATCGTGAGCCCCGAGCCCGGGACCACCCGCGACTTCATCGAGGAGAGGATGTCCGCGGGGCCGCACGGCCTGCGCCTCGTCGACACGGCGGGCCTCAATCCCTGCGCCACCGGGATCGAGCGGCTTGGCATCGAGAAGACCCTGGAGCGGATCTCCGGCGCCGACCTGTTCCTCCTCGTGCTCGACGCCTCGCGGCCCTCCCCTGCCCTCGCGGAGGCGCTCGCCTCGCGTATCACCCCTTCCAATACGCTCGTCGTCCTGAACAAGATGGACCTGCTCGCGGCGGGCGCACCGCCCGTGGCGAGCGCGCCCGCGGGGCTCGATCGCGCGGAGGTCTCCAGCCTGACGGGGCTCGGCTTGCGCGAGCTCAGGGAGCGGCTCGAGCGCCTTGCGGAGGGACTCCAGTCGACCTTTGGCGAGGAGCGCATTGCAATCAACGTGCGCCACGCGCACGTCCTTGAGCAGGCGCGGGGCTGCCTGGCCGCGGCTTTGGAAAAGGTCCGGACGGGCGGCCCCCCGGAACTGCTGGCGAGCGACCTTCGGGGGGCGCTGGGTTTCCTGGGCGAGATTTCGGGCAAGGTGGACAACGAGCGCGTGCTTGATCAATTGTTCACGTCCTTCTGCATCGGGAAATGACCCGGGCGACCGGGGCCTCGCTGCCGACGGTCCCCTGCCCCGCTTCCTCGATATCGCCCTAACTCCTTGTATATCAATCCAAAAGTCTATGACGTGATCGTCTGCGGCGCCGGTCATGCCGGCGTCGAGGCCGCGCTGGCTTCCGCTCGGTCAGGGGCCTCCACCCTGCTTCTTTCGGGTAATATCGACACCGTTGCCCAGATGAGCTGCAACCCCGCCATCGGCGGGCAAGCCAAGGGACAGATCGTCAGGGAAATTGACGCCTTGGGCGGCGAGATGGCGATCAACACCGATGTGACCGGCATCCAGTTCCGGCTCTTGAACGAATCCAAGGGGCCCGCCGTGCAGTCGCCTCGGGCCCAGTGCGACAAGAAGGCCTATCAGTTCCGGATGAAGCACACCCTCGAACTTCAGCCGAACCTCACGCTCTTCCAGGCCACCGTCACCGGGTTGGTCTACGCGGACGGTTCGGTGACCGGGTGCCGCACCAACCTCGACATCGAGTTCCGGGGCCTCTGCGTGGTCGTGACGACGGGCACGTTCCTGCGGGGCCTGATGCACATCGGCCAGAACAAGAACGAAGGCGGCCGCCTGGGTGACTTCAGCGCCAGGACGCTGTCCGCAAGCCTGATGGAAATCGGGATGGAGCTTCGGCGCCTGAAGACCGGTACGCCCCCACGGATCTCCGGCCGAAGCATCGATTTCACCCGCATGCAGGAGCAGAAGGGCGATCCGGAGCCCACGCTCTTCGCGTTCCACGATACCCGGGACCCGGAGGATTTGTTCCACGTGGAACATTCGGGAGAGTCCCGGATCGGCTGGTCCCCGGGATCCGCACAGGTCTCGTGCTGGATGACGCACACCACCGACCAGACGGCCGAGATCGTTCGGTCGAACCTGCATCGGTCCGCCATGTACAGCGGAGAGATCGAAGGCGTCGGCCCCCGGTACTGTCCCAGCATCGAGGACAAGTTCGTGAGGTTCGCCGACAAGCCGCGGCACCTGCTGTTCCTGGAGCCCGAAGGACGCTCGACCAATGAGTACTATATCAATGGGCTTTCCACGTCGCTGCCGTTCGAGGTCCAGGTCGACCTGGTTCGAAGCATCCCTGGGCTCGAGCACGCCGAATTGCTCCGGCCAGCCTATGCGGTGGAATACGACTTTGCACCGCCGACCCAGCTGTATCCGTCCCTCGAGTCCAAGTTGATCCGGAACCTGTTTCTGGCCGGCCAAATCAATGGCACGTCAGGCTATGAGGAGGCAGCGGGGCAGGGGCTCGTCGCGGGCGTCAATGCAGCGAGCAAGGCGAGGGGAGCGGAGCCCATGATTCTGGGCCGGCATGAATCGTACATTGGCGTGCTCATCGACGACCTGGTGACCAAGGGTACTGACGAGCCCTACCGCATGTTCACGAGCCGCGCCGAGTATCGACTTCAATTGAATCATGGCAGCGCAGAACTGCGCCTCGCGCATCACGCCCGGCGCCACAAGCTCCTCGGCGAAAGCCGCCTGGCCCGGATCGACGCCAAGATCAAATCCGTCCAGGACGGGGTCCTTTTCCTGGAGAGCGAACGCTTCCAGGGAAGCTCGTGGGCGTCGTGGATCCGTCGGGGAGGGGAGGGGAGCGGCCTTCCGGAAGCCTTCCAAGGTCAGACACCTCAGGTTCGCCAGGAAGTTCTGTATCGTATTTCCTACCAGGGATATCTGGAACGTGAACAGCGGGAGATCGACCGCATGAGGCACGTGGAGAAGATCCGGATTCCTGTCACGTTCGACTATCTGGCCCTCCCGGGTCTCAAGCGGGAAAGCGCGGCAAAGCTTGCCCGCATCCGTCCCTACACGCTCGGCCAGGCGAGCCGGGTGAGTGGCGTGAACCCGACGGACATCAGCCTCCTGATGGTGGCGATCGGGGCGGGCCGGTCGGAGGCCCCCAACCCGTGATCCCCGCACGCTCCGCCGAATACCGGGCGCGGGTCGCGAGCCGTCGCGAGGCCCTGGGCCTCGAGCTGCGCTCCCTGCTCGTCGGGGATACCGGGTTCGTGTGGGAGGTGGGCGCCGGTCACGGTCACTTCCTGACTGCCTATGCCGCTGCGCAAAAGGAGGTTACCTGCATAGGCATCGACATCGTGGCGGACCGCGTTGCCCGCGCCCAGCGCAAGCGCAACCGCGCCCGGCTCGAGCGGCTGCACTTCCTCCTGGCGGAGGCGGATGACTTCCTGGCCTGCCTGCCGGAGACCGCCCGGTTCTCCGAGGTCTACGTGCTCTTCCCGGATCCGTGGCCCAAGCGCCGTCATCACAAGAACCGGGTGATGAAGCCCTCGTTCCTCGAGGCCGTGGCCGCGAGGGTGGGGAAGGGCGGCGCGCTCTACTTCAGGACGGACCACGAGCCCTACTTCCGCGAGGTGGCGGCCTCCCTGAAGGGGCACGCCTCGTGGCGCGCCGAGCAAACCGACGCGCTCCCCTTCGAGGAACCCACCGTGTTCGAGAAGCGGGCCGAGCGGCATTTCACGCTGGTCGCTCGGCGCCGCTAGCGGGCAGGATGGGGCGCATGAGACGCAACGTGGCCCTCCTGCTCTTCGACGACGTCGAGGTGCTGGACTTCGCGGGTCCCTTCGAGGTCTTCGCCGTGGCCGACGAACTGCGGGGCCACGGGCTCTTCGACGTCTTCACGGTCGGCCTCGCCGCGGGCGTCGTGCGCGCGCGAAACGGCCTGCGCGCCGTCGCCGACCACGCGCTCGCGGACTGCCCCAGAGCGGACGTGCTGGTGGTCCCCGGGGGCGCCGGGACCCGGGTTCTGCTCGAGAACCCGGTCATGATAGATTGGATACGCGAACGCACCGCGGCGGCGGAGGTGACGCTGAGCGTCTGCACGGGCGCGCTCCTGCTGGCGCGCGCCGGGCTCTTGGACGGCCTGCGCGTGACGACGCACCACGAGGTCCTCGGCCTGCTTTCCAGGATCGCCCCGAACGCCCTCGTCGACCCCGGCGCCCGCTTCCACGACCAGGGCCGGACCGTGACCTCGGCGGGCATCTCGGCCGGCATTGACGCGTCCCTCCACCTCGTGGGCCGGCTTGCAGGAGCGCAGGTCGCCCGGGACACCGCCGCCTACATGGAATACCGGCCCGGGGCGTGACCGCGGCTCGCCACTTCTGCGCTTGTCCTTGGCGGTGGCCCCCGCGCTACAATGCCCCTGAACGCGGGCCCGTGACGCGCGACCGATGCCCCCCCACGCCACACCGTCCCGCACCGCCTACATCCTTGCCTACGCCGCGATCTACCTGATCTGGGGCAGCACCTACCTGGGCATCCGGGTGGCGGTGGAGACCATGCCTCCCTTCCTGATGGCCGGGATGCGCTTCGGCATCGCGGGGGTCCTGCTCTTCCTGGTGCTCAAGCTGCGGGGGGCCGACTGGCCCACACGCCTGCAGTGGAGGGACCAGGGGATCGTGGGGATCTTCCTGCTGCTGGGCGGCAACGCCATGGTCACGTGGTCCGAGCAACGGGTGACCTCCGGGGTGGCGTGCCTGATCGCGGGTGCCTCGCCGCTCATGGTCGTCCTCCTCGACTGGGTGCGCCCCGGCGGCCGCCGCCCGACCCTGATCCTCGTGGCAGGCGTCGCCGTGGGCATCGCGGGCATTGCGCTTCTCCTGGGGCCGGGGGCCATTCCCGCCGGCTACCGTCCCCCGTTGGGCAGCTTGCTGGCCCTCTTCGTTGCCAGCACGAGCTGGTGGATAGGCTCATTCTATAGCAAGCATGCGACGAGCGGGACCCCGCTGCTGCTCGCGTCCTCCATACAGATGCTGGTGGGCAGCGCCTGTATCTTGCTGCTGGGCCTTTTCTTAGGGGAGGGGAGGGACCTCCATCTGGCCGCGGTCAGCCCGGTGTCGTGGACCGCCTTCGCGTACCTCACCGTGGTGGGCTCGATCATCGTGTTTCCCGTCTACGCCTGGCTGCTTGAGCACAGCAGCACGGCCATGGTCTCAACCTATGCCTATGTTAATCCGGTGGTTGCCGTATTCCTGGGCTGGGCGCTGCTCGGCGAGCCCCTGAATCCCCGCATCCTCCTCGCCGTGGCGGTGATCGTCGGGGGTGTGGCGATCATCACGGCGGGCCGTTCCCGGGGCGAGACGGCCGGCTAGCCAACTAATGGGCCCATCAGCCGCCAAGCTTTGGGGTTTCGGTTGTTGACGGGTCAAGGGGCGGGTGAATAAAACTTTACGTTTATAAAGGTACCAGCTGACGGTAAAACCCATGTCCCGAGTCGCCAAGTTCGCCACCCTCCTTTTGTCGCTGTCCGCGGCGCTCCCCGCGTTCGCCGCGGAGGCTGCCGGCGTTTCTCCCAAGGCGAGCGTCCTGTTCAGCGTCGGGAGCTGGACGATCACCAACAGCATGGTCACCGGTTGGGCGATCTCGCTGCTCACGATCATCCTCATCCTTGCGCTGGTCGGCCGCGCGTCGCTTCTTCCGAGCCGCGGACAGGCCCTCGTGGAGGCGCTGATCGAGGCGCTGCGAGACGTGTTCGAGCCGATCGTCGGCAAGAAGGCGTTCCCCGCGTCGTTCCCGATCCTGCTCTGCCTATTCGTGTTCATCCTCATCCACAACTGGATGGGGCTCATCCCCGGTGTGGGGACGATCGGCTGGGGCCATGACGTCGACGGCGCGTTCGAGGTCACGCGCCCGCTCATCCGCCCGTTCAATTCCGACTTCAACGGGACGATCGCCCTCGCGCTCGTCTCCTTCGGGGCGTGGGCGATCATCGTGTTCAAGTACGCGGGCCCGAGGCTGATCATCAAGGACCTGTTCGGGAACAAGGCGGACCCCAAGGAGACGCCGAAGCTCCTCTACGTCGCCCTGTCCGGCATTTTCATCCTGGTCGGGCTGATCGAGGTCTTCTCGATCGCCATACGCCCCTTCACGCTTTCCGTGCGCCTCTTCGGCAACGTGTTCGGCGGCGAGAACCTGCTCCACGGGACCCACTTCCTCTTCGTGTTCTATTTCATGGAGGCCCTGGTGGGCCTGATCCAGGCCTTCGTGTTCACGCTGCTGAGCGCCGTCTACATCGGCCTGCTCTGCAACCACGGCGACGACCACGCCCACGACGGCGAGCACGCGGCGCAGCACTGACCCACACACCCTTTCCGACCGGGACCGTGCCCAGAGCGCGGACGGCGGGCAACCCACAACAGACAACAGCAACATGACCATCCAAATCGCAGAACTCACCGGCAACATCGCCAGTGCCTTCGGCCTCCTCGGCGCCGCCCTCGGCGTCGGTCTCATCGGCCTCAAGGCCGCGGAGGCAGTCGGCCGCAACCCCGGCGCCTCGGGCAAGATCCTCGTGCAGGCCATTCTCGGAATGGCGCTCGCCGAGGGTCTCGGCATCCTCGCCCTGTTCCTCGCCAAGTAACACCCGTAGAGCTTTGGGCGGTCCGCCCCGCGCGGACCGCCCCCTCCCTTTAACCCGCCATGACGCTGCCCATCATCCTCGCCGTAGCCGAAGCGAGCACCCCCGAGAAGTTCGGCCTCGAGCTCCACGTCGTCCTGATCCAGGTCGTCAGCTTCCTGATCCTCGCAGGCGTCCTCTACTACTACGCCATCCGCCCGGTGCTCTCCACGATGGACGAGCGCGTGAAGAAGATCGATTCGGGGCTGCGCTACGCGGACGAGGTCAAGGCGAAGCTCGAGGCCGTCCAGCACGAGAGCGAGGCCACCGCCAAGAAGGCGCAGGCCGAGGCCTCCAAGGTGATCGAGGAGGCTCGCAAGACCGCCAAGGAGTACCTCGACCGGCAGTCCCAGGAGACCGCCGCCAAGACGAGCGAGATGCTCGTCAAGGCCCAGCAGGTGATCGAGCTCGAGCGCAGGAAGATGCTCGCCGAGGCGCGCACCGAGATCGCCCGCCTGGTGGTCGCCACCACCGAGCGCGTCCTCGCCCGGGAGCTCTCCGAGGACGACCGCGGGCGCTACAACGCCTCCGCGGCCCGCGAGCTCTCCAACACCTGACGTCCCGCTGAACCGGTATGGCCTCCTCCGCTAAAGTCGCCCAGCAGTTCGCACGGCAGCTCGTCACCCTGAGCCTCGTCGACGGCTCCGTCTCCGCCGAGCGCGTGGGCGGGGTGCTGGCCTACCTCGAGAAGCACGCTCCCGCGAACGCGATCGCCGTGCTGAAGGCCTATCATCGCCTGATCGCCACCGAGGTCGCCAAGGGCGAGGCGGTGGTCGAGCACGCCGGCCCGGTGAGCGAGGCCGAGCTCGCCTCGATCGCGGCGGCTCTTTCCAAGCACTACCGACGCACGGTCACCGCGACCGCAAGGGAGCGCCCCGAGCTGATCGCCGGCCTGCGCGTCCACGTCGGAGACGACATCTACGAGTCCTCGGTCGCCGCGCAGCTCGCCGCGCTCGAGGCCTCGGTCTGAGCGCGACCGCCCCCTTCCAAACACCCGCCACCCCTCCATTCCAAGATCCGCTCCATGAGCACCGTCCTCGAACAAATCGAACAGCAGATCGCCAAGCTCTCCAGCAAGGCGGTCAAGAAGAACACCGGCAACATCCGCACCATCGCCGACGGCGTGGCCAAGATCGACGGCCTCTCGGACGTCATGTACAACGAGATGGTGCAGTTTCCGGGCGGCGCCATCGGCATCGCCCTCAACCTTGAGGAGACCGAGGTCGGCTGCGTCATCCTGGGCGACATCTCCAAGCTGAAGGAGGGCGACGAGGTCACGACGACCGGCAAGCTCCTCTCGGTGCCGGTGGGCAAGGCGCTCCTCGGCCGCACGGTCGACGCCCTGGGCAACCCGGTCGACGGCAAGGGCCCCATCGACTCCAAGGAGGCGTACCCGGTCGAGCGCATCGCCCCGGGCATCATCGTCCGCAAGTCGGTCTCGCAGCCGCTCTTCACGGGCATCATGGCCATAGACTCGATGATCCCGATCGGCCGAGGCCAGCGCGAGCTGATCATCGGCGACCGCGGCACGGGCAAGACGACCATCACGATCGACACGATCATCAACCAGGCGAAGATCAACAAGGTCGGCCTCGCCTCGGGCGACAAGGCCTTCCGGCCGGTCTACTCGATCTACGTCGCGATCGGCCAGAAGAACTCGAACATCGTGCGCACGATCGCCGCCCTCGAGGCCGCGGGCGCCCTCGAGTTCACGGTCATCGTCTCGGCTCCCGCGGCCGACAACCCCGCCAACCAGTACCTGGCCCCTTACTCGGGCGCGGCGATCGGGGAGTGGTTCATGGAGAACGGCATGGACGCCCTGATCGTCTATGACGACCTCTCGAAGCACGCGGTGGCCTACCGGCAGATCTCGCTCATCCTCAAGCGCCCCTCCGGCCGCGAGGCGTACCCCGGCGACGTGTTCTACCTGCACAGCCGCCTGCTCGAGCGCGCCGCCCGCCTCGAGGGCAAGGGCTCGCTGACCGCGCTGCCGATCATCGAGACGCTCGCCGGCGACGTGTCGGCGTACATCCCGACCAACGTGATCTCGATCACCGACGGCCAGATCTTCCTCGAGACGGACCTGTTCAACCAGGGCATCCGCCCCGCCGTCTCGGTCGGCCTCTCGGTCTCGCGCGTCGGCTCCGCAGCCCAGATCAAGGCCACGAAGCAGGTCGGCGGAAAGCTGAAGGGAGAGCTCGCGCAGTTCCGCGAGCTGGCCGCCTTCGCACAGTTCGGCTCCGACCTCGACGCCAAGACCAAGGCCCAGCTCGAGCGCGGCGGCCGCATCGTCGAGCTCTTCAAGCAGCCCGCGTTCGCGCCGCTGCCGATCGAGCTGCAGGTGTCCGTGCTCTTCGCCATGCAGAAGGGCTTCTTCGACCCGATCGAGCTGAAGAAGGTGGTCGAGGCCGCCAGCTCGCTGAAGGCGTTCTTCACCACCCGCAAGGACGCGCTCCTCGCCGAGATCCGCACCAAGGCCGCCCTCGACAAGGACCTCGAGGCCAAGCTCCAGGCGGCCTGCGAGGAGTGGAAGTCCTCCTTCGCGGCCTGAGCCCCGCCCTGAAACCGAACCCCCCGAGGAACCCCTAGATGGCCAGCACCCGCGACATCCGCCGACGCATCAAGTCGGTCAAGAACACCCGCCAGATCACGAAGGCGATGGAGCTGGTGGCTGCGTCCAAGATGAAGAAGGCGCAGCAGCTGGCCCTGGCCGGCCTGCCCTACGCGAACCTGATGGCCGACGTCCTGGCGGCGCTCGCCGGGCAGGTCGACGAGTCCACGCACCCGTTCCTCGCCAAGCGAGAGGTGAAGACGCGCGGCGTGCTGCTGGTCACGACCGACAAGGGCCTCTGCGGCCCGCTGAACGCGAACCTCTTCAAGCTCGTGACCGACATCAAGGTCCCGGTGAAGTACTACTCGATCGGCCGAAAGGGCACGCAGTTCCTGGCGCGCACCCGCAGGCCCATGGTCGCCGACTTCCAGGTGCACGACCGCGTCCCCTTCGCCGAGGTGAAGGTGGCCGCCGAGTTCATGGTGAAGCAGTTCCTGGACGGCGAGATCGACACGATCGAGGTCGCCTACTCGAGGTTCAAGAACACGCTCGTGCAGCAGCCGACGCTGCGGCCCGTGCTGCCGCTCGCGAGCCTCGCCGACTTCCTCGACCAGCTCGGGATCGACACCGGCACCTGCCGCACGAAGGCCGACGACCGCGAGGTCCTCTTCGAGCCGAGCCCGGAGGACGTGCTCAACTCGCTCCTGCCGTACTACGTGAACCACCAGTTCCACCAGCTCGTGCTCTCGGCCAAGGCGTCGGAGCACAGCGCGCGGATGGTGGCCATGAAGACCGCGAAGGACAACGCGACCGAGCTGCTGGGCGACCTCACGCTCGAGTACAACAAGGCCCGCCAGGCCGCCATCACCCAGGAGATCCTCGAGATCGCCGCCGCCTCCTTCAGCGCCTCCTGAACCGAACCCCCCTTCCACCCGAAGACCCACCTTTCGACATAATGAACACAGGAAAAATCGTCCAAGTGATCGGCCCCGTGGTCGACGTCCAGTTCGCCGAGCACAGCATCCCGCCGATCTACCAGGCGCTCACCGTGGACTTCACGGTCTCCGGCAAGAAGGAGCTGCTCACGCTCGAGATCCAGCAGCACCTGGGCGGCGGCCTCGCCCGCGCCATCGCGATGTCCTCGGTCGAGGGCCTGAAGCGCGGCATGGACGTGGTCGACACCGGGGCCCCGATCTCGGTGCCGGTGGGCAACGGCGTCCTCGGCCGGATCTTCGACGTGACCGGCAACCCGGTCGACAACCGCGGCCCGGTCGTCTTCGAGAAGAAGTACCCGATCCACCGCCCGGCGCCCGCGCTGGTCGACCAGGACACGAAGGCCCAGATCCTCGAGACCGGCATCAAGGTGATCGACCTGATCTGCCCCTTCATCAAGGGCGGCAAGGCCGGGGCCTTCGGGGGGGCCGGCGTCGGCAAGACGGTCGTGATCCTCGAGCTCATCAACAACATCGCCAAGGCGCACGGCGGCTTCTCGGTGTTCGCGGGCGTCGGCGAGCGCTCGCGCGAGGGCAACGACCTCTACCACGAGATGTCCGAGGCCGGCGTCATCGACCAGAAGGACCTCTCCAAGTCAAAGGTCGCGCTCGTCTACGGCCAGATGAACGAGCCCCCGGGCGCCCGCATGCGCGTCGCCCTCTCCGCGCTCGCGATGACCGAGTACTTCCGCGACGAGAAGAACCAGGACGTGCTGCTCTTCATCGACAACATCTTCCGCTTCTCGCAGGCCGGCTCCGAGGTGTCCGCCCTCCTCGGGCGCTCGCCCTCCGCCGTCGGCTACCAGCCGACGCTCGCCAACGAGATGGGTGTCCTCCAGGAGCGCATCACCTCCACGAACAAGGGCTCGATCACCTCGGTGCAGGCCGTCTACGTGCCCGCCGACGACCTGACCGACCCCGCGCCCGCCAACACCTTCGCCCACCTGGACTCGACGATCGTGCTCGAGCGCTCGATCGCCGAGCTCGGCATCTACCCGGCCGTCGACCCGCTCGCCTCCGTCTCGAAGGCCCTCGAGGTCTCGATCGTCGGCGAGGAGCACTACCGGGTGGCCCGCGAGCTCCAGCGGGTCCTGCAGCGCTACAAGGACCTCCAGGACATCATCGCGATCCTGGGCCTGGACGAGCTCTCCCCCGAGGACAAGCTCACCGTCTACCGCGCCCGCAAGATCCAGCGCTTCCTCTC
>CAIXHE010000064.1 GCA_903919205.1 uncultured Opitutaceae bacterium | reverse complement strand
GTCGGCGAGCTCGCGATGAAGACCGAGCAGGAGATGCTCAAGTACCGCAACTTCGGCAAGAAGTCGCTCAACGAGATCAAGGAGAAGCTCGAGGCACTCGGGCTTTCCCTCGGTATGAAGTTCGACGAGCGCCTGCTCGACGCCAAGAAGGAAGCCTGATCCATGCGCCACAATAAACACCACGCCTCCCTGGGCGTCACTCGCGAGCACCGCGAGTCGATGTTGTCCAACCTCGCCGCGTCGCTCATCACGCACGGCCGGATACAGACGACGCTCACCAAGGCGCGCGCCCTGCGCCCCTTCATCGAGAAGGTCATCACCAAGGCGAAGCACGCCGCCGTGAAGACCGAGAAGCGCGACGCGCTCCACCTGCGCCGCCTCGCCCTGCGCGACGTGCGCGACGAGGACGCCGTGACGCTGCTCTTCAACGACAAGGTGAAGGAGTTCACCAACCGCGCAGGCGGCTACACCCGCATCTACAAGCTCGGGCCCCAGCGCCTGGGCGACGCCGCCGAGATGGCGCTGATCGAGTTCGTGAAGGCAGACGACACCGGCTACAAGAAGTCCAAGGGCAAGCGCTCCGCCAAGAGCCGCAAGCCCAAGGCGGCCGCCGCCGCCGAGGCCCCCGCGGCCGCGGACGCTCCCGCCGCCCCCGAGGGCGAGACGAAGAGCTGAGGCCGGGAGTCCCTTCCCCCCTTGCGAGACGCGCCGAGGTTTACCTTCGGCGCGTCTTTTGTTTTATAGCCCATCCATGGTCGAGTTCTCAGCAGCGGTCGTGATCTACTGCGTCCTCGTGGCGGCGCTGTTCCTTTCGCTCTGGCTCTTCTACGACCGGCGCGACCACATGCGCTTCGACCGCGAGCGGCGCAGGACGACGTTCCACTGCATCCGGTGCGACCGGCTCTACACGGCCGCGGAGGGCACCGAGCTCTGGAAGTGTCCGCGCTGCGGCCATGAAAACGCGCGGCTGCGGTTCTAGGCTGACGTTCTAACTTGCGGTCAGCCGGAAGCCGGGGTTCTTGTTTGCCTTTCCCTCCCACGCCCATGCCGCAAACCATCGCCGTACTCGACTTCGGTTCCCAGTACACCCAGATCATCGCGCGGCGGATCCGCGAGTTCCAGGTCTTCTCGAAGATCTACCACTTCTCGACGCCTCCCGAGAGGCTGCGCGAGGACGGGGTGATCGGCATCATCCTCTCGGGCGGCCCGAGCTCGGTGTTCGCTGAGGGCGCGCCGATCCCCGACCCGGGCATCTTCGAGATGGGCGTGCCGGTGCTCGGCATCTGCTACGGGCTGCACCTGATGGGACACCTGCTCGGCGGCAAGGTCGTGAAGGGCGATCGCCGCGAGTACGGCCACGGCAACCTGAAGATCCGCAGCCGGGGCCGGCTCTTCAAGGGCCTGCCGTCCAGGCTTCGCGTCTGGAACTCCCACGGCGACGAGCTGACCCGGGTTCCCCCCGGCTTCAAGCCGATCGCCAGCACCGAGAACGCGCCCTACGCGGTCCTCGAGGACCGCAAGCGCAACTTCTACGCGATCCAGTTCCACCCGGAGGTGTTCCACACCGAGCGGGGCACCGACATCATCAAGAACTTCCTGATCGGCGTCTGCGGGGCCGGCCAGGACTGGACCACGCGCGACTTCATCAAGCACGCGGTCGCCGAGATCCGCGGGGCGGTGGGCAAGTCCAGGGTGATCCTCGGCCTCTCCGGCGGCGTGGACAGCTCGGTGGCCGCGGCGCTGATCCACCGCGCCATCGGCCAGCAGCTCACGTGCGTCTTCGTCGACAACGGGCTGCTGCGCAAGGGCGAGCGCGAGGCGGTGGAGTCGCTCTACAAGCGCAACTTCAAGATCGACCTGCGGGTCGTGGATGCCTCTGAGCTCTTCCTGCAGCGCCTGAAGGGCGTCGAGGAGCCCGAGAGGAAGCGCAAGATCATCGGCAACACCTTCGTCGAGGTCTTCGAGAAGTCGCTCAAGAAGATCGGGCACGCCGACTTCCTCGCGCAGGGGACGCTCTATCCGGACGTGATCGAGAGCGTCGCGATCGGCGACAACCCCGCCGCGCTCATCAAGACGCACCACAACGTGGGCGGGCTTCCCGCCCGCATGAAGCTGAAGCTCCTCGAGCCCCTGCGGGAGCTCTTCAAGGACGAGGTCCGCCGGCTTGGCGGCGCGCTCGGCCTGCCGCGCGAGGTGGTCTGGCGCCAGCCCTTCCCGGGCCCGGGCCTCGGCGTGCGCGTGATCGGGGCGGTCGACGACGAGAAGCTCGGCATCCTCCGCCAGGCCGATGCCATCCTCCAGGAGGAGATGATGGCGAGCGGCTGGTACTGGAAGGTCTGGCAGTCCTTCTGCGTGTTCCTTCCCGTCAAGTCTGTGGGGGTCGTCGGCGACGAGCGCAACTACGCCTGGGTGATCGCCATCCGGGTCGTCGAGAGCATAGACGCCATGACGGCCGACTGGACCCGGCTCCCCTACGACCTGGTGCAGAAGGTGTCCGGCCGGATCACCAACGAGGTCCGCGGCGTCTCGCGGGTGGTCTACGACGTCAGCTCCAAGCCGCCGGCCACGATCGAGTGGGAGTGAATTTTCTTCGACCTTGATGCCCGAATGGCTGTCATGGGAGGTATGAACAAGGCATGCCCGGGCGTCTTTGGCGCCGCCCTCCTCCTCCTGGCGTGCGCCCCGGCGCGCGCTGAGCCGGCGATCGTCTCCCTTGCGAGGGCCTACCTGGGTCCCGAGTCGACCCTCGATTCCCTCCAGTCCATCCACTACGTGGGCTCGCTCGACCGCACCGAGACCGGCCCCAAGGCCCTTCCCCCCTCGCATTCCACGCTCGACATGGTCTTCGTGAAGCCGCTGCGCCAGCGGCTCGTCGTGCGCGGCGCCAACGTCACCTTCACGACGGTGCTCGACGGCTACGACGCCTGGGACCTGCAGGCGCCGAACGCGGACCCCTCCCGCTTCCGCCTGCGCTGGATGCCCGCCGCGGACATCAAGAAGCTGCGGGCCAACACCTGGGAGAACCTATACTACTACCGCGCCGACGAGGGGGGCGCGGTCGAGGACAAGGGCAGCGCCACGATCGACGGCATCGCCTGCGAGCGGGTGGACTTCTCGCACGGGGAGGGGATCGTCTACGCGCGGTATTTCGACCGGGACACCGGCCGGCTGGTGCTGACCATCCGCGACTCCGACTCGTTCCGCGAGAGCGGCGAGGTGCGCGTGGAGGGCATCCGCTTCCCGAAGTCGATCGTCAGCGTGTCGACCGGCCGCTCGGGCATCACCGTCACCTCGACCGCGACCTTCGAGCGGATCACGATCAACGAGCCGCTCGACCCTGAGCTGTTCGCCCGCCCGAACCTGGCGCCGGGGACCTCCGCGGTCGCCCAGCCCAAGTAGACCGTGCAGACGCTCTCGTTCTCGTCGAGGCAGTTCGACGCCGACCTTGCGGCCTTCTGCCGCACCGCGGCGCTTCCCGCCGAGATCACCCAGTCGGTCGCCTCGATCCTGGCCGACGTGCGCGTGCGCGGCGATCTTGCGGTGTCCGAGTACGCGCTCAAGTTCGACGGCGCCGAACTGCGGCCCCGCGACTTCCGGGTCGGTGCCCGTGAAATCGCCGCCGCGGCCCGGTCGCTGCCGGCCGCCGACCGAAGGGCGCTCAAGGCGTCGCTTGCGTCCATCCGCGACTTCAACCGCCGCTCGGTGCCGGCCGCGTGGTCCGCGCGCAACCGGCACGGGGCGAGGGTGGGGGAGAAGTTCGACCCGATCCGCCGGGTGGGCCTCTATGTGCCGGGCGGCGAGGTGCCGCTCGTCTCGACGGTGCTGATGACCGCGAGCCTGGCCCGCATCGCCGGCTGCCCCGAGATCGCCGTCTTCACCCCCTCGGGACCCGGGGGGCGGGTGGCCCCCGCGCTCCTCGCCGCGCTCGAGCTGGTGGGGATCGGCGAGGTGTACCGCGTAGGGGGCGTCCAGGCGATCGGCGCCATGGCCTACGGCACGGCGACGCTGCGCGCGGTCGACAAGATCTTCGGCCCCGGCAGCGCCTACGTGTGCGAGGCCAAGCGCCAGGTGTTCGGGACGGTGGGCGTCGACCTGCTGCCGGGCCCGAGCGAGCTGATGGTGATCGCCGACGAGTCGGCCCGGCCGGACTACGCCGCCGCGGATCTCCTCGCCCAGGCCGAGCACGGGTCGGGCCGCGAGAAGGTCTACCTTGTGGCCACCTCGCAGCGCGCGATCGACCGCATCGCGGCCGAGATCGCCGCCCAGATCGGCTTGCTCTCGCGCTCGGAGAAGACCCGTCGGGTGCTTGAGGCCGGGTTCCTCGCGGTGCGGGTCGGCTCGCTGGAGCAGGCCTCGGAGGTCGCCAACCGCGTGGCGCCCGAGCACCTGGAACTCCTGGTCGGCCCCGCGGCGGCGCGCAAGCTGCTCAAGTCCGTGACGACGGCCGGCGCCATCATGGTGGGCAACCAGACGCCGACGGCGCTCGGGGATTTCACGGCCGGCCCGAGCCACGTGCTCCCGACGGGAGGGGCGGGCCGTTTCTCGAGCGGGCTCCGGGTCGAGGATTTTCGGCGCCGCACGAGCGTCGTGCACTACGACGCCCGGAGCCTGCGCGCGGCCGAGCCCACCGTGGTGGCGATGGCGGCGATGGAGCGGCTGGACGCGCACGGCCGCTCCGCCTCCATCCGGGTCGCCCGACGCGGATGAGCCCCGTGCCGATCGGAGACCTGGCGCTGCCGCACGTGCCCAGGCTGCACGCCTACGTCCCGGGCCTGCAGCCCGCGGGCCCGGGCTGGGTGAAGTTGAACACGAACGAGTGCCCCTATCCGCCCTCGCCCAGGGTGAGGGACGCGGTGCTTGCGGAGGTAGGCGCTGAGGGCGGATCGCTGCGCCTCTATCCCGACCCGTCAAGCGGCCCGCTTCGGGCCGCGATCGCTGCCCTGCACGGCCTCTCGGCCGCCCAGGTGTGCGTCGGGAACGGCTCCGACGACATCCTCAACCTGCTGGTGCGCTGCTTCTGCGGCCCAGGTGCGGCGGCGGCCTTCACCCGACCCAGCTACTCGCTTTATCCCGTCCTCATCGGTATCCAGGACGGCGCCGGGGCGGCGCTGCAGCTCGACCGCGGCATGCGCCTGCCGGTGGGCGCCATTGCCGCATCCGACGCCCGGGTATTCTTCCTGACCTCCCCCAACGCCCCCACAGGGGCCGCCTTCGCCCGGGAGGACCTGGCCGCGGTGCTGGCCTCCTTCGGGGGGCTGGTGGTGGTCGACGAGGCCTATGCCCCCTTTGCCCGGGAGCATGCCGTGGGCTTCCTGGCGGCCCATCCAAACCTGGTGGTGGTGCGGACGCTGTCCAAGGCGTATGCTCTGGCGGGCATCCGGGTGGGCTACGCCCTGGCCCATCCGGAGGTGATCGGGCTCCTGGACCGGGTCCGCGACAGCTACAACGTGAGCCGCCTTTCGCAGGCGGCGGCCCTCGCGGCCCTTCAGGACCCCGTGTACTACGACGAGGTGATCGCTAAGATAAAGAAGACAAGGGATTTATACGCCGATAAATGGCGTGAAGCCCGCGGCTGGTTCACCTTTCCCTCGGAGACAAATTTCATCTGTACCGAGCC
>CAIXHE010000063.1 GCA_903919205.1 uncultured Opitutaceae bacterium | reverse complement strand
GGTCGTCGGTGCTTGCGACGTCCAGGCTCTGGAAGCTTGAGGCGCGTCTGAAGGGATTTCACCTGGAGGGCGAGAGCCTGTTCATTGGCCGGCCGATCCTGAGCCGGCATCCCGGCTCAGCGATCCGCATCGGGGCGGGCCTACGCTGCTACAATTCGACCCGATCCAACCTGATGGCCTGTCCCCAGCCCTGCGTGCTGCGGACCCTCTCCGCCGGAGCCGTGCTCACCCTGGGCAGAGACGTCGGCATCAGCGCCGCCGTGATCGTGGCCGCGCGCTCCGTCGAGATTGGCGAGGGAACCCAGATCGGCTCGGGGGCGGTCATCGCCGACAATGACTTCCACAGCCGGGAACCCGGCGGGGCGTGGGGGCCGCTTGACCCGTCCGAGGCCCGTCCGGTGCAGCTCGGCAAGCGAGTCTTTGTCGGGGCGCGCGCCATCATCCTGAAGGGGGTGACGGTCGGCGACGACTCGGTCGTCGGCGCGGGCGCCGTCGTCACCCGCGACGTCCCGGGCCGCCACATGGCCGTGGGAAACCCAGCCACCAACAAGCCCCTGCGAGCACGCCCATGAACCGGCCCGACCTGATGATCTTTGAGCCCAACTTGGGCGGCCACCACGCGGAATTCACGTGCCATCTCCTCAAGCACTGGATCGGTGCCGCGCCCCACGGGAAGCTGCTGGCAGCCGTGGCCCCCGGCCTCCTTGAGCAGCAGCCCGCTCTCTCAAAAGGCGCGATCCAGCCCCCCCAGACCGAGCGGGCCCCTCTGACGGGGCCTCTACCCGGAACCTCGGCGAGCCTGTGGGTCAAGGGCCTGCGCAACCGAAGGCTGCTGACGGACGCGATCAAGAAGCACCGCCCTAAACGCGTCCTGATCATGTACATGGACCACGCGCAGATGGGCCTCGCCCTGGGCCTTAGATTCCCCTTCCCGGTGCGCATCTCCGGGATCCTGTTCCACCCGACCCTCCACTACCCGGCGGCGCGCTCGTTCAGCCCGAAGGCCCACCTGCAGCGCCTGCGAAAGAGATGGCTGCTGCAGCTGGTGGCGCGCAACCGCCACCTCGACACGGTCTTCACGCTCGACGCCTCGGCGGTCCCCTCGCTCAAGGCCCTGGGACTTCGGGCCGTGGCGCTCGCGGACCCGGTGGGCCCCGGCAACGTCGACGCGCGAACGCCTCAGGAAATGAAGCGGCTGCACGGGATAGATCCCGACCGGAAGGTCCTCCTGCTATTCGGGGCCCTGACGGCGCGCAAGGGCGTCGTGCCCATGCTCAAGTCGGTGGCGATGCTGCCTCCGTGGGCGGCCCGCCAGGTCGCGCTCCTGATGGCCGGGCCCCTCGACCCGGCCCTGCGCCCGCAGGTCTCGCTGCTGTCGTCCGGCGCGCGGGCTGCCGGCGTCCAGGTCGTGCACCACGACGCCTACATCCAGAGCGGGTCCGCCCAGCCGTTCATGGAGGCCGCCGACCTCGTGCTGGCCCCCTACCAGCGGCATTTCGGATCGAGCGCGGTCCTAGTCAGGGCGGCCCGGGCGCAGCGCCCCGTGCTCAGCCAGGAATTCGGGCTCATGGGGGCCAACGTGCGCGACTACGGCCTCGGCCAGTGCGTCGACACCGCCGACCCGGGCGCTATCGCCGCCGGGATCGAGACCTTCCTGAACGAGCCTGGCAGCGGCTACGACCGGCAGCGCTCCGCCGGCTTCGTGCAGGCCAACACGCCCGATCGTTTCTGCCGCACCCTCCTCTCGCACCTGCTTCCCCCCGAATCCTCCTTATGAGCACAAAGAAAACCATCCTAGTCACCGGATCCTCGGGCCTCATCGGCTCCGAGGTCTGCACCTACTTCAGCCGCGAGCTCGGCTACACGGTCAACGGTCTCGATAACAACCAGAGGGCCGTGTTCTTCGGACCCCAGGGCGACACGCGCTGGAACCAGAGGAGGCTTTCCAACGAGCTGAGCGGATTCACCCACACGGAGATGGACATCCGCGACCGAGCGGGGGTCCTGCGCCTCATGCGCGAGCTGAGGCCGACGGTCGTCGTCCACACGGCGGCTCAGCCCAGCCACGACCTCGCCGCCGCGATCCCGTTCGACGACTTCGACACGAACGCCGTCGGCACCATGAACCTGCTCGAGGCCTGCCGACAGGCGTGCCCGGAGTCACCCTTCGTGCACATGAGCACGAACAAGGTGTACGGGGACGCACCCAATCGGATCGCCCTGCGCGAGCTCGAGACCCGTTGGGATTTCGCGGACCCGCTGTATGCGCACGGAATCCCGGAGACCTTCACGATCGACCAGTCCAAGCACTCGCTCTTCGGCGCCTCGAAGCTCGCCGGGGATGCGATGGTGCAGGAGTACGGACGCTACTTCGGCCTGCCGACGTGCTGCCTGAGGGGCGGCTGCCTCACGGGCCCTAACCACACGGGCGTGGAGCTTCACGGCTTCCTCAGTTACCTCGTGAAGTGCAACCTCGAGGGAAGGACCTACAAGATCTTTGGCTACAAGGGCAAGCAGGTCCGCGACAACATCCATTCCCTCGACGTCGCCCGGTTCATGGCGGCGTTCGTCGAGGCCCCGCGAGCGGGTGAGGTGTACAACCTCGGAGGGGGCAAGGCCAACAGCACCTCCATCCTCGAGGCCTTTGATCTGGCTGAGCGGATCACCGGCAAGGCGCAGGACTACACCTACATTGACCAGAACCGCTCCGGGGACCACATCTGCTATTACTCGGACCTGCGCAAGATGCGGGAGCACTACCCCTCCTGGGACATCACCCAGTCCCTCGAGGACACCATGGAGCAGATCGTCGAGGCCTGGGAGGCGCGCTCGCACAGCCTTGCGTCGGCATGACGGCCACTTCCCACATGGTCCTCGAGTGGACGCTTCTTCTGAGCGTCGCCGGCATCGCCTACTCCTATGCCGGCTATCCGGTGCTCCTTCGGCTCGGATCGCGTCTGTGCGCGCCAGGCGCCCCACGGCCCCCGCCCGCGGGCGGCCCGCTCCCCTCGGTGTCGGTGATCTTCGCGGCCTTCAACGAGGAGGCGGTGATCCTTGAGAAGCTCCGCAGCCTGGCCGCCTCCGATTTTCCCCAAGCCGGCCTCGAGGTGCTGGTCGGCGACGACGCGTCGACGGATGCGACCGGGCCCATCACCGCGGCCTTCAGCCTGGAGCACCCTCCCACGCGTCTCGTCACATTCGCCGGGAGGACCGGCAAGCCCTCGATAGTGAACGCCCTCGCGGCCCAGGCGAAGGGCAGCATTCTCGTCTTCACCGACGCCAATGTCATGTTCGATCCCGGCACGCTGCGCAGGATCTCCAGCTGGTTCGTGCGGCCCGAGGTGGGCCTGGTTGCGGCCAACATCCTGACCCGCAACCTCGGGGGCCGCGGGGGCATCGCGGCCCAGGAGGACGCCTACATCCGGCGCGAGCTGCGCATGAAGCGCGCGCAGTGCCTGCTCTCCGGTGTCGTGATCGCCCCCTTCGGCGCCTGCTTCGCCATCCGACGGGAGGACTTCCGGCCGGTCCCCGCAGGCTACACGGTGGACGACTTCTACATCGCGATGCAGCCGCAGATCCTCGGCCGGGCTGCCGTCCAGGACATGGAGGCCATCTGCCGCGAGGACGCCTCGGAGCATGTCTCCACGGAGTTCAGGCGCAAGGCGCGCATGTCGCGGGGAAATTTCCAGAACCTGTGCGCCTTCCGCGGCATCCTGCTCCGGCCCTTCTCGGCCCTCGGCTTCCATTTCATCTCGCACAAGGTCCTGCGCTGGATCGGGCCCGGGCTCATCCTGACCAGCCTCGCGTCCTGCGCCTGGCTCGCCGCCTTCAGCATCCCGTACGCCGTCCTGCTGGCAGCGATGCTCCTCGGCCTCGCGAGCCCGGCCCTGGACGGAGTCCTGCGGCACGCCGGCCGCAAGGTCCCGGTCGTGCGCCTCGCATCCTACTTCGTCATGATGAACGTGGCGCTCGGCTACGGCTTCGTCCTGTGGCTCTCCGGGCAAACAGGGGGCGTCTGGCAGCCCTCGCGACGCACATGAGTCGCGGCGACGCCGCCCCGCCCGTCGCCTGGGCACACAATCGCTCCGCTCGCCCGTCGGCCGTGCGGCTCGCCACCGACCACCTGACGCTCGCCCTCTGCAAGAGCCAGGTCATCACGACCCTGCTCCTGTCCCGCTTCGCCGTCCCGCTAGGCGGCGAGCGCCAGCTCCCCCTGTCCTTCCTCGTCGGCCTCGCCCACTTCGGGGTCATCGCGGTCCTCACCGGGGGCGCGTTCTCGCCCCGCAGGCTCGTGGCGACCGCGGGCGTCGTGGCCGTCGTCTTCCTCGAGACACTGCTGGTCCACAAGCACTTCTCGATCCTCTCCGCCGCCTACATCCTCGCGGTGTACTCCCCGCTCGTGCTGACCACGGCGCTCGATACCGACACCTACCTGCCAAGGCTCTGGCACACCTTCATCCTCATGGCCTCCGCGCTGGGCGCGCTCGCCCTTGTTCAGGTCGCGGTGCAGGTGCTCCATCCGGGCCTCTTCATCGACCCCATCAGCCTGGTGCCCGAGCGCTTCCTGCTCGCCAACTACAACACGACGTACCCGGTGCTTCGGGGCGTGCTCGACCTGCTCAAGCCCAACGGGATGTTCATGGTGGAGCCCTCGATCGCGTCCCAGGTCATCGGTCTCGGCCTCCTGGGCGAGCTCGCCTTCTTCCGCCGCTCCTACGTGATCGCGCTCCTCGTGGCCTCGCTCGTGTCGACCTTCTCGGGCACCGGAATCCTGATCGTCCTCGCCTCCCTGCTCTTCCTGTCCCATCGCAGGGCTCTCATCTCCGTCCTTCTGGTGGCCGCCGCGGCGGTTGCCCTCGTGGAGGCCAGCGGGTACGGGGAGGCCTTCGCATCCCGTCTGGCCGAGTTGTCCGAGCCGGGGACAAGCGGACACGAGCGCTTCATAGCGCCCTTCACGGCGATGGCCGGCCCGCTCGACGAGACGCCGAGGACGCTCCTGTTCGGGCACGGCGCCGGGCAGGTGACCAACATCGACAACGGCCTGGACGCCAATTACTCCGCCATCCCGAAGGTTGGCCTCGAGTACGGGTTCGTGGGCCTGGCCGCGTTCGCTGTGATGTGGCTGACCATGTTCCAGGGGCTTGGAATGAACCGGATCCTCGTGATCGCTCTCATCCTCTACTACTTCGTGGCCTCGGGGGCGCTGCTCCAGCCCTTCACGGTCTTCAGCATGTGGGGCCTCTCCCTGGGATTCTCCAGAAGGCGCGCGCCCGAACCCAGGCTCCCCGCCCGACCCTAACCGCCCGGCGGCCCGAGCGTCTCGACCAGGGCCTCGCATTCGGGTTTCCCGTCGACAAGTGCGGACAGGGGGATCCTTTCCACGGCCGCGCTCGAAGAGCGGTAGCCATCTGCATCTAGGCCACCGAAGTAGTCGGCGAGGTTGCGGTCCAGGGGCTCCTCGACCAGCACGCCGGCTCCCCGGCTCCTGAGCCAGCGCCCGGTCTCCACCGGCGCGAAGGCGAGGGCGACGGCGCCGAAGAAGCCGCCCTCGTAGAGCCGGTTGGGCAGGAGCCAGTCGGAATTGGCGCCCGACTCGAAGAAATCCATGGTCCAGGCAAAGTGGACGTCCGCGTAGATCGACTCGAGGTCCATCCTCCGGTCGTAGGGGCCGCTGAAGGTCACGCCCGGGTGCGTCGCAACGATCTCCTGGAAGTCGGGAATCGCCGTCGGGGCGGGCCTGCCCCTGATTACCACCTCGACTCTGCCCGGGAAGCGGCGTGTGAGCCCGGCGAGGACGACCAGGCTTCTGCGGCATCGTATGTTGCCGAACCACCCGATGCGCCAGGGGGCGCCGGCGGCGCGGGGCGCTCCGCGGGTGCCGGCGGTCTCCTGCGAGAGCACCTTGTTCTCGCAGAGCAGCACGCGGGGCAGGCTCCGGTAACGCCTTGCGAAATACTCACGCACGAACCCCTCTGAGCTCACGACCAAAAGGTCGCATGTGCGCAGCAGCGTTCCCTCGATCGCCCGCATCACGCGCCCGATCGCACCGCTTCCGACCATCAGGCGGTGGATATCCAGGCATTCGTAGGTCAACGTGGCCCGCGGGGCGTGCCTCCGGCGGGCGCGGCCGGCGATCACCAGCATCTCCAGCTGCCGCGCAACCACGGCATCCGCGCCGGCGACCGCGTTCCGCAGACGGCGCAGTCGGCAGGCCGCGAGCGCGGTGACGGCGGCCCGTTGAAGCAGCCTCGCATCGTGGGTGCGCGCGAGGAGCACGGGTGAGCACCCCTCCACGCGCGCGGGCACCGGGCCCCGGCAGAAACCGAGGAGCTCGACCGTGGCGCCCCCCGCCTGCAGCATGCGCACCCGCCGATGCACCGCCGGGTCGTTCAGGTCGTGGACAAAATAGGCGATCTTCATGGAAGGGAGGGCGTCCCCGGGGCGGCCTGCGGCCCCGAGGAGCGATACGCGGCCGGTCCGAACCGCTCGCGAAGCGCCGCGCCCGTCAGGGGGTGCTGGCCGTCCGAGACCGACGCGTCGTAGTCTGGCGCGTGGAAGTCCCAGTAGTCGGAATAGGCAGCGCCGCTCGACTCCAGGAAGTTCGCCATGTTCTCGACGAAGAGAGCGTCGTCGCCGCCGCCCACCCCCCCGTCGGGCGTGAGGGCCTCGCCCGTGCCCCACTCGGGAATGCTCAGCTGCTTGTGGCGCGCCCTCGAGAAGGCGACCAGCCAGTCGAGCCCGTAGGAGGCCGACTCCATCAGCCTCCACCTTCGGCCGGGATCCCGCGTGAAGGGGTTGTAGGATCGGGTGTAGAGATCCATCCCGACGATGTCCACGACGTCATCCCCCGGGTACACCGTGTCGGGCGCGATCTGGTTGCGGCCCCAAGCACAGCACCAGTCGAACGTGAAATGCGCTCCCTGTGTCGAGCGCAGGTCCTGGACGACGCGACGGTAGGCAGCCACGTACGCCTTGGGGTCGCTCGCCGCCGCCCAAGGCATCCACGAGCCGTTGAATTCCCAGCCCAGGCGGACGATGGCGCCTCCCCACCCGCTCGCGACCATGGAGCGGCCGACGGCAAGGAAGACCGCGTCGCGCCGGCCGTCGGCCACCTCGGCGAGGGTCGCGCCCTGGATCGTGAGCGGCACGCTCAAGCAGACCTGTCGCACCAGCGGCCGCAGGCCCGGCCCGCGCCAGGACGCGCACGTCCACGCTGCGTCGCTCTGCAGCGAGGCCCACGAGTCGTACGCGAAGAAGTCGAGCACCTGCGCGGGCTCGCGCCCGAGCCACTGCTCGAAGGCCGGCAGCCTCGCGGCGCCGTTGGCTCCGTTTCCGAGAAAAACGCCCAAGGGCAAGGGCGACGCGCCGAGTGCGCCGCCGGCGAGGGCCCAGGCCGCCGAAAGCACCCACGTCCGAAGAGAACGCCTTCGACCGAACCCTCGCGGAGAATGGGGTCCGCAGCCCGGACTCATGACGGCGAGCCGTCCCCGTATAGGAGGAGCGCGAACGCCATCTCAATAAGCCTCTCCGGTGAGAACGGCTTGGCCAAGATCTCGCCCGGGCGGATCAACTGCCTGAAGAGGGTCTCTGATCCGTTGAAGCTGCCCGATATCAGGAGGCACGGGGGCTCGTTCGACACGGCCCGAAGCCGCCGCATCATGTCGATCCCCGTCAGCTTCGGCATCTCGTTGTCGGTGATCACCAGGTCGAAATCCCGGTCGCAGAGGGCCGTCCAGCCCTCCTCGCCGTCGTTCGCCTTCTCGGTGGCGAACCCAGCCCGCTGAAGCGTGCGGGCGAGCATTTCCAGGAGGATCGAGTTGTCGTCGACCACGAGCACCTGCCTCGGGCCCTGCGCCTTTCCGGGGGCCGGAACCGGCGCCCGGTCCGCCCCGAGCTCCGGCGAGCGGGTCTCAAGGACGCAGGGCGCGTCAGCAGAAAGGTTAAACTGGCCTGCGATGCGCCGGGTCGTGGGTGAAAGAATGGCCTCGGTCATAAGCGCGGGACACGCGATATTTGTCCCACGCCAGAGCCTAACACGGCCGCGCGATTCCCCGGAATGGGGTCCTTCCCTACCGCGCCCGCGGAACCGCAGGCGGCTAGTTCGAGAGGGTGGAGAGCGTGAGCACGCTGGAGGGCGACCCGCTTCCGGCGCTGTTCGAGGCGTAGACCTCGAATTGGTAGGAGGTCCCGGGAGCGAGCCCCGCGACGGTCTGCCATCCGGTCCACGTGACCGTCTCCGCCTTCACCCAGGCCGACTGGCCGGTGATGCGACGCAGGATCACGTAGGAGGTGGCGATTCCCCCGTCGTTGGGCGGGGCGAAGTTGATCGAGATGGAAGTCGCCGTCGGCGCCTGCCCCACCCCGATCCAGGGGATCTGGCCGGGCGCAGGTTCCGGGGGAGCCCATGTAGATTGGCTCGATACGGTGAAGATTGAGGAGTCCGGACCGTTGCCGCCTGCATTCAGCGCATACACGCAGATGTCATAGGAGGTGCCCGGGGATACGCCCCAGAGGGTCTGCCATCCGATCCAGGTCACGGAGCCATATTCCTTCCACGAACCCGAGCCGCTCACCCGGTAGAGGATGACGTAGCTGGTCGCGGCTCCGCCGGTGTACGGGGCCGAGAAGCTGAACGACACCGTGGAGGTGGTCGATGCGTCCGCCGGCCCCACGTACGGGATGGGTCCAGGGACGGGGATGCCGGGGACGACACTGGCCGCGCCCGAGCCGAACGAGGCCCTGAGGGCGGTGCCCGCCAGCGCATGCTCGCCGTCAGAAACCTCCGAATTGTAGCCCGAGGCGTTGATGTCCCAATAGTCGCTGTACAGCGCGCTGTTCGACTCCATGAAGGCCGTCATGCTGGTCACGAAAAGCGAGTCATCGCCGCCGCCTACGCCGCCGTCGTTCACGGTCCATTCACCGGTTCCCCATTCGGGGATGCTGATCGACTTGCCGTGGAGGGCCGCGAAACTGACAAGCCAGTTGAGCCCGTAGGGCGCCGTCAGAAACATCTGCCAGCGGTTCTGCGGGTTGGAGTCAGCCGGGGAATAATAGCGGTTGTAGACGTCCATGCCGATGATATCGACCACGTCATCGCCGGGGTAGACGCTGTCAGGGGCCGTTGAGTTCGGCCCCCACGAGGTGCACCAGTCAAAGGTGAATTCAGCGCCGGGGACCGACCGCATGAGCGCAACCACATGGCGATAGGCCGCGACGTAAGCCGCTGGGTTCTGGTCCGCAGCCCACGGCATCCAGCCGCCGTTGAACTCCCAGCCCAGGCGGACCACCGAATGCCCCCAGTTGTAGGTGACGAGCGACCGGGCGACGGAAAGGAACGAGCTGTCGTGCAAACCCGCCGCCACGTCCGCCAGGGAGGTCCCGTTCACGGTCAGGGGGACGCTGAACGTCATCGCAGGCACCACCGCGCCGGTGGCCGGCGGGGACCAGCTGTAGCAGGTCCAGGCCGCGTCGCTCTCGAGCGAGGGCCACGTGTCGTTGGCGAAAAAGTCGAGCGCGCGGTCCGGCGCGCGACCCAGCCACTGGGTGAGGCCGGGAATCCTCGCCGTGCCCCCCGTGCCCGGGCCTTCGTAAACGCCGAACGCCGGGCGGGACCACAGGGCAGGGCAGGCGCCGAGGGCACCGATGAGCATAGCCAGGGAAAGCGCGCGAAATTTCATAGTTTTGATTGCTCCACGGCTGTGTATTCGGTGCATGGACACCAAATAGGAACACAATACGCACAATACCCCCTGTTATTGATGAAGTTTTTAAGGAACTACCCGAAACAGGCACAAATCGTGCGGGCCGGCACAAACCGCCGCCCACAGCCCTGCGTCGGACGTCACCGGGCCCTCGGGGCCCTTCGTGTCGCCTAGCCGAGACGCGAGCTTCCTTCCCGATGTAGGAGCCTTGTCGGAGGCGGGAGCGGCCCCTCGAGCGGGTTGACGCTGCGGGCCCGCACCGCGGGCCCGGCTCGCCCTTCTTGACAAACCCGGCGCCCGGGCGTCTTGGGGGAACCCTCCGCGGCCCCGAGACGCCCGATGCCGTTTCTCGTCAGCTCGTCTCTTAGAAGTGGTAGCTGATGTCCACACCCCCGGTCAGGGGCTGGTTGCTGACCACCCGGTTGAAGGCCGCCGAGGGCTGTGTCTCCGAGTAAAGGTATTCGAGCGAGGCCTGCTTGTTGAATGCGTTGTTCACGAAGAGCGTGACGCCCCATGTGTTCTGGGCGGACTCGATGCCCACCCGGAAATTGGTCAGCGAATAGCCGGGCAGCTGGGTGTACTCCCCGCTCTCCACGTAGCCCGGGTAGTAGAGGAAGCTCAGCGAGTAGCGCGGGCCGACGTAAACCGTCTCCGCCTCGGCCTTGAAGATGTATTTCTTGAGGAAGGGCGTCGCGTAGGAGAGGTTGATGTTTCCGTTCTCGGGCGCGACGTCCGGAAGCACGTTGTTGGGCTGGATGACCCAGTGCGGTCCGCCGTCCAGCTTGTCATGCAGGTAGCCCACCGAACCCGAGAGCTCGAAGCCAAGCCCCAGGAGGGCGCGCACCTCGATGTCCCCGCCGTAGATCGTGGCCTTGTTGCCGTTGATGTTGAAGGCCCAGTCGCTGGGATAGGCGAGCAGCTGGATGTTCTTCCAGTCCTCGTAGTAGAGGCTCGCGTTGACGCTCAGGCGCCGCCCGAGCCACCTCGTCTTTGAGCCGACCTCGTAGCTCCACACCGAGTCAGAGTTGTAGGTGGAGGGCCATTTTCCCGAGGTGTAATGCATGCCCGCGAAGGAGGCGGCCCACGATCCCGTGGTCGGGTAGGCCGCGTTGCCGCCGCCGGGGCGGAATCCTTCCGCCGCCGTCGCGTACAGGTTGATGTCGTTGGTGTACGAGTAGTCCAGGTTGAACTTGGGATCGACCACCGCCTTCGACTGGGTGATGTCGCCGGAAGCCGAGGGGGTCGCGTTACCCTGGGCCGAGCCCCAGCCGGTGATCACCGACTCGAATTGGTAATCATAGTCGGTTAACCGCACGCCGAAGCTCGCCTTCAGCTTGCTCGTGAGCGCGTACGTCGCGTTCCCGTACACGGCGTACTGCTCCATCGTCGTCGGCGAATAGGCGTCGAACCAGTTCGGCGTGGTGGCCGGCGCCCCGGTTCCGATGTCCATGTAGGTGCCGTAATTGGGCGTCGTCCCAGTGAAATTCCAGGTGGCCCAGTAGTGGCTGAAATACGTTCCCGCGACCCATTGGAGAGGTCCCTTCTCGGTCGATGAGAACCTGAGCTCCGTGCTGAACTGGTTGGTCGGGTCGTTCTCAAGGCCGTAGGCCTCGCCGGTTCCGTTGGGCCCGTAGTACCCGGGGTTCGGGAGCCCGTAGTTGGCATAATAGGCCAGCGCCTGGTCCGGATTGTCGAACATCTCGCTGGCCTCTTCAAACTGGGTTGAGCGGCGGGCCCAGTAGCCGGTCGCCAACGTCACGTCGAAGGTGTCGAAGCTGTAGTTAATGGTCAGGCTCTCGACGATCTCCTTGTCCGTCTTGGGCTCAGGAAGGTTGAAGACCTCGTAATGGTTCAGGTTGCCCGGAAACTGGTCGAAGGCGCTGATGCCGGCCTGGTTGTCGCCCAAATAGTAGCCCGAGGCCGTGATCGAAAGCCGCTTGGTCGGCTTCCAGAGGATGATCCCGCGCAGGGTGTCGTACTGGTCGGAATTGGAGCCCTTGAATTGCTGCTGGATCGGGGCGTGCAGGACGTCTCCGCGCACCGATCCATCGGGGCTCACCAGAGGGAAGGGATAGAGCACGATCCGGTCTATCCAGCCGCTCGTGTAGGCTTCCGTGGCCACGATGCGAATCGCCAGCTTGTCCTGCACCACGGGGATATTGATCATGATGTTGTCGTTGTGGTTGAAGCCGCCCCCTTGCGTTCCCGAAAGCGTGCTCTGAGCGGAACCCAGGGCGGTGGTCAGGTCGGGCTGGTTGAAAATCAGCTTGAACGTGCCACCCATGGAACCCGAGCCGTAGATTGTGCCCTGGGGCCCGCGCAGCACCTCGGTGCGATCGATATCGAACAAGGGGGGAGTAAGGACGACCTTGCCGTTCTGGGCCCCTGCCGGAGCCGTCAGCGCCACATCATCCAGGTAGAAGCCCACCGTAGGGGAGTTGCCACCGCTTGAGGTCATGCCCCGCATCTCGAACTCCGTCTGGCCGGGACCGTTGCTCTTGAGGGAGACGCCGGGGGTCGCCTGCAGCAGCGCGGTCACGTCGATGATTCCGCGGTCGATGAGTTCCTCGGAGGGCTCCACCGCCATGCTGATCGGCGTCTCCTGCTCGGTAGCCACCTGCTTTTCGGCGGTCACCTTGACCTCCCCCAGTTGCACGGCGGGCGAGCCCGCCTGTGATTCCGTGCTCGAGGCCTCGGTCCCGGCCGGCGGCGCCGACTCCGTGGTTGCCGGTGAAGCTGCAACCTGCCCCTCGAGGGCGCTAAAGCCTAACGAGCCGAGCGCGAGGGCAAGCATCACGTTTCTGTAGTTCATCTTCATGTAGTTTGTAGTGTTACGGTCGAAAATTTACCCATTCCCTGAAATCGAGCCTAGCCGCGCGGCGGGTCGCCGACCCAGGGGCTCCGACCCCGGCTCGGTCGAGATGGCGTCCGTGCGCCATCCTAAAGGCCGGACATTCCATCGCTCCCGTGCGCGCGCGTGCGCGCGATCCCAGGCGCCTGAAGATTCGCGCGGGCCGAAGACGGGGCATGCTCCCGCGCACGGACGTGACAAGGGACTCCTCGCCCGTCCCGTCCGGGCTCGGCACCGCCGAGCATCATGCCGTCCCCTTCACACGCCTGTTGAGAATGGAGGTCCATATGCCTGACGGACCACTCAGCCAATGGCGTGCCATGGGGTTGAAAGAGGCCGTTATTGTTGCGCTAAGCTTTCATATAAAGAGCATTATCAGACCGCTCATTTGCATATAAATAATATATATCTCGCTCCCGAAGTCCCGGGACGTCGAGAGTCCGACGCGTCGATTCAGGCCGTGGGTGGACGGCTCGCGCGCCGAGGATTGGAACCCTGAAGTGCAGGCCCGCGACGACGGGCATCCGCGTCGACCCCGGAGGGATTCCTCCAGGCGCAGGAGGCTGCCTGCGACCGCAGGACCTGCGTTCCCTGGTCTCCCGGCCCGTCGAGCATGCCGGCGCCGACGTCGATCAGGGACGCCCAGCAAGAAACCTGCGCGTCTGCGCCTGCGTCGGCATCGAGGGCGCTGTCCCAAATTTCGTGATCGAAAGCGCCGCCACCGCGTTTCCGAGGCGCGCTGCGGCGACCATGTCGCCCGAGTGCTGCACGAAGCCCGCTGCGAATCCGCCGATGAAAGCGTCGCCCGCCCCCGTGGTGTCGACCACCCGGATGCCCTCGTGAGCGGGCAGGAGCGTGAAGGCGTCCTCGCCTTGCGACACGAGGCAGCCTCGTCGCCCGAGCGTCACGACCACCGTGGGCACCCCCATCCTGCGGCAAAGCTGGTTCAGGAGACGCGGCTCCATGCGCTCGAGCTCAGCCACCCCGAGGGGGCCGAGCAGGCCGGGAAGCCTGCGGCGAACCCACGCGCGGCACGCCGGCAGCCGCGCGGCGAGCGCCAGGCATTCGGACTCGTTGGGCACCAGGATGTCGGTCAGCGCGAGGATCCCGGGGTCGAAGTCGCGCCGCATGGGGGCCGGGTTGAGCAAGGTGGCCGCGCCCGACCGTCGGGCCGTCCTGAACACGAACGCGTTGGCCGATAGGCTCGCCTCGTGCTGACACACGACGATGCTCGCCCTACGAATCGGCGGGAGGGGGATGTCGCGCGGCGCCAGTCGCTCGCTAGCCCCCAGGGCCACCACGATCTCATTTTGGCCGTCCGCGTTCACGAGGACTGCAGCGGTCGCGGTCGGGTACCCGCGCTTGACCACGAAGCGGGCCGCGATGCCCTCCGACCTGTAGAACCGCGCGGCCTCCCGCGCGAATCCATCCGCGCCCACCGCGCCGACAAATAGCGTGGGGACGCCCGCACGGCCCGAGGCCACCGCCTGATTCGATCCCTTGCCGCCAGGTCCCGAGGCAAAGCGGCCGATCACGGTCTCGCCGGGTCCGGGAAAGCCCTCGCACTTCCACGAGAGGTCCTGGACGAAGCTGCCGACAACGACAACCTTCGGGTGCATGCGGGGAGCATGCCGCCGCCCCGGGCCATGACAAGCCGGGCGGCGGCTAGGCCATCTGCACCCGGCAGGACGAGAGGCCGAGCTGTGGCGTGGCCCGGATCAGGCTCTCCACGCTGAGCGGCTTCACCAGGTAGCACTCGGCCCCTAAGCGCCCGCACTCGCGGATTATCTCAAGATTGCGTTCGCCGCTGAGAACCATCACGGGGATGTCCCGGGTGCTTGGATAGCCCTTCACCCTCCTCAGGAACTCGAGGCCGGACATCTGCGGCAAGTTGAGGTCGAGCACGATCAGCTGCGGCTTGCCCGGGGGTTTGTTCGAGAAGCGCCCGTTGCCGAACAAGTACTCCATGGCCTCCTCGGCATCACGGGCGATCACAAGCGGATTCTCGAGCTGTGCCCGTCGAAACAGCCGCACCGCGAGCTCCGCATCCACAGAATTGTCCTCGACGAGCAGCACGTCGGAGGGAGCCCGCGGAGCGCCTCTTCGACGCGGAGGGTTCCCACGGGAAACCTCCGAGGGTCGCGACCGTCCGAGCAGCCCGCCGACGGGCACGTCAAGCGCGCCGGCTAGGCTCACGATGCTTCGCAGCGAAGCTACGCGGGAGCCGCCCTCGATGCCGGACACGTAGGAGCGCTCCAGGTTCGATAGCGAGGCTAGCTCGGCTTGGCTGAGGCCCATGCGCTGCCTATAGGCCCTCAGGTTGAGGCCCAGCTCGGCTTGGACCGCTCGGTCGCCTGAGACCTTATGCAGCTTCCCCGACACGCCCGCCTTTATACACCCGCAGGCAACAGATTACCAGTGACGTGAGCCGCTGTGTCCTCCCCGATAAAGTCGCACGGAACACCCTCCCCATCAGGCGCTCACGCAACTATCGGCATCGAGGGCCCCGGCTTCGGGGTGTTCGGGACTGTGCAGGCCTCCGATTTGGCTGGCCCCCGCTGGGCCCCGACGTTGCATCGCTCGATGATGCGTGCCTGCCAAAGGTCGTCCTGCCTCCTCCTTGCTTGGGCGGCCTTCGCCGTCGTCACCGCCAGCGCCTCGGGTGCGGACCGCTTCGCCCTCCGCGGCGAGATCGTGACCCCCGAGGGCGTCCTCTCCGACGGGGCGGTTGTCATCTCGGGCGAGCGGATCGAGTCCGTGCTTCGGCCGCCGTTTCCGGACGGCCTACGGGTCGTCGAGACGGGGGGCATCGTGCTGCCGGGCCTCATCGACCTGCACAATCACCTCACCTGGGATGTATTTCCCCGCTGGAGCGCGGGAACCGTGTTCCCCAATCGCTACGAGTGGCAACAGTTGCCGGCCTACCTCTCGGCCCTCGCCGGGCCGCATGCGACCCTGATCAGCGGCGGACACGGGCCGGCCATGGCCCGGTACGCCGAAGTCAAGGCGATCGCCGGCGGCGCAACGTCGCTCGCCGGCCTCTACGCGAACGACCTCGGGCCCGGGTTCGCGCCACCCTACCCCGGCATGATGCGCATGCTCGACCTCGGCTCGCGGCTGTACCCCGACGGCACGCCCGAGCCCGTGCGCTATGAGGTCTTCCCCCTCGTCCTCCCGCAGTCCACCGTCGAGGAGATCCGCGCCGACCTGGCGAGCGGCCGGCTCAGGAGCCTGCTGATCCACCTCGCCGAGGGAAGCCCGCACGACGCCAGTTCGGCGATGGAATACCGCATCCTGAAGGCGCGCGGCCTCCTGATGCCGGGCGTCACCCTAATCCACGGGGTGGCCCTGCACCGGGAGCAGTTTGAGGAGATGCACCGGGCGGGCGTGGGTCTCGTGTGGTCGCCGCGCAGCAACTTCGAGCTGTACGGTGCAACGGCCGACGTCGCCGCAGCTAGCGAGGCAGGCGTCACGATCTCGATCGCCCCGGACTGGAGCCCGACGGGCAGCGACGGCATGCTTGAGGAGCTCGCCTACGCGGCCCGCTGGAATGCGGCGCTTCCCAAGCCCCTCTTCACGGACGCGCAGCTCGTGCGCATGGCCACCTCGGTGCCCGCCGCACTGGCGGGAGCCGGCGACAAGGTGGGCGAGCTCAGAACCGGGTTCATGGCCGACGTGCTCGTTGTGCGGGCGGCCCGCGGCGATGCCTACCATGCGCTCGTTCGCTCGGGGCCTGCGGACGTGAGGATGGTGATGGTCGGCGGCCGCCCGCTGTACGGCCAGAAGGCCCTGGTCGAGTCGCTCGCTCCGGCGCTCCCGTGGACGCCGATCGCCGTTTCGGGGACCCACGAGGAGGTGGCTCTCCCCGCAGACGCCACGCTCGGCGACTGGGCCACGCTCACGCAGGGGCTCGACCGAGCGATGCAGAAGGTCGGCAGCCATCTCGGACCGCTGACGTCCCAGTAGGGTGTAACCGCCGCATGCAGCGGGCGTCTCTGGGGGGAGTCACATCCATCATCCCCCATGACACCCATGAACTCCTGGAAGCACGCGGCGGGCGCCCTCCTCGCCTTCACCGCAGCCGCTCTGAGCAACGCCTCCGCGCAGGTGAGCCTGCGCGGCATCTACACGACGCCGATCAACACGAGCGTCACCGCGGTGATCGCGGTCCACGACAACAACTCGCTCGACGCCTTCCTCTTCGACACCGGCCAGCAGCAGGTGGGCAAGGCCACGACGACGATCGACGCCTCGGGCAACTTCACGATCACGGGCGAGATCGGCTACGGCGTCACCGGCAACCTCTCCGCGACCGGGGCCTCGGCCACGATCACCGGTTCGGTCAGCAGCCCGAGCTGGTCGGCCCCCGTGGGGTTCACCGCCCCGAGGAGCGTCTGGTTCGGAGCGAATAACTCGGGCGGCGTGTCGATCATCAACGGCCGCTTCTCCGGGCGCGCCTCGAACGAGGCATCCTCGGCCACGGGCAACCTGACCCTGATTGTCGACGCCAACAACAATCTCTACGTGATCCACGCGACCTCCCCGGGGACCTACACCGGCGGCATCGGAACCGTCACGCCCGACTCAACCGACGCCGGCGGCACGCTCCAGTTCACGACGGTAAAAGGCACGGCCGCCTCGGGATCCTTCACGACGAACGCCTTCACGATGGCGGGGACGTTCACGGACGACGCCGGCTCCTTCAGCTTCACCGCCTTCCGCGACGCGGCCGCGAATCGCCTGGGCAACGTATCGACGCGAGGATTCGTGGGCACCGGCCAGAATGTGCTGATCGGCGGCTTCGTGGTCGAGGGCGGCCCGAAGCTCGTGCTCGTCAGGGTGATGGGCCCGGGACTGGCGAACTATGGCGTCACCTCCCCCGTTCCAGACCCGACCGTGACGCTCTACAGGGGACAGACGGCCCAGGCCTCGAACACCGGCTGGCAGAACCAGTCGGACCCTAGCCTCGTGACCCAGATCGAGGCCACGAAGCTAGCGCCCCCGAGCGCCGGCGACGACGCGATCCTGATCCAGCTCGAGGCCGGTTCGTACACCGCGGTGGTCGAGGGCGCGAGCGGCGACACCGGCACAGCCCTGGTCGAGGTCTACGAGGTCCTCCTCGACTGAGCCCCGGCCCGGGAGCTCATGCGGGACCACCCTTGCCATGCACCGCGCGAGCACGCTGGGCGATTCGGTCACAGCCCCAGCGAATCAGGGGGCCGAGGACGCTGTGGAAGGCCCCGAGCGCGGTCATGGAGAGGCCGGGAGTGACGGCAAAGCGGCCGCGCTCGAGGCCGGTGACCGCGGCGCGGGCCACCGCGTCTGCGGTCCATGTACCGCCGGCTGCGGTCAGGGCGCGTGTCTCGGCGGGCTTCGTGGCGTTCTCCTGCTCGAGCTGCGGGGTCTGCGTGTCCGGGGGATAGACGATCGTCACCCCGACCCCGCTCGAGCGCAGCTCGGAGCGAAGCGACTCGGCGAGGCCGCGTAGGGCGAACTTGGTCGGGGCGTAGGGCGTGTAGCCGAAGATGCCGACGAGCCCGACCCCCGATGAGATGATGACGATGGCGCCGCGGCGGCGCTGCCTCATCCCGGGCACCAGGGCCTTCGCCGGATAGACGACCCCGAGATAGTTGACGGCCATGCTGCGCTCGAACACCTCCACGGGGATCTCCTCGAAGTACCCGGGCATCGACACGCCCGCGGAGGCGACCAGCACGTCCACCGGCCCGAGCTCGGACTGAAGCAACGCGAGGGCCGGGAGCACCTGGGGCTCCGCCGACACATCCGCGGAGGCCACGGCCACCCTGGCGCCCGGCGCGGCCGCGCGAATGGACTCGGCCGCGGACGCGAGCTTCGCAGGGTCGCGGGCCAGCAGGCTCACCCTGGCACCCGCGAGCGCGCACCTGCGAGCGATCGCCAGGCCTATCCCGCTCGAGCCTCCCGTGACGAGCACATGCTGGTCGCGGAGCGTCATGTCGGGGTAGCTGCGGGGCCTGGGTTCATGGGGGCGACGGGCCAGAGGACACAAAAGCGGGCATCCCGTCAACCGGCTGACACGGCGGCGCCGCCGCAGAGATTGCCCGCGCGCGCCGATTGTCCGGTTCATCCATGCTCAGTTTATGGCAATCCGCGCGCAGGCATTGCGGTTGAGGGGGTGTCGGCCACAGCTAGCCTCAGGGTCCATGACCACGCTCACTCCGGGTTTCGTGGCCGTGTCCCCCACGGTCGTACAGGAATTATCTGCCCTGGTCGGCACCGACCAGGTCATCACGGCGGAGGGTGAGGTCGAGTCACTCTCCAAGGACTGCTACTGGTACTCCCCCGTGCTCAAGGACCGCCTCGAGCCGCGCCGCGCCTCGGCCGCGGTCAAGGTCGACAGCGTGGAGACGCTGCGCGAGGTGCTGGCCCTCGCCTACCGCAACGACCTGCCCGTCACCGTGCGCGGGGGCGCCACCGGCAACTACGGGCAGTGCATCCCCCTCTGCGGCGGCCTGGTGATCGACATCACGGGCATCGACCGGATCCTCGAGATAGCCGACGGCGTGGCCACGGTGGAGCCGGGGGTGCGCGTGATCAACCTGGAGCGCGCCGTGAGGACCCGGGGATGGGAGATGCGCTGCGTGCCGTCGACCTGGGTCAAGTCCACCGTGGGAGGCTTCATCGCGGGCGGAAGCGCCGGCATAGGATCGATCACGTGGGGGGGCCTCCGCGACCAGGGGACCATCAAGCGCATCAAGCTTCTGACCCTCGAGGCCGAGCCGCGCGAGCTCGTGCTCGAGGAGGAGGAGGCGCTCAAGGCATTCCACGCCTACGGGACAAACGGGGTGATCACCGAGCTCCAACTCCGCCTCGCGCCCGCCCGCAAGTGGGACCAGATCATCGTGGCTGGGACCGACTGGGCGGCGGTGACCGCCTTCTGCTCCAGGGTGGCGTATGACGACGCGATCCCCAAGCGGCTGGTGTCGCTCCTCGAACCCTCCTTTGGCGAGAGCTTCAAGCCCCTGCGCAAGTGGCTGCCGGGGGGCCATTCCCTCATCTTCCTCGAGGTCGACCAGTCCGCCACCCCCCAGATCGTCGACGAGGCGAAGCAGCGCGGCCTGAAGGTGACGCACGTGATCCCGCACAAGGACCCGAAGAGCCAGCCGATGATCATGGAGTACGGCTGGAACCACAGCACGCTCTGGATGCTCAAGAGCCACCCCGGCCACACGTTCCTGCAGCTCGGAATGGGCCCGAACTTCGCCGAGCAGTCCGCGAAGCTGAAGGCCCGCTTCCCGGGCGACATCCACCTCCACTTCGAGTTCGTTCGCGGCCACAAGGCCAGCGGCGAGTTCGGCGAGGTGAAGGCGGTGCTGATCCCGGTCGTGAGGTTCGTGAGCGAGGACCGCCTGCGCGAGGTGATCGCGTACGCCGGCGAGCTCGGCATCGCGAGCAACAACCCGCACACCTGCTACATCGAGGAGGCGGCCCACGACAACGTGCTCGAGCTGAAGGCGGGCCTGAAGGGGGAGGCCGACCCCAAGGGACTCCTCAACCCCGGCAAGTTCCGCCGCCTGTCGACCCCCGCCGTCTCGGCGGCGCTGCCGAGCTTCCTCTACTCGTAGGGCCCCGCGGCCAGCGTCCCGTGGAGGGCGAGGCTCCCGTCGGGCCGCGCAAGGGCGGCGCCGACCCCCTCGTGCTCCGCGCAGAACGCGGCCACCTCGGCGTCGCTCATCACGAAGAAGGCCGTCGAGAGCGCGTCGGCCAGGGCGGCATTGGGGGCGTGCGCCCACGCCCGCTCGGCGCGCGTCGCCGCACGTCCGCTCCGCGGGTCGACGACGTGCGCCCCCTTGACAGCCACGCCCGAGCCGCTGAGCGCCGTCCCCCGCAGCCGCAGCTGCCTGCGGTGGGGCGCCTCGCCCATCGCGACCGCCCACCCTCCCTCGGCCCCCCGCGAGCCGAGCGCAAGCGCCGTGCTTCCCCCGCTGTTGAGCAGGGCCGAACCGACGCCCCATTCGCGAAGGACGCCGGCCAGCCGGTCGAGCGCGAAGCCCTTGCCCACCGCACCAAGGTCGAGGCGCAGCGGCGAGCTCCTCGCCGTCAGCACGTGCGCCGCGGGATCCAGGGCGAAGGCGGGCGCCCCCGACTCGCCCGGGCCCGAGGCGTAGGCCGGGTCGAACGCGCGCCCGGTGGAGGCGGCCACGCCCGCTGCTACCAGCAGGCACTCCATCGCGTCGTCGCCGATCACCGTCGAGGCGCCCGCCGCGAGCCGGTTCGCCCGGGAGATGTCGCTCGACTCCACGTAGCGGCTGAGCTCGCCCTCCAGCCGGTCAAGCTCGCGGAAGGCGGCGGCGGCCGCGGCTCGGCCGTAGGCGGGATCGGCCCCCTCCAGCTCGATCTCGAAATACGTGGCCATCGCCTCGTGGCGGAACGCGAGGCGGCTCATCGCGGGCCTCCCCTCCCGATCGCGATCCGCAGCCGCACCATCGCGACGGCCGGCCTCCACCACAGCTGGGCGAGGCCGTACTTGGAGCGTCCGTTCATCCGCTCATGATGGCGCACGGGCAGTTCCCCGACGCGGAAGCCCCCGGCGGCTGCCAGCGCGGGGATGAAGGCCTGCAGGAGCTCGATCGGCTGGAGGGCCGCGCGCACCTCGCGGCGCATCACCCGCAGCTGGCAGCCCGCGTCGTGGACGCCGTCGCCGAGGAAGGCGCCGCGGACCGCGTTGGCCACGCGCGACATCGCGCGCCGCAGGCGGCTGTCGCGCCTGTCGACCCGCCAGCCGCACGCCAGGTCGCAGTCCCCTGATTCCACCAGGTCGATCAGCGCCGGCAGGTCCCTGGGGTCGTTCTGGCCATCCCCGTCCATGGTTAGGATGAGCTCGCCCGAGGCGCTCACGAGCCCCGCGAGCAGCGCGGTCGACTGGCCGGCGCGCGTAGGCAGGCGCAGGCCGCGGCACCCGGGCCAGCGGCGCGCGGCCTCGGCGATCTCGCTGCCGGTCGCGTCGGTGCTCCCGTCGTCGACCACGATGATCTCAAAGGGCTCGCCCCTCGCCGAGAGGACCTCGGCCGCGGACGCGACGAGCGGCAGGATGTTCCCCGCCTCGTTGTGGCAGGGCACGACCAGGGAGAGGCGCGGCGTCATGGCTCGGGCGTGAAGATCACGCAGGCGAATCCTGGCCGCAGGCCCAGGTACGAGCGGCGGTAGCTGCCGTGCAGGCGCGCCTGCACCGCTTCGGCCAGGCCCGCCGAGGCGATCACGAGGGCGCCGTCGCAGTCGGCCGGGGGCGCGGTCCAGTATCCAACCCGCCCAAGGCCCCGCAGGTACCACGGCAGCGGCCAGTACTCCTCGCTGATGACGCGCACCACGCCGCGCGGGTCCCGGGCCAGCGCGTCGCTTGCGCGCGCGCGGAAGTCCAGGACGTCGGGAGAGCTGTGCACGTAGGCATAGGGGTTTCGCGCGTCCGACGCATAGGACCGGGTGGCCCGGCGCATCTGGAAGGCGAGCAGGCCAAGCACGAGCAGCGCTGCCGAGGCGGAGAGCACCCGGCCGAGCGGAGCCCGCGACAGGCGGCCGAGGGCGCCGGCCGCAAGCAGCGCGAGCGGCGGCACCAGGTGCACCACGTGCCAAGGGGTCTTGTACGGCACCGCAGAGAGCACGGCGAGCAGCAGGGCGGCGTAGCAGGCGGACCAGCGAAGCAGGCGGTCGCCGCAGGCCACGGCGACACCGGCGCCGGCGAGGGCGAGCACGCAGAAGCCCGCCTGCTCGAAGACGAGCCCCCCGCTGCGCTGCCAGGTGAGCAGCCTGAGGAAGTAGACCCAGGGCTTCTCGTGGCCGGTATCGCCCGAGCCCAGCCGGCTGGCGGCGAAGCGGTAGGTCCCCATCGCGTCCAGGAGGCCGGAGGGGTGCGCCCCGAACGAGCTGTAAAAGAGCGACGCGACGCCCAGGCCGGCCGCCGCAGCGAGCAGGAGGCCGACCCGCGGACCCCGGGGGCCCGCGAGGCGCGGGAGCGGCCCCGCGGCCAGGAGCGCGAGGAGCGAGAGCGCCCAGAGGAGCGGCGCGCTCGCCTTGGTGGCCTGCATGAGGCCCGCGCAGGCCCCTCCCAGGAGCGCCCAGCGGAGGCGGCCCGAGGCCCACCAGGCCCGCGCGCTGACGAGGAGCGCCAGCGTGAGCGTGGCGAGCAGCGTCTCCTGGATGAAGTAGCGGCTGTAGTAGACCGCCGGCGGCGACACCGCGAGGAACGCCGCGGCCATGAAAGCGGGCCAGGCCCCGAGGGGACCGGCAAGCGCGCCCAGTAGGAGCACGGCGGCCGCGCCCGCCAGGGCCGGCACGAGGCGCACCGTCACCTCGTCCAAGCCCTCGAGCGTATGCTGGCCGCGAAGCCACGCAACGGGCAGTGCCGCATAGTAGAGGAGGGGGCCGTGGTGGTCCCCCGGGTCGAAGGCGTAGCGGCCGGACTCCAGGAGCTCGCCCGCCTTGACGGCCTGGTTGGCCTCGTCCGCGTGCATCGGCCTCGCCCCCAGGTCCCCGCAGCGCACCCAGAGCGCGGCGGCTGCCAGGAGCGCGAGGGGCAGCCAGCGGGAGGGGGTCCGGGGCATGGCGGTCGGGCGCACGCCCGCGCGGGCTCAGCGGGCCGGCTGACCGTAGACCTCGACCTCCGAGTAGTGGTTGAGGTCGTCCGAGGTGTTTCCGTTGCTGTAGAGGCGCACGTAGCGGGCGGTCACGCCCTTCGCGTCCATCACCTTGCCCTTGTAGGTCTCGATGTACGCGTAGTCGGCGCCCTTGCCGAGGCCGTCCGCGTTGGTGTCGTCGTTGTTGAAGAGGGTCGTCACACCCTTCTTGAACTCGGGGTCGTCGGAGGCCTGCACCACGACGGCATGGTAGACGCGCGCCTGCGCGTGGAAGTGCCACACGACGACGGCCGCCAGCCGCTCGGGAGCCCCGAGGTCGATCTGGGCCCACTGCACGCCGGGACCCATCTCGACGTAGGCCCCCTCGGAGCCGGACTTGTCCCCGTCGGTCAAGTACGAGAGCTCCCCTATCACCGGCAGCGAGTCGCTGCCCGTGACGGGCTTGCCCCGCGAGAGCAGCACGGTGCCCGCCGGCACCATGAGCGGCGCCGCGTTGGCGGCGTCGGCCGGCTCCAGGTTCGAGACCTTGATCGGGCGGGGGGTTCCGACGAAGAGCGGCTTGGGAAGCTCGACCTTGAGCGGGACCAGATCCCCGGCGTGGACGGGGGCTGCGGCGGCGAGTGCGAGAAGGGCGGCGATGGAGCGTAGCATAAGGGGGCGGTCAGGCTTTGAAGTCGTCGGGGGCAAAGGCGAGCATCTTGCGCGCGGCGACGGCCTCGTTCACCTTCAGCACGGTAACCGCGGTGGCGAAGGCCACCTCGCCCGGGCTGTGGAGCGTGTCCTTGCCGCGGATCGAGTCGAAGAAGTTCTCGAGGTGAGGCTGGTGGATGGCCTTGTCGAGGGTCACTGGCATGTCCCAGGCGGAGAGCTCGGCGGACTCGCGAACGTCCACGGCGCCGGAGGCGTGCGAGAGGCCGGCGAGCCTCGCGTGCGGCTTCTCCCAGGGCTTGACGGGCGGCGGGGCGCCCTCGCCGGATCCGGGACGCAGGATCAGCCCCTGGCTCACGTAAGCGTCCCAGTCCGGGGCGCGGGCCTCTCGGTAGAGCTTCGTGTACTTGGGGTTCTCCGACATCTTGAGGGCGCCCTGGTCGCCCATGAAGTACTCGTGGTAGCCGCCGCCCGCGCTCGTGGTGGTCAGCACCTGGTACTGGGTGCGCACGAGCCCCGATGGCGTGGGAAACTCGTAGATCGCGAACACGTTGTCGTACCACTCGTGGGTCGTGTAGTAGTCGCGCCCGCCCGCGGCGATCACCGAGGTCGGGTACGTGCCAAGCATGAAGTTGAAGATGTCGATCTGGTGGGCCCCCAGGTCGGAGATGACGCCGCCGGCGTATTTCTTGAACCAGCGCCAGTTCCGGAACTCGTGCATGTCGCCGTAGCCGTACTTGTGGAGGACTGCCTCGGAAAGGCCCTGGTTGGCCGGGAAGCCCAGGTCCTCGGTGACGGCGCGGTTCCACTGGGCCGTGGAGTTGGTGACCCGCCCGAGCAGGCGGTCGCCGTTCACGATCCGGTCGCGCGCGTAGAGGTAGCGCGGGTTGCTGCGGCGCTGGTGGCCGATCTGCAGCAGCTTGCCGGTCTCTCTCGAGGCCGCGACCATCGCCCGGGCCCCGGAAACCGTGTTCGACATGAGCTTCTCGCAGTAGACGTGCTTGCCCGCCCGAAGCGCGGCCACCGTGTGCTCCGAGTGCATGAAGTCCGGGGTCGCGATCAGGACCGCGTCCAGGTCGGGCGTGGAGGCGAGCAGCTCGCGGTAGTCCTCGTAGGGGACCGGGTCGTGGCCGAACTTCTTGAGGAGGCGCTCCCCGTACCGCCGGTTGTAAGGCCAGATGTCGCAGACCGCGCGGAAGCGTATGTTCGGTATCTTGAGGCACGCGTTCAGGAGGACGCGCCCCTGCTCCCCGCAGCCGATCAGGGCGACGTTCAGGCTGTCGGAGCCCCCGCCCGCGGAGGCCGCGCGCATCAGGTAGGGCGCGGCGAGGAGCGCGGTGCCGAGCTTCGCCCCCGTGGAAAGGAAGTCCCGCCGGGAGATGGCGGGTGCGGGCGCGTGTGGCATGGCGTCGTGGCTCACGAGGAGCGGCTGGGCCAGAGCGCGAAGCGGTCGAAGCGCACGAGCGCCAGGGCCCCCGCGATCAGGCCCACGTAGATCGCGAGCCAGGCGACGCCCTCGTTCTCCTGGACGGCCATGAGCCCGAAGGAGAGGCCCACGTACACCAGGCCCGTGAGGAGCAGGGTCGCGCGCGTCTTGATGCCGAGGAGCACCAGCGCCCCGAGGACGATCAGCAGGTAGCCCAGGCTCTCCGCGAAGTTGCGGGTCGCCCATAGGGGAAGGAAGGAGGCCCCGGTGATCCCCTGGGCCATGTTCTTCATGTTCGAGTAGTAGTTCTTGAACGAGTAGGACCCGTTCGACTCGAATTTCTCGAGGCCGGCCAGGAAGGTGCGCAGGCCGATGAAGAGCCTGAGGATCAGGAAGGCCCACGTGTACTCGCTGCGGGAGACGTTCGGAGTGGATTCGCTCATGGCGGGGGGACCGGGCTCAGACGCCGAAGCCGGGGCGGTAGTGGCCCGTGATGAACTCGTTCGCGGAGGCCAGGTTCGTCACCTTCATCGCGGCCGAGTCCCAGTCGATCGCGCGCTGGGCGCGGATCGCCACGTTGCCGAGCAGCACCGTCTCGGTCAGCCTGGAGGAGTAGTCGAAGTTCGAGCCTGCGGGCGTGCCGCCCTTGCAGGCGCGGATCCATTCCTGGAAGTGGCCTCCCGTGATACGCGGGATCGTCTTAGGCGGGAGCGAGGGGGCGAGCTCCCTCATCCTGGTCTCCGGGATGATCCGGATGCTGTCGTAGTAGGTGTCGCACACCACCGTGGCCTTCGAGCCCATGAGGATCGTGCCGCTCTCGGGCAGGTGCCGGCCCTCCTCCAGCTCCGGGGGGAGCGTGGGGAAGAGGCCGCCGTCGTACCAGGTCCAGGCGACGGGCGGCATCGACCCGCGCGCCGGGAACTCGTAACGCGTGGCCGAGGCCGTCGGCGCACTGATGGCCGTCTGGTTGGCGCTGATCGGGACGATCCGGGTCGGCGCCGTCAGGCCGAGCGCCCAGAACGCCCCGTCCATCACGTGGCAGCCCATGTCGCCCAGGGCGCCGCAGCCGAAGTCCCAGTAGCCGCGCCAGGTGAAGGGCATGTAGGCGGGGTCGTACTCGCGGGCCTGCGCCACGCCGAGCCAAAGGTCCCAGTCGAGGCTCGCGGGCACGACCGGCATCATCTTGCTGTGGTCGGGCTCCTGGACGCCCTGCGGCCAGATCGGCCGGTTGGTCCAGCTGTTCACCTCGCGCACCTCGCCGAGCACGCCGGCCTCGACCCACTCCTTCAGGGTGCGCGCGCCGCTACCCGCGTGGCCCTGGTTGCCCATCTGGGTGGCGACCTTCTTGGCGCGGGCCGTTTCCGCGAGCTTGCGCACCTCGGAGACCGTGTGCGTAAGGGGCTTCTCCACGAAGACGTGCTTGCCGAGGGCGAGCGCGGCCATCGCGATCGGGAAGTGCATGTGGTCGGGCGTCGACACGGTAACCGCGTCGATCTTGTTGCCGATCTTGTCGAACATCACCCGGAAATCCTTGAAGCGGGGCACGCCGGGGAATTCGCCGAAGGTCTTCGCAGCCCGCTCGTCGTCCACGTCGCAGAAGCCGACGAAGTTCTCGGTCTTCGTGCCCTGGACGGCGTCGTAGCCCCGGCCGCCGACACCGCAGCAGACGATGTTGAGCTTGTTGTTGGGGGACTGCCCGTCGCCCTGCGAGCGAAGGATGTTGGGCAGCGTGACCGCCGCGGTGGCGATCGAGGCGGTCTTCAGGAAGGAGCGGCGGTTCATGGTGGGGTCGTTCATGGGGGTATGGGGAAGGGGGGAGTCGCGGCGGCGGGCACGGACCGGCGAAAGGGAACCTATGATGAAGGCGCGGGGGGCTTGGGAAGCGTTTCGTTGCGTGACACGTTCAGCAGCTCGGCGGGGGCGACGACAGACGCACTCACGCTATTTACAGAGTGCCGCGTTATCCAACCAAAAATTCCTGAACGTTGCGGGGACGCCGCGGCTTGCAATCGGTCCCCGGCTAAGTCTCCCTTTGACCAGTCGCCCGTCCACCGCGGCCACGCCCGCCCCACCCCCCCCGAATGAACACCCCCCGTCCGTCCGAAATCGCGCCCCTCAAGGAATTCCAGGTGTCCCGCAGGAGCTTCGTGCGCCGCGTGGCCACGATCGCGGCCCTCTCGGGGCTGCCCACGTGGTTCGTCGAGCAGCAGCTCGAGGGAGCCGAGCCGCCTGCGCCCACGACCTCGCCGAACGACAGGCCGGGCGTGGCCCTGATCGGCTGCGGCGGGCAGGGCAAGTATGACGCGGCGAACGCAAGCAACCACGGCGACATCGTGGCCGTATGCGACGTGGACGACAGCCATGCGGCCGCTGCGGCGGAGAAGTTCACGGTGGACGGAAAGGTGCCGGCCAAGTACTCCGACTTCCGGAAGCTCCTCGAGCGAAAGGACGTGCACTGCGTCGTCAACGCGACGCCCGACCACTGGCACAGCCTGGTCAACATTGCGGCCGCTCGCGCGGGCAAGGACATCTACAGCGAGAAGCCCCTCACGCTCACCATCGACGAGGGCCGCCACGTGATCCGGGCGGTGCGCGACAACAAGACCGTGCTCCAAACCGGCACCCAGCAGCGCAGCTCCGTGCGCTTCAGGCTGGCCTGCGAGCTCGTGCGCAACGGGCGCATCGGTGGCATCCGCGAGGTGAACGTGTGGCTGCCCGCCGGGCTGCGAGAGGGGCCTTTCAAGACCGAGGCCACCCCCGCGGGCCTCAACTGGGACTTCTGGCAGGGACAGACGCCGAGCGTCGCGTATGTTCCGCAGCGCTGCCACGTCTACTTCAGGTACTGGTACGAGTACTCCGGCGGGACGATGACCGACTGGGGCGCGCACCACAACGACATCGCCTACTGGGCCATCGGGCTCATCGCCCCGCGCCACATCGAGGCGACGCCGCTCTCCAAGCCGATCGAGGGGGGCTACACGACCTTCGCGGAGTACGCGGTGCGCTACACCTACGAGAACGGCATCCGCCTGAACATCCACACGACGACCGACGACAACATCTATGGGGAGCGGGTGAAGACGCCCGGCCAGCGCAACGGAATCCGCTTCGAGGGCGAGAAGGGCTGGATCTGGGTCAACCGCTCCGAGATCACGGCGAGCGATCCCGACCTGCTGCGCGTCGCCCCGGGATCGCACTTCCCGCGCCTGCCGGTAAGCAACGACCACTGGGTCAATTTCTTCGACAGCGTGCGCTCCCGCAAGGACCCGATCTGCGACGTGGAGACGGGGCACCGCTCCGCCACCATGTGCCACCTGGGGGCGATCGCGCTGCGCACGGGCAAGCCGCTCGTCTGGGACTACAACAGCGAGGAATTCGTGGGGACCTACTCGCGCGAGCCCAACGCCTACCGGTCGCGGCCGATGCGGGCCCCCTACGACTACAGCTTCGTCGGCTGACGGCCGGCCCGCGCGGCGGGCTACGCCGCGCTTAGCCCTTGAGATTGGCCGGCGGGGGCGGAGGATAGGACCATGGACCGCAATGCGCCCCTAGGCCTCAAGCTGATCGCCGGCGCCAAGCTGATCAAGGGCGCGATGCTGGCGTTCATCTCGCTCGGCATCCTGGACATGATCCACAAGGACCTGTCCGCGGAGGCGCTCCATCTGGTCCAGCTGGTGCGCATTTCGCCGGAAAACCACTTCGTGGGGATGGTCCTCGAAAAGATCGGCCTCATCGACCCGGCGACCCTGCGGCGGATCGGGGAGCTGTCCGCCCTTTACGCGAGCGTCCTGTTGACGGAGGGCTGGGGGCTGTGGATCGGCGCGGCCTGGGCCGAGTACATGGTCGTGATCTCCTCGGGCCTGTTCGTGCCGGAGGAGTGCCTCGCCACGTGGCACCACTTCACGTGGCTGCGAGCCTCGATCCTCGTCCTCAACGGGGCCGTCCTCGCCTATGTCGCCGCCCTGGTCTGGAGGCGCTACCTGCGCCGGCGCGAGCAGCGCAGCGCCGGGGCCACCGACCCGTCGGGTTGAATGGGGGGCGGGATCGCTTCCCGAGGCTGACCTCGCAGACCAGAGCCCGTCCCAGGAGGCTCAAGGGGCGGTGCCGGATGGAGCGGTGCCCCGTGTTGGACCGGCCAAGGTCCGTCGACAAAAATATGTAGGAAAGCTACTTGCGAATTCCCATCCCGGCCGCCCGGCACGCGCCAACCCCGCAGGCCTGACGGCGCGCGGCCCGCACTTTCGCTACGGAATGCGCCGCTTCGTGCCGATGCAGGACGATACTCCTTATACCCGTGACTCCGATTCCCAACAGGTGGCAGGGGGCCGTCGGGGCTGCCTCGGCGGCCACCCTGCTGCTGGCGGCGGCCGCGTGGGCCTACCACGGGGGCTTTGCCGCGGCCGGGGCGGACGCCTCCGGGCCCTCCCCCGGCTTCTACGCGCTCGTGGCGGCGGGCGCCGCCGCCGCGGCGTGGGCGGTGGCCTCGGCCCTACGCGCCGCCACGTGGGGCGAGCCCGCCTCGACGGCGGGCACCACCGCCCATGCCTTCCGCATCAGCCCCAAGGCGATGGTCATCACGGACCTCCACACCGGGCAAATCGAGGAGATGAGCGAGACCTTCGAGAAGCTGAGCGGCTTCAGCCGCGAGGAGATGATCGGGGCGCTCCCCGCGGACCTCGGGATCCTCCCCGGGCTCCAGGACCGCCAGGACTACATCAGGTCCCTGCTCGCGACCGGCCGCGTGCGCGACCTGCCGATGCAGGTGCGTGACCGCTCGGGAAAGACCGGCGAGGTGCGGCTCAACATGGACTTGTTCAGCTCCGGGGGCACGTTCCACATCCTCGCGGTCGTCAACGACGTGACGGAGTACAACCATTCCGAGGCCGGGTGGATGGCCAACGAGGACCGCTTCCAGAGCTTCATCAAGAACGCGAGCGTGGGGATCTACCGCTCGACCCCGGACGGGAAGATCATCATGGCGAACCAGGCCCTGATCAAGATCATGGGCTACGACAGCCTGAAGGACCTGATGGCGCGCAATCTGGAGATGGGCGGCTACGAACCGAGCTACCCGCGCGCCGAGTTCAAGGAGAAGCTCGAGGCCGAGGGCACGATCAGCGGGTTCGAGGCGGCGTGGAAGCGCAGGGACGGCTCGACCATTTTCGTGCGCGAGAGCGCGAGCCTGATACGCGGGCAGGACGGCACGCCGCTCTATTACGACGGCATCATCGAGGACATCTCCGAGCGCAAGCGCGCCGAGCAGGCGCTGCGCGAGAGCGAGGACCGCTTCCGGCAGCTGGCCGCCGCCGCCTTCGAGGGCGTGTTCATCACCGAGAACGGCCGGATAATCGAGGTGAACGACCAGGGACTGAAGATGATCGGTCGCGAGCGCTCCGAGGTGATCGGGCGCCCGGTGCTCGACCTCGTGGCGCCCGAGTCCCGGCACATCGTCTCGGTGAACATGCGCTCGGGCCGCGAGCTGGTGTACGAGCACCAGATGCTGCGCAGGGACGGAACGCTTTTCTGGGCGGAGGCGCAGGCCAAGATGGTGCACCAGGGCGGCCGGCTCCTGAGGATGACGGCCCTGCGCGACATCACCGAGCGCCTGCAAAACGAGAAGCGCCAGCAGTACCTGGAGGAGCAGCTGCGCCAGACGCAGAAGATGGAGGCGCTCGGCACCCTGGCGGGCGGGATCGCCCACGATTTCAACAACATCCTGACGGGAATCCTGGGCAATCTCCAGCTGGCCGAGATGGACACGGCCCCGGGCCACCCCTCCCTCGAGGCGCTCGGCGCCGCGAGCCAGGCCTGCAGGCGCGCCCGCGACCTCGTCTCCCGGATACTCTCGTTCAGCCGCCTGGAGCAGGAGAACCGGACGCCCTCGGCGCTCGGCCCGACGGTGCTCGAGGCCGTGCAGCTTCTGCGAGTCGGCCTGCCTCCGGAGATCGAGATCCGCACGCGCATCGCTGAGGACTGCCCCCCGGTCGTCTTCGACTCGAGCCAGATGCACCAGGTCATCATGAACCTCGGCACGAACAGCATCCACGCGATGAGGGGCCAGGGCGGCCTGCTCGAGCTCGAGCTTCGCTCGGGGGTGCCGGGCGCCGCCCTGAGGGAGCGCAACCCCCAGGTCTCGACGGCCCACACGGTGTGCCTGCGGGTGCGGGACACAGGCTGCGGGATGGACAAGGAGGTGCTCAAGCACCTCTTCGAGCCGTTCTACACGACGAAGATGGTGGGCCAGGGCACCGGCCTCGGCCTCGCCATGGTCCACACCATCATGAAGAGCCACAAGGGCGCGATCGTGATCGAGAGCGCGCCGGGATCGGGGACGGTCTTCGAGCTCTACCTCCCCGCGGCCAAGCAGGCCCAGGCGCCGCAGGCGCCGGCGGCGCTACGCGCGCGCGCCGACGAGCTCGAGCCCTTCGGGCGGGGCCGGCGCATCCTGCTGGTCGACGACGAGGACACCGTTCGCAACACGGGCACGAGCCTGATCAAGCGCCTGGGATTTGTGCCGGTTGCCTTCGCGCAGCCGGCGCTGGCGCTGAAGGCGTTCCAGTCCGAGCCCGGCGCCTTCTTTGCCGTGATCACGGACCTGACGATGCCCGAGATGAGCGGCCTAGAGCTTGCCAACCGCGTCCTCGAGGCCAGGCCGGCCACCCCGATCATCCTGATCTCGGGCTACCTGCAGTCCGACTCAGAGCGCCGGGCGGTTCAGATCGGCATTCGCCGCATCATCAGCAAGCCGTTCGAGGTCCTCGACCTCATGAACCACATCCGCGCGCTCGACGCAGAGGCCGTCGAGCCCTCCCCAGGGTGAGGGGTCCAGACCTCCCGTGCCGCAACCCAGACTCGCCTGGCTGATTCACAGGCGCCATTGATCTGGACCGGCGGGAGGGCCTTTGGCAGGTTCGCACCGATGAGACCCGGGGCATTGTCCGGAGACGACGTGAGGGCGCGGTTCAACGCCTTCGCCTCCATCCTCTACTACACGCGCGCCGCGCATTCGCTCGGCCTCTGGAGGTCCGAGCGGGAGCTGATCGAGGCGTGGCTGCCCGACCGCGACACGCCGCTCGTCGAGGCAGGCTGCGGGGCCGGGCGCGTGACGATCGGGCTCTGGAGGCTCGGCTACCGCCGCGTGGCCGCCTTCGACTTCGCCGAGGAGCTGCTCGACCAGGCCCGCAGCCTCGCCCTCGAGCTCGGCGCCGAGGGCCTGAGCTTCGCGCATGCCGACGCGACCCGGCTGGAGGCGGGGCAGCTCGGGCTGGCGCCCGGCGCGGCCTTCGGGGGCGCTCTCTTCATGTTCAACGGGCTCATGCAGATCCCGGGTCGCGCGCGCCGCCGCGAGGCCCTGCGCAGGCTTGCGGCGGTGTGCCGCCCAGGGGCCCCCCTCCTGTTCACGACGCATGACCGGGAGCAGTCGGCCTGGGAGAAGGGGTTCTGGGTCGCGGAGACGGACCTCTGGAGGCAGGGCCTCCAGGACCCGCGGCTCACCGACTTCGGCGACCGCTTCTTCGAGAACGAGAGCGGCGAGGTCTTCATCCACATCCCCGACCGGGCCGAGATCCTGCAGGACCTGGCGGCGACGGGCTGGAACCCCGCCTCGGACCGCCTGCGCAGCGAGATCGGCCGAGAGTCGAAGCGGGTCGCGGAGTTCTCGGATGATTGTCGCTTCTGGGTCGCGACGCGGGCCCGCTGAGTCCTGAACAGCCCCGGTGGTTGCGGCACAATTTATGCTATCCTTGCGTTCCAAAGCGAGTTACGCGCCAGATTGGGCTTGATGCGTTTCGCGCCATCCGACATTCCTAATCTTGTTCAACGCCCCGCTTAGCATTCCACAAGATGTTGCGGGGAAACCTATAAGAACACTCACCTAGGCAAGACGAGGACACCCACTGCCCCTGTGGCGATTTAGGAAGATGACGCGGTCCGTGTCATCTCTAAGCTACACCGCATAGCATCCATGTCCTTAGCCTACCCACAGACCGTGCCCAATTTTCGGCGCCATTGGCTCGCCGGCACAGCAGTTGCGTTGGTGGCGCTGTCGGTGGTTCCCTGGGTGGTGTCGTTCGGGCCCGTGAGCGGCGAGGCGGCCGGCCTCCTGGCCGCCGCGATCGTGCAGGCGTCCGCCGGGGGCATGATGATGATCGCCGCCCGCCGGCAGGTCACCTCGGCGCGACTGGGCCAGGCCCTCACCCTGATGGGCCTGTCCATCTTGCTCGCCTCGGGCGGCAACGCGGTTCGGCTGGCCGCGAGCCTCGGCGTTGACCTCCCGTCCATCCCGGGCCTCGGCCTCGTCTCCGACCTCGCGATCTGGGCCCTCGGGCTCGTGGCCCTCATCCGGATCCCGCTTGCCCCGATCGCCCCGGGCGCCGCCTGGAGGATCGCCATGGACACCGCCATCTCCGGCCTGGGCATGGCGCTCGTCATCTTCGTCATCTGGACGCTGCCCGGCCTGCGAGCCGCCCCGCCGGACACCCGGCGCACGATGATGCTCTACGACGTGATCGAGGGCGGCTACCTGATGGTGTTCAACCTGATCCTGGTGCGCGGTCCGGCCCCCGAGATCCGGCGGGCCGTGATGTGGCTTTCCGCCACCGTGCTCGTGGAGACCTTCTACCTCGTGGCGTTCCAGTACGGAATCGGATACCACGACCACAACGCCCCCCTCAACAACAGCCTCTTCTTCGTCGACTACCTGTTCTACATGATGTCCGCCGCCTGCTTCATGAGCGGGCCGGAGGACGTCCCCGAGGTCCGAGAGACCCCCACGCTGGCCCGCATGGTCAACCCGCTGCCGGTGTTCGCGGTGCTCGGGGTCGGCGGCCTGCTGGTTTTCTCGGCCCTCCAGAACGCGGGGCTGCCGGTCAAGGCGCTGTCGGTGGGCATCGTGCTTATGTCGTTCCTGCTGGTCGGCCGGATCGTCGCCTCCTCCTCCGAGAGCCTGCGGCTCCTCCACGACAAGGCCGACGAGGAGCAGCGCGTGCAGGCCGCAAAGCTCGAGCTGATGCGGCGCATGTCGGGCGGCATCTCGCACATCATCAACAACCTGATGGCGGTGGTGCACGGCCACGCACAACTCCTGAGGACCGACGTGGCCGCCCACTCCCTCACCCGCGAGAGCCTGGACGCCATCAGCTCATCGGCGCTCAAGGCCTCGGGCCTCGCCGAGCGCCTCGGCCTCGCGAGCGGGATCCGCAACACCGCCGAGGGGCGCAAGCGCCTCCGCGAGGCCCTCCTGCCGCAGCACGACGCGGTGCGCCGCCAGCTGGGCCAGAAGCGCGACCTGGAGTGGGACCTCCCGGAGGGCGAGGGAAAGGCCATGGTCGCCCCGACGGACGTCGAGGCGATCGTGCGCGAGCTCGTGGCGAACGCGGGCGAGGCCACCTTCCATGGCGGGAAGATAGCGATCCGGGTGCGCGACGAGCTACTCCAGCCGGACGGGCCGGCCGCCAGCGCGCAGCCGAGCCACTTCACCGTGGTGGAGGTTTCCGACACGGGACGGGGGATCGCGGAGGCGGACCTCCCCCACGTGCTCGAGCCCTTCTTCACCAACCGCCCGTTCCACGAGGGACGCGGCCTCGGGCTATCGGTGGTGCATGGAATCGCGGCCAGCTACGGCGGCGGCCTCATCATCGACACCGTCCCCGGCTCGGGCTCCCGGATCCGGGTCTATTTCCCGATCGGCGACGCACCCGCCGCCTGAGCGGGGCGGAGCTCAGTTGCCGGGACCGTTTGACTCGAGCAGCGAAAGCTGGGCGATGGCGGCCTCCATGTCGGCCTTGGTGGCGTTGTAGACGGACTCGGTCACGTAGCCGTCCTTCACGAAGCTCGACTGCTTGTACCATTGGTCGATGATCTGCTGGTCGTGGGCGATCCGATCCTTGAGGGCCACGCGCTGCGACGCATAGGCCAGGCGGTCTTGGGCGTCCTGGACGTAGCTCTTCTGGGGCCTGGCCACAGGAGCCGGGGTGGGCGTTGGGGGGACGGGCGTCGGGCCCGCGGGGGCCATCTCCGGCACGACCATGGGGGCGTAGTAGGAAGCCATCTCGTCAGGGAGGTTGCCGAGCGGGACCTCGACCAGGCCCTGGTCGCAGAGGAAGAGGACCCCGCTCGGGCGCACGGTCTTCAGCTTCGCGTTTGTGAGGACCCGGCCGGTCTTCAGGGCGATCTGGGCCAGGTTGGGCGCCTTCGGTGCGGTGTCCGGCGGCTCGGTGGGGGTGGGCTCGGGCGACGGGGCGTCCTTGTTGCGCGCCGACACCCTCATCGCGACCTGCGTGCTGGCCGGGTGGGACTCGACGTACTCCCAGAGACCATAGGCCACGAGGCCCAGCACGAGAAACAGGACGATGGATTTCATTCTTCGGGGGCGGAGCTTAGACGATGCCGCCCTGCCGACAAACTAATCCTTGCGGGGCGCGCGGGCGTCCGGACCGGCCTGTACGCAGTTCACCCCATGCCGGGCCGCAGAACCCTTTGCGCCCCGGCGACACCAAGGAGTGGGCTGCCCCCCAATGGCGGCGGCCCACTCCTACCACATGAACCACACCCTACGCGCCCTGCGCTGCACCTCCCTCCTCGCCCTCGCGGGCGCCCTCGGCACCGGCTTCCTCGGAAGCGGCTGCGCGGCCACCGCCAAGCACGACAGCACCGGCGAATACATCGATGACTCCAGCATCACCACGAAGGTGAAGGCCGCCCTCCTGAACGACGCGTCGGTCAAGTCGCTTGAGATCAGCGTCCAGACCATGAAGGGCGTCGTCCAGCTGAGCGGCTTCGTCGACACGACCGACCAGAAGCAGGCCGCGGCCCGCGCCGCGGCGGCGGTTCCGGGCGTGGTGGACGTGACCAACAGCCTGATCGTCAAGTAGGCCCCGAGGAACGGCGGGCGCGGGCGGGGGCAAACGCCCGCGCCCACCGCAGCGCGCGCCCCACCCGGATGCGCGCGGAGCCCAGGATGCGCGTGGCGCAGCTGCGGCGCATCGCGACGAACTCCGCCTGGAGCGCGGCCAGCTGGCAGTCCCGGTCGGCCAGCATGCGTCCCTGAAAGCGCAGGTCCCGCTCGAGGCGGGCCCGCTCTTCCTGCAGGCGCGCCTCGATGCCGGCAAGACGCTCCACGAGCCGCTCGAGCGTCCCCTCGCGGGCGCACACGCCATAGACCAGGGCCAGCGCGGGGTTCGCCCGCAGCGGCCGCCCGGGCGGTCCGTGCCTGACGGCGTCGAGCCATGCGGCGAGGTCCCCGCCCTCGCGGCTCTCGAGGGGAAAGGGGCCGTGCGCCGGGGTCTCTTCGGCCGCGCGCGCGGGCCCGGTCCGCACATCACGGGGGGGCATCTGGACGGCGCTCACACGGGGATATGACAGCCATCCCCGGCAAAGCCGCCATCGCCCGGCCGGGTCAGTGCGGGAGGTTCACGTGGCCCGAGGAGGTCAGGATGCCGTACCCGTAGAGCAGCCAGAGCACGACGGCGATCACGACCACGGCGTTCAGCAGCGACTTGATGGTCGACTGCATCGGGATGTAGGCGTTGATCAGCCCCAGCAGGACGCCGACGACGATCAGGGTGAGGACAACATTGAGGATTGGCATGGTGGAGCGGAGGGGGATTACGGGGGTCTCAATCATTGTATTGCCTGGCGCCGCCGAGCGACATGGGGTGTTACCCCACCTGCGCCCGGCGACCCGCGAGCGTTACCTTCACCCGATCCGGCGGTCGTAAGGGCGTGGCACGCGTGCCGCACACCCATGACCGACCTCGAACGCATCAAGCACCACGCCGGCGGACCCCACCCGAAGGGGTCCAAGACCGCGCGCCCCTACGGGAGGCCCATCCACCACAGCCCGTTCTTCTGGACAGCAGCGTTCTTCATGCTGTTCGCGATGGCCATGTTCGTCTTCTCCGACGGCGAGCTCTTCCGCCACATGTTCGGCCCCCGTTCGCCCTGGCGCTAGGGTGTTCCTTGAAGACGCTGGGGCACCGGGGCGACGCAGCCGCGGGATCGGCTCAGATTTGCGAGTAGGCGGCGGGAACCATGAAGCGGCTCGTGACCTTTGAGACGGTGTCCGCGTACTGCGGGTCATTCTTCAGGGCGAGCCACACCGGGTGTGCGAGGAAGGCGGACCAGTTCTTCTTGTGGGTCTCCAGGTCCGGGCTGCAGAGCAGGTAGGTGAGCTGCGGGAGGTCCCTGCCCAGCAGCGCCTGACCGTAGAAGACCGGGGAGAGGTTCAGGTCCTGCATGAGGCCGATCTCGCCCGCGTTGAACATCGCCACCTTCTTGAGGGCCTTCACCTCGCTGAAGCTCTCGTAGATGCGCAGCTCGAGGATCCGGGGCTTCCTCGCGGCTGCGAGCGCCGGCACCGCCAGGCTCGGCAGCCCCGCGAAGGGCAGGAAGAGCCAGCTGTCGATGCGGTCGAAGGCGGGTGCAGCGGTCGTGGGCGAGGTGAGGTACTTGGCGCCGGCGGCGAGCACGGCCGGGTCGGCGTTGAGCGAGGCGTCCACGCCGGCCGCGGACTCCAGCGAGGGGTGCGGGATCAGCACCCAGACGGCGACGCCGTCCTTCGGCTCGGTCTCGGTGAAGACGCCCACCGCCCTCACGCCGCGGGCGTTGAGCGCGGGGATGAGCGCGCCCTCCAGGTAGGCGTCGAGGAGCCCGTGCGACGCCCCGGGACGGATCCGGTAGGAGCGCAGCTCGATGTATTCGCCACTCGGCGCGGCGGGGGCGGACGCGTGCGACGCGGGGGCGGCCAGGGCCGCGGCGGAGGCTGCGAGGGAGGTTTTCACGAAATCTCTGCGGCTCAGGTGGGTCATGGGGGCGAGGAGGTTCAGGGGAGGCCCCCAGTTGTGTCCGGAAACAGCCCCCGCAGTCCAGCCTCGGTTGCCTCGCACACGCCGCGCTCGGTGATGAGCCCCGTGACCAGCCCGGCGGGGGTCACGTCGAAAGAAGGGTTGGCGGCGGGGCTGCCGGCGGGCGTGAGCGCGAGCTCGCCCAACGACCCGTCCGCCAGCCTTCCCGAGATGTGGGTGACCTCCCTCGCCGGACGCTCCTCGATCGGGATCTCGCCAAGGCCGTCTCTCAGGCGCCAGTCGATCGAGGGCGAGGGGACCGCCGCGTAGAACGGCACGTGGTTGTCGCGCGCCGCCAGGGCCTTCAGGTAGGTGCCGATCTTGTTGCAGACGTCGCCGGTCGAGGTGGTCCGGTCGGTCCCGACGATCACCACGTCGACGCGTCCGCGCTGCATCAGGTGGCCCCCGGCGTTGTCCGCGATCACCGTGTGGGGCACCCCGTGGTTGAGCAGCTCCCACGCGGTCAGGCTCGCGCCCTGGTTGCGCGGCCGGGTTTCGTCGACCCACACGTGGACGGGAATGCCCGCGTCGTGCGCCAGGTAGATCGGCGCCGTCGCCGTGCCGAAGTCGACCGTGCCGAGCCAGCCGGCATTGCAGTGCGTGAGGATGTTGAGGGGGGCGCCGGAGGGGCGCCGCCCGGCGAGGGCCCTGAGGAGCGGCAGTCCCGCGCGGCCGATCGCCCGGTTGAGCTCCACGTCCTCCTCGCAGATCTCGGCCGCGCGCAGCCGGGCCGCGGCCGCGCGCCCGGCGGGGGGCAGCGGCACGAGCCACGCCGCCATCCGCTCGAGGGCCCAGCGCAGGTTAACGCCGCTCGGCCGCGCCGAGAGGAGCGCCTGGGAGGCGCGCAGGAGCGAGGCGTCGGAGGGGTCCGCGCGCAGGGCGAGCCAGAGACCGTAGGCGGCCGTGGCTCCGATCAGCGGCGCCCCCCGCACCACCATCGCGCGGATCGCGTGCTCGGCGTCCGCGAGCGAAGCCAGGCGAGCCACCACGAACGCGTGCGGAAGGCGGGTCTGGTCGATCACCTCCACCGAGACGCCGTCGGCGGCGGGCCAGATGGTCCGCTGGGGTTTTCCATGGATGTTCAAGGTGTGCGCGGTTTCGCCCCGGGGGCAGTGGTGCCCCCCCTGGGCCTTCGGGTCAAGCACCCCACCCTTGCGCAATGCCGGTACCCGCGCCAAGCTTTCCGACCACATATGCCCACTCCCATGACGATGCCCTACCGCCAGCTCGGAAAGACCGGAATCAAGATCAGCGCCCTTTCCTTCGGCGCCTGGGTGACCTTCGGCAAGCAGATCGGCGACCCGGTCGCCGAGAAGCTGCTGCACACCGCGTACGACGCCGGCATCAACTTCTTCGACAACGCCGAGTCCTATGCCGACGGGCAGGCGGAGGTCGTCATGGGGGCGATCCTCAAGAAGTCGGGCTGGCGCCGCAGCAGCTACCTTGTCTCGAGCAAGGTGTTCTTCGGGGGCGAGGGCGACCGCCCGAACGAGGACGGCCTCTCCCGCAAGCACATCGTCGAGGCCTGCCACGGGGCCCTGAGGCGCCTGCAGGTCGACTACCTGGATCTCTACTACTGCCACCGTCCCGACGCGACGGTGCCCATGGTGGAGAAATGCCGGGCGATGCACGACCTGATCGTCCAGGGCAAGGTCCTCTACTGGGGCACGAGCGAGTGGAGCGCGGCCGAGATCCGCGAGGCGCACGCCGTGTGCGACGAGCTGGGCCTGTACCACCCGGTGGTCGAGCAGCCCCAGTACAACCTCTTCCACCGCGCCAGGGTCGAGAAGGAGTACGCCAGCCTCTACCGCGCGCCCGGCCTCGGGACCACAATCTGGTCCCCGCTCGCGTCGGGCCTGCTGACCGGCAAGTACAACGCGGGCATGCCCGAGGGCGCGCGGCTCAACGTGGCCGGCCTCGAGTGGCTGAGAGACTCCGTGCTGAAGGACCCCAAGGCGAAGAAGAAGCTCTCCGCCGTGACCAAGCTCGCCGCGATCGCGGAGGGCCTGGGGACCTCGCTTCCCTGCCTCGCGATCGCCTGGTGCCTGAAGAACCCGCGCGTCAGCACGGTGATCCTGGGTGCCTCCAAGGTGGAGCAGCTGACGGAGAACCTGAAGTCGCTGGAGGTCGCAGAGCGCCTGACTCCCCAGCTCGTGCGCAAGATCGAGACGATCTCCGGGTCCGCCGCCGACTAGGGGCGCGGGCATGAAGAAAGGGGCCCTCCTCCTTGCGGCCACGCTCCTGCTCGCGGGCTGCGCGAGCCATCATGAGGTGGCCGCGCGGCGCGCCCAGGTCCAGGCGCGGCTCCAGCGCTACTCGGCCCTGCTCCTGGCGATGGACCCGGCCGGCGTCGCGGCGATGTTCGCGCCGGACGGGGAGATCGTGAACCCCCGGCAGCCGCCCGTGCACGGACGCGCGGCCATCCAGCGCTTCCTCGAGGGCTACTCCGACTTCAAGGTGCTCTCCAACGAGGACGTGGCGGACAGCACGCTGATCGACGGGGACACCTCGGAGCAGCTCGGCAGGTACCACCAGCGCGTGCGGACGCCCGAGGGCAAGGTGATCGAGGTGTCGGGTCGCTTCGAGTTCGCGTGGGTGCGCGACGCCTCCGGCGAATGGCTCCTGCAGCAGGCAGCCACCTTCCCGGAGCCGAAGGCCTAGCCCGCAAGCGGCCCGGCGTATCACGCGGGCTAATTTTGTTCATTCTTTTTCCTAATTCGATCCCTTGAATTCGGGATCGCATGCGCCGAGGCTGGGCGCAGCGAGGCACGCGGAGTCTCAACCCTCAAACTCGGAGGCTAATATGAAACGCACGTTCGCACTGCCCTTGGCGGTGGCCCTGTCGGTGGACAGCCTGTTGTTCCTTACCGGCGGCAAGCCGCCGCCGCCCCCGGTGAACCAAACCCCGGCGCTCCCCCCGGGGGACCCGGTCCAGCCGATGCCGCCGCCCGAGCCGCTCGAGCCCGCCTCGGGCGCGTCCGCCGAGGACCCCGGCGGGAAGCCGGCGCCCGCCCTGCCGGAGCCCCCGCCTGTGGAGCCGGGCCCGAAGCCCACGGTCGAGGTGCCCATCTCGCGGCCCTCGTCGCCTGCCGACGTCATGAAGGTCCCGCCGGGCCCCCCGGGCCCCATCGGGGACGGAACCGGATGGGATCCCCAGGCGATCGGCGCCGACCGACTGGACAACCCGCCGAGAGCCAAGTACGAGCGCCAACCCGCCTACCCCTATGAGGCCAAGGCCTCCTCGATGGGCGGGCAGGTCGTCGTGGCCTTCACCGTGGACGAGCGCGGGCGGGTCGTCGACCCGAGGGTGGTCAGCTCCACCCAGTCGGTCTTCGAGGAGGCGACGCTGCAGGCCGTGCGCCAGTGGCGATTTGAGCCCGGTCGGCGCAACGGAGTCGTGGTGAGGTTTCGCATGGTGCTGCCCGTCGAATTCAAGCTCGAACCGAACTGAGCCGCGGGCCGGGTGCGCTCGGCGCGCGCCTGCCAATCGCTCCGGTTCGTTTGACACCCGGGCCTTGCCGAGTTTCTTCGAGCAGGTCCCGCCCCGGTTCTTACCCCCTACCCCGTCCATGTCTTCATTCCTTGACCGCGAGCATATTGTTGCGACCCCTGGATTCAACCGTTGGCTCGTGCCACCCGCGGCGATCGCGGTCCAGATGTGCATCGGCGAGGTCTACGGCTTCAGCGTCTTCAACATCCCGCTCAGCCGCGCGATCGGCATCACCAAGTCGATCCCCGACCGGGACTGGCAAGTGCAGTCCGTCGTGCTGGCAACCTACTCGCTGGCCCTCATCATGCTCGGCCTCTCCGCCGCCTTCCTCGGTAAGTGGGTGGAGAGAAACGGCCCCCGCAAGACCATGTTCGCGAGCGCGTGCTGCTTCTGCAGCGGGCTCGTGATCGCAAGCCTCGGGGTCCACATCCACAGCCTGGCCGTGGTCGCCCTCGGCTACGGCGCCGTCGGGGGCATCGGGCTCGGCCTCGGCTACATCGCCCCGGTCTCCACCCTCGTCAAGTGGTTCCCCGACAGGCCCGGCATGGCCACCGGCATGGCGATCATGGGCTTCGGCAGCGGAGCCCTGGTGGGCGCACCCTTCGCCGTGGAGCTCATGAACCACTTCAAGAGCGCCACGTCCGTCGGGGTCGAGGAGGCCTTCCTCGTCATGGCCGCCTGCTATTTCCTCATGATCAACTTCGGGGCGTGGATCGTGCGGGTGCCGGCGCCCGGCTGGAAGCCCGAGGGCTTCACCCCCTCCGCCCAGCCGCGCAAGCTCGTGACCACCCAGAACGTGGCGGCCGACGAGGCCCTCAGGACGCCGCAGTTCTACCTGCTGTGGGCGGTGCTATGCTGCAACGTCACGGCCGGCATCGGCATCCTGGCCCAGGCCTCCCCCATGTGCCAGGACATGTTCGGCGTGTCCGCGGTGGTCGCGGGGGGGTTTGTGGGCCTGCTGTCGATCTTCAACATGTTCGGACGCTTCCTGTGGTCCTCGGCCTCGGACTACACCGGCCGCCGCGCGATCTACTGCGTGTACTTCCTGCTCGGCATCAGCCTCTACTGCCTGCTGCCGCTGAGCGAGCGCACCCACAGCGTCGCTTTCTTCGTCGCGATCACGAGCGTGATCATCTCGATGTACGGGGGCGGCTTCGCGACCATCCCCGCCTACCTGCGCGACCTGTTCGGCACCGCCCAGGTCGGGGCGATCCACGGGCGCGTGATCACGTCCTGGTCGATGGCGGCCCTCCTGGGGCCCCAGCTGATCACTTACCTTTCCAAGTACCAGCGCGAGCACGGCGTCCCCAGGGCGGAGGCCTACAACCTCTCGTTCTACGTGATGGCCGGCGTGCTGCTCGTGGGGCTGATCTGCAACCTCTTCGTCAGCCCGGTCGCCCAGGAGCACTACGCGGCGGAGGGCGCCGCCCCGGGAACCACCAAGGCCTGAACCATGAAAAAGACGCCACCCCTCGCGATCGTTCTCGCCTTCATCGTGGTCGGGATCCCGCTCTCGTGGGGCCTCTACCGCAGCATCAAGAACTCCCTGCCGCTGTTCACCGGGGGAGCCGCCGCCGCGCCGGCCGCCCCGCCCGCCGCCAAGTGACGGCCTAGGACGGCTCGAAGCCGAGCGCCCCGAGCTCGTTCATGTTGAACGGAGCGCTGTCCAGGACCTCCTGGAGGTGCGAGAGGGCCTCCTGCAGCGAGTCGGCCCTCAGGAGCGCGTCGCCGTCGTCGTTGTCGTGGATGTGCACGGCCCAGGAGCCGGGCCCCGGTTCTGCGGACACCTGAAGCACCGAGCCGTGGAGATAGTTGCCGGGGAGGCCCGGATGGGGCCCCGTGCCGGGCACGAGGAAGAGTGTGTGCACGAGGTCGTGGACGTCGGCCGCGAGCTTGTGGCGGTGCAGCACCGGCCGGCCGGCCACCCGTTCCCTGTGCGCCTCGGCCCTCGCCCGCCGATCAGCGGGCAGCGAGCCCACGTAGCGGCTGAAGATCGATGAGTTCGGCTCGAGCGCCTCGGGGTCGATCGCGCCGGCCACGAGCTCCCCGAGGTTCGAGGCCACAAAGAGCGGTGCGCCGACCAGCGAGCGCGCCGTCACGTGGCCATCCTTGTGGTCGGCGCTGGCGTACACCTGGTGGCTCGCGTACAGGCGGCCGAGGGCGTCCTGGTAGGCGGGTGTGTTCGGCAAGGCCCCGACGGGGCTCTGCTCGATCCGGTCCAGGACTGACTTGTCGAAGGTCTCGTGGGGGTCGTGGGGCATGGGGTCGGTCTTGTGCTGGGGGGTTGCGGCGCCGGGCAATTCCAAAGTAGTTGCGCAGGCGGCCCATTCGGCAGAGGCTCAGGGCGACTTTTGAATACACCCCGTCCCATGAAGAAGCGAACATTCACGGCGATCCTGTTCCTGTTTGTTTCTGCCTGCGCCTTCGCGGCCGGCCCCTCGAAAAAGGACGTCATGAGGGCCATCTCGGTGCTCGAGACCGACGTGACCGGGCCGAAGGCGGCCGAGGCAGCAAAGACGATCGTCGCCTTCGCGCAGGCGAGCGACGACGTGATGGTCGACTTCGGGCCGGTGCAGCTGCCCTGGGTCGACGAGAAATGGGGACTCGGGCAGGAGAAGGAGCAGTCCCTCAAGTCGCTGCTCGTGGCCGCGTTCGTGGCCGGCAACATCCGCTCGCAGATCAAGAACGACCTGGTCGAGGACGACACCTACTCGGGGTGGATCTTCGTGATCGACGTCTACCACCACCTGCGGGAGGCCACGCCGTTCACGAGCCCCTCGGTCGAGGCGCTCGAGAAGATGCAGGCGGAGGGGACCCTCAGGCGGCATGCCAAGGACGCCCACGCCCAGACCGACCGGGAGGAGGCGCCGGAGCCGGGCCGAAAAGGGCCGGTTTGATCCTCCGAGGGGGAGCGGGCGACGCGGGTCGGGGGCGTATGCCCGCGCTCGAAGGGCGCCTTTGGAAGGCGCTCCTGGCGCTCAGGCCCTGAAACTGCGCCACTTCCCGGGGGGCATCAGGCACACGCCGATCAGCGCGAGCTGGGAGGCGATGAACGCGGTCAGCCACCAGAAGGCGGCCTGGGTGAAGCCGTAGCTGTGGAGGCCTATGCCGAGCATGTTCGTGCCGAACCAGCTCCAGCTGGTCACGACGTTGCCGAAGATCGCCAGGCACATGAGGCCGCGCTGACGGATCATCCCGCCCCAGCGCGCGTGGAGGATGAGGGCGTTCCAGATCACGATGATGAGGGCGCCGTTCTCCTTGGGGTCCCAGCCCCAGAAGCGGCCCCAGGACTGGTCGGCCCAGATGCCCCCGAGGACGGTGCCGACGAAGCTGAAGAGCGTGGCGAAGCACACGATCCCATACACCATGCCCGCCAGCGCGTCGGCGGTCGCGCGGTCGAGGGTGCGGGTGAAGGCGCCGCGCAGCACATAGAGGATGGCGAGCATGCCCGCGAGGAAGGTCGACGCGTAGCCGGTGGTGACCACCACGACATGGGTCCCCAGCCAGAAGTTCGAGTCGAGCACCGCGCGCATCATCTCGAGAGTGTCCCCGGCGAGCGCCAGGTGGTGCGCGATCAAGAGCGTGGCGAAGCCGATCATGCCGGCGGCCGCGCTGCCGATCGCGTTCTTGTAGACGGCCTCGAGCACGAGGCAGAGCGCCACCGAGCCCCATCCGATGAAGAGCGCCGAGGAGTACAGGTTGGTGACCGGGGGCCGTCCCTCGAGCCACATGCGCGTGGCGATCCCCGCCGTGGCGATCACCCACGCGAGCGCAACCAGGCCCCATGCCGAGAGCCGCGCGGGCTCGGGCCACTTGAGCCAGGACACGGCCGCCAGGAAGAACGCCGCGAGGTAGACCAGCATGCACCCGTAGAAGGGCTCGACCTGGTTGAAGAGCGACTCGACCCGGGCCTTGCGGACCTGGGCGGGGAAGCGCTTGTCGAGGCTAGCCTGGTAGAGGCTCAGGATATGCGAGAACTGCTCGGGCTGGTGCCGGCGCCAGGCGAAGCCCATGCCGGCGTAGGCGAGCGCGACCGGGTTCACCTCCTCGCGTCCGAGGCCGAGCAGGAGGGCGTGGCCGACGTTGTGCCAGGCGTTGGGATCCGCCTCCGCATCGTCGGGCGGGACGGCCAGCAGGTTGGTGCCCTCGTCCATCGCCATGAACCTCTGGCCCAAGTCGATCAGCGCGGCCGCCTTTGCCTCGTCGTGAGGCTTGCCGGCCTCCTTGGCCCTGACCGCCTCGATGCCGTCGGGCAGGGTCTCCTGGAGCTTGAGCAGGTCGCCCAGGAAATCGTTTGAGCCCTCGGGCTCGATCGCCCTGCGCAGGCGCACATAGCGAGACAGGCTGCCGTACAGCTGGACCACCGCCGACTGGAACTGCGTCCTCGCCTGGGCCTCGACCGGCTCGGCCAGCTTCTCCTGGGCCTCGATCTTCGACAGGTAGGGGGCGATCTCGCTGAAGGACATCCTCCGCTGGCGCGAGGGCAGGAAGCCGAGCGAGGCCATGGCCTGCTTCGCCGCACCCTCGTAGTGGATCGCGAGGTTCTCGTCGTTCTTGCCGATCAGCTCGAGGACGTCGGTGTTGTCGATGACGAAGGTCCGGTAGGAGTCGGCCTTCTCGGGCGCGAAGAGGACGTCGAGGAGCCACTGGTCGGGGGTCAGCTCGGCTCCGTCCGGGGCGTACACCCGCTGGCGGCCCTGGATGACGAGGAGCGTGCTCCGCGCCACGCTGTCGAACGGCTTCACCCGGCCCTCCTCGAGGACCGGCAGGCGCCCGAACTCTGTGACCTCCCTGGGCGTCGGGTCCTGGCCGGGGAAAAGCCCCGAGAAGACGCACACAGCGGCGATCAGCACCACGTAGAGGGGCGTGCGGCGCGTCATGGGCGGCTCCTTTTCCCAACGAAGCCCACCAGGTGGATCAGGAACTGGATGCAGAGCCCGAGGGAGATGGCGGCGCAGGCGATGTAGGGCACCAGCCAGCTCGGGTTGTGCACCACCTGCAGGATCGTCGTGTGCTCCCCCTGGAAGCCCGACTGGTAGAAGGTGAGCCCCGAGTAGCGAAGCGGGTTGTTCATGTAGATCAGCACGTCGCGCCCCTCGCCGCCCTCGGGGGTGTTGATCCTCACCTTGCTCGAGAAGTTCTTGGGGATGTCGGTGCCGGGGTAGATGTCGTGGCTGAACTTCTCGAGCGTGAGCGAGAAGGGGTGGTAGGCCCGCGTGGGCCTAAGCACGATCTTGAAGGTGCGCCCCGCGTAGGTGAACGGCTGCGGGTTGCCGAGGAGCGTCGAGACGATCCAGGTGCCGAGCGAGCCGTCGGGCCCCACCAGCTCGACGAACGCCGTCGGGTTGTTGCGGGCGTCCTCCTGGTAGCTCACCTCCATGGGCACGGCCGCCACCATGGCGCCCATGCCCTGCGTCGCCGGCGAGGGCGGGGCGGATGGCAGCTGGGACTTGAGGCCTACCATCGAGTTCGCGTAGTAGCCCTTGGGCACCACGCGGAAGGGCAGGGCCGGGTTCTGCACCACGACGCCGCGTGCAAGCAGCGATTCGGGGATCGCCACCACGCGGTCGGTCTTCGGGTCCGTCGTGTCCACGATGGCAAGCTCGTTCAGCCTCAGGCTCTCCGAGTAGTTGCGGGTCTCGTTCTCCTCGAGCTGCATCTGGAAGTCCTTCTGGACGAGGCCCGAGACGAGCTCGCCGACCAGCAGAAGGATCAGGCCCGCGTGCGTGATCCAGATCCCGGACTTCCTCCATCCCAGGTGGAATCGGTAGACGTGCGCCGAGACCAGGTTGACGAGCAAGAGGCCGCCGATCAGGTAGCCTCCCGGGAACACGGGCAGGAGCAGGCCCCCGGCCTTCGTCCACACGAAGAACGCATGGAAGAACTTCTGCTGCACCGCCCACACGCCCAGGTGCACCTGGTCCAGGGTGGCCCAGAACACGAGCACGATCGAGAGCGCGAGCAGCGCCACGGTCAGCTTGAGTGAGACGAAGAAGTCGCGGAGTTCGCGGATGCGCACGTTCATGTCAGGGGGCCCTCACCGTGTGCAGGAACGCGGTGAAGTCGGCCTCGGCCGCCTTCACCGTCGCCGCGGGGCCGCTCAACTTGAAGAACCAGGTCGATCCCGCATAGGGGACGATCGCCCCAAGGATGCTCTTGCCTCCGGCGGCATCCAGCTGGACCACCGTGAACGCGAGGCCGTTGGAAGAGAACCGGGTAACCGAGGCCTCGAGGTCGGCCGGGGCGAGGTTGGGCATGCCCACCTGGCCGCGCCAGCGGTTGACGTTCGCGAGCTCCCCTCCGACGTCCCCCGGGAAGGCCGTGATCGAGAGGTCCGCCTCGGCCCCGGCCGCGGTGACCGCAAAGCTGCCCTTGCGCATGGCCGAGGCCGCCTTCGGGGCCCACGATGCGGGAGCCTGCCATGCCAGATCGGAGCCCGTCGCGGTCGGAACGGAAGTGTTTGCCATGGAGGCCCCTGCCGGGGCCGAAGCCGCGGCCCCGGCGTCGGCGGACGCCGCCATCGGGAGCTCCGGATCCTTTTCCTTGGGCACGCTGTAGACCGAGACCTTCTCCTCGCCGCAGGCCGCCAGAAGCAGCGTGGCTAGAAGGAGGCCTGGGAGGGACGCGCGCGAGGGCATGAAGAACCAATCCTCTCCCGCAATGCCCCAAAACTCAATCCCCTTCCGAGCGAATCCTGACCCGTCCGTCCGCGAATTCCGCCTCCAGGCGGTCCCCGTCGCGTATGGCCGCGCGGCGGATGACCGGTTTTCCCTCCGCGTCGCGGATGATCGCGAAGCCCCGGTTGAGCACCGAGGCCGGGCTTGCGCCCTGAAGGCGCTTCCAGAGAGAGAGTAGCCTGTGCGATTCGATCTGAACGCGGGTCTGCGGCGAGGCGCGCTCCAGGCCCGAGGCCGCGGCCGCCAGGCCCTGGCGCCGCGCCTGGACGGAGGCCCTGAGCGCCGCCCCCAGGCGGTTCGAGGCGTCGTCCAGCTGCAGGTAGCCCCGCTCGACGAGCGAGGCCGGCGAGAGCAGGCGGAGGCGGGATCGGGCGTGCGCGGTGCGCTCGCGCGCGCGGCCCACCCCCTCGGCCACGATCGAGGCGAGGGACTGCCCCGCCGCGGCCGCGCGCTCGGCCGAGCGCACGAACTCGCTCGAGATCAGCTCGGCCGCCGCGCTCGGGGTCTCGGCGCGTCGGTCCGCCGCGAAGTCGCAGAGCGTGAAGTCGATCTCGTGGCCCACCGCGGAGATCGTGGGAACCGGGCACGCGGCCACCGCGCGCACGAGCACCTCCTCGTTGAAGGCCCAGAGGTCCTCGATGCTGCCGCCTCCGCGCCCCACCACGACCAGATCGAAGATGCCGAGCCCGCCCGCGAGCCCGAGCATCGCAGCCATCTCCTCGGCCGCGCCCTCCCCCTGGACCTTCGAGGGGAGGACCACCACCCGTCCCCTCCACCCCCTTCGGATCAGGATGCGCATGAAGTCCTGCACCGCGGCGCCCGGGGGCGACGTGACGAAGCCGACCGTGGAGGGCATCTGGGGGATCGGTCTCTTTCGTCCGGGATCGAAGAGGCCCTCGTCCGAGAGGCGCTTCTTCAGGGCCTCGAACTGCCGCTGCAGGGCCCCCATGCCGTCGTCCACCAGCGTGCGCACGACCAGCTGGTACTTGCCCTGCGGCTCGTAGACGCCGATCTCCCCGAAGGCCACCACCTGGAGCCCGTCGCGCAGGCGCACGCTCTGGCGAAGCGCCTGCGACCTGAACATCACCGCCGGCAGCTGGGCGCCCGCGTCCTTCAGCGAGAAGTACACGTGGCCGCTCGCCTGAACCCTCATGTTGGAGACCTCGCCCTTCACCCAGCAGGGCTCGATCGCTCCCTCAAGGAGCGCCTTCACCCTGCGGGTGAACTCGGTCACCGTCAGCGGCCGCGAACCTGCGGGCGCCCCCGCGTCACTTCGGTCGGGAGGCATAGCGATTGCGTATCCAGTGGATGAACACGGTGGCCAGGGTGAGGACGCCGACGCCGATGCCCACCATCTTGAAGTCGCCCTTGAAGATGCCCTTGCCGAGGACGATCGCCCCGACCGACCAGGGCAGGATGCACAGCCAGGAGACGATCATGTACAGCCTGAAGGGCACCTCGGCCAGGCCGAGGATGTACGACTGCATGAAGAAGGGGGGGCCCGGGGTCAGCCGGACGACGAGCGCGACGGAGAGGGCGTTGCCCGGGTCCACCCGCGGCACGGCGTATCCGTAGCGCTGGGCGATCCCGGCGAGCAGCGGCCGGAGCGCGTAGCGCGCCATCCAGTAGGTGAGCGCCAGGTTGGCGGCGATGGCGGCCATGGCGGCGGCGATCACCCCGGGCATCGTCATCAGCGGCGAGAACGCCTCGCCGGCGGTGACCGTGAAGGCCATGAGCGGGGCGCCGAAAGCGGGCAGGATCGCGATGCCCGCGAAGAAGGCCCACGGGCCCGCGTTGCGGATCAGGCCCATCAGGCGGCCGGGCAGGGCCGCCAGGGCATGGGGGTCGAGGCCCCTCAGCAACACGACGACGACCACCCCACCGACCAGGACCAGCCCGACCAGCGGCAGGACCGGGATCTTCTTCTTGGCGGCGGGCTGCTCCACGGACGGCATTTCACAGCCTGTCCGGCCCCCGGACGCACCGTCAAGTACTCGCCGACGCCGGGGCCACAACGGGCTCGCTAGGGGGGGCCCTCCGCGTTGTCATCGCTGCCGGTGTCAAGCAGCGCCCCCATCACGAAGGCCCCTCGCCCGGGGGGCTCGTTCCAGAGCGGCCTATGGACCGCCCTTCCCGTCGCGGCGGCGCTGGTCTACGGCCTCGGGCACCTCGCATGGTACCTCGGCACGCCCCTCGGCCGGGTGCCGGTGCTCGACGAGCGCGAGAACCTGGACCTCGGCGCAGCGATCGCCGGCGGCACGCTGCCCGCCGTGCCCTTCTACCGGGCCCAGGGCTACGCGCTCGTGCTCGCATGCCTGCAGTGGTCGGGGGTGCCCCCGGCGGGGATCTTCTCGGCGGCCCTCCTGCTCGGGGTCGGCCTGCACGCCGCGTGCACGCTGCTGGTCGCACGGCTCTCGGGCCGCTGGTTCGGGGACCGTGCCGCGCTCGCCGCGGGGCTGCTGTTCGCGCTCAACCCGGTGATGGTCCACTTCGCCACCCAGGCGGTGGACGCGACCCTCGGGCTCGCCCTCTTCCTGGCGGGGCTCGACCTGCTGGTGCGCGCCCGGGAGGCCGCCGCCAGGCCGGGGCCCTGGGCCGGATCGAGCTTTTTCTGGGCCGGGGCCACGCTCGTGCGCCCGAACTACCTGCTCAGCTGGGCGCTCGCCCCCGCATTCACCGCATTCCTGCCCGCGGGCTGGCGACGCCTGGCCTGCCTCCTGGCAGCGCTGCTTCCCGCGGCGCTCCTCTTCGGGGCCGCCTCCGCGTGGCAGGCGCGCGTGAGCGGGGTGCCGGGCTTCATGCCGTGGCAGGGAGCCTACAACCTCTGGGCGGCCAACAGGCCCGGCGCCAACGGTCGGTACTTCACCCAGCGGGTGAGCCTGCCCCCGGAGCTCGCCCGAGCCAACCCGGCGCGCGCCGAGTCGATTCTCGAGTACGCCGAGGAGACCCACGGGCTGGCTCCGGAGATCCCCGCCATGAACGCCCATTGGCGAGCTCGCTTTGCGGGCGAGGTGCTCGGGCACCCGCTGCGATGGGGTGCGCTCATGGCCCGCAAGGCGTACGCTCTGGCGAACACCTGGGAGCAGTACAACAACAAGACCTTCGCCTTCCACAAGGCGCTCTCGCCCTGGCTTCGGTGGAACCCCCTCGGCTGGGGGGTCGTGCTCGTGCTCGGAGTCGCCGGAGCGGCCCGACTGGCCGCGGAGCGGCCGGACGCCGCGTGGACCCTTGCCGCAGCCGGCGCGTCCTGCGCCGCCTCGGTGATCCTCTTCTTTGTCAGCGCTCGCTTCCGGCTGCCGCTCGCGGCCCTCCTGACCGTGCTCGCGGGAGGCGCGGTGGCGGCCCCGGGGTTCTGGAGGGGCTGGACGGCGGCCCACAGGGCCTGGCTCCTCTCGTGTCTCGCCCTGGCGGCGTTCGTCGCGTTCTCCCGTTTCGACGGCGTGGACGACCGCTCGACCTTCGTCCAGGACCATGTGCTGCTCGCGCGCGCGGCCTTCACCGTGGGCGACGACGAGACCGCGCTCTCCGAGGCCCGGGAGGCCCTCAGGATGCAGCCCTGGCACCCGGACGCAGCCGCGATCGCGGACGCGGCGGCGGCCGAGCTCGCAAGGAGGAGGAACCCGCCGTGAGCGAGGCGCGCCCGATCGCCCGCGCGCGCCTCGCGCTCGGCCTCGCCGTCGCCGCGTGCGCGGCCGCCGCATTCTGGACCTCCGAGGGCGTGGCGCCGTGGGACGGCGACCGCTCGAACGTCTGGCACCACTACGAGTACCTCGCAGAGGGATTCCTCCATGGCCAGACCTCGCTCTCCCTCGAGCCGCCGCCCGAGCTGCTGCGCCTCAAGGACCCGTATGACCCCGCAACCAACGGGCCCTGGCGCCTGTGGGACGCGAGCCTCTACAAGGGCCGGTTCTACCTTTACCAGGGCCCCACCCCGGCGCTCGTGCTCATGCTTCCATGGCGGGCGCTGACGGGCCGCGCCATGCCCCAGCGCCTGGCCGTCGCGGCCTTCGCGGGCCTTGGGATCGCGGGACTCGCCCTGCTGCTCGGGGGCATCCGCCGAAGGCATTTCCCCGAGCTGTCCCCGCTGTGCCTGGCCGCGGTGGTCGTCGTGGCGTTTCATGCGTCCTGGCTGCCGGTCACCCTCAGGCGCTCCGGCCTATGGGACCTGCCGGTCGTGGCCGCCGTCGCCTGCCTGTGGTGGTCGCTCTATCTCGGCTGGAAGTTCCTCGACTCGGGCGGGCGGCCTCTCTGGGCGGCCGGGTGCGGCCTGGCGCTGGCGCTGCTCCTCGGCAGCCGGGTCTCCTACCTCTTCGCGGCCATGGGGATCGTGGCCCTCCTGCTTGCAGCGGCCGGCCTCGCCGGGCCCGGGCGGCCCCGGCTCTGGCGCTCGGCGCTGCCCGCGGTCCTGCTCGCGGCCGCCGGCGGCGTCGCGCTCCTCCTCTACAACCGTGCGCGCTTCGGAAACCCCTTCGAGTTCGGCCTGCGCTACACGATGTTCGGCGAGGATTACCGGGGGCTGCGCTTCTCGAACCCCGCCTTCATTCCGTTCAACGCGGCGACCTACCTGTTCTCCGTTCCCGAGTTCGGCCCCTACTTCCCCTTCCTGCACCCGTTCTGGACGGGCGACCTGCCGAAGGGGTTCGTGGGCTTCGAGGAGATGTACGGCGTCCTCTTCATGATGCCCGTGCACGCGGCGGGGCTGGCCGGTGCCGCCTGGGCGCTTAGGCGCCGGGCTGAGCCCGGAGCGCGCGCAACGGTGTTCGCGGTCTCGGCCGGGGTGCTCTCGAGCACGCTGCTGGCGGCGGTGCTCTTCAGCTGGGCCTGGGCATGCTCGAGGTTCGTGGGCGAGCTGCTGGCCGGCTGGACCCTGGCCACCGCGGTCGGGCTCATGGCCGCCCTCGGCACCCCGGGGGGCTCGTTCCCCCGGGCCCGTCGGATCCTCGCCTGGGGCGCCTGCATCTGGAGCATCGCCTGCGTGTGGCTCGCGTCGGCCGACTTCCGCGGCTTCATGCCCGAGACCCACCCCGGGACCTACGCGACCTTCGCGCACGTCCTGGACTACCCGAGCCTCTGGGCCGCCGATCTCGGCGGCGTCTCCTACGGACCCGTCGATCTCGTCGTCAGGGTCCCGGCGGCCGGCGCCGGCGAGACGGCGCTTGTGGCAAGCGGACGGCCGCAGCGCGCGAACCAGGTGCTGCTGCGCCGGGTCGACCCGGCTCACGCGGTCGTGCTGCTCACCGAGAACGACCACGCCGTGCTCACCAGCCCCCCGATCGACGTCACCGGAGGCACGCTTCGCCTCACGCTCACGGCCCCCTGGCTCTACCCCCCGCTCCACCATCCGTACTGGGACCCGATCGATCCCGCCCTCGCGAGCGAGCGGCAGACCCTGTTCGCGCTCGACTGGGGAACGGGCTCAGTCCGGGCGCACTCGACCCGTTGGGCGGACCCGGTCGCCTTCGAGCCCGCCGTGCGCGGGGCGTCGCCCTCCGATCCCTCGAGGCCCTGGGTCGAGTCCCTCAAGCCCGCCCGCCAACGATGACCGCGCCCGCCGAATGCAACCGCCCGGGCGGGGCGGCCCTGTGGGCCGCGCTTGCCGCCTGCTCTCTGCTGCTGTTCTGGATAGCCGAGAGCGCCTCGGTGTTCGATTCGGCCCCGGGCGAGGCCTGGCATCACTATGAGTTCCTGGTCGACGGCTTCCTGCACGGCCACACGAGCCTCTCGGTCGAGCCCGCCCCGGAGCTGCTCCGCCTGAAGGATCCCTACGATCCCGCTCAGAACGGCCCCTGGCGCCTGTGGGACGCAAGCCTCTACCAAGGAAAGTTCTACCTCTACTTCGGGCCCACGCCCGTACTCGTCATGCTGCCCTGGCGAGTGCTGACCGGCCACCACCTTCCCCAGAGGCTGGCGGTCGCGCTCTTCGCCTCGGCGGGACTCGCCGCCCTCGCAACCCTCCTGTCCGAGGTGCGCCGCCGGCACTTCCCGTCCGTAGGGCCGGCGGCGGCCGGGCTCGTGCTCGCGACCGCGATGGCGGCGGCGTGGCTGCCGGTGACGCTTCGCCGCCCCGACGTATGGGAGTTGCCGGTCGTCGCAGCGGTGGCCTGCCTCTGGTGGGCGCTCTATTTCCTCTGGCGCTGCCTGGGCTCGGGGGGAGGCCTCGGCTGGGCGATCGCGATCGGGGCCATGGTCGCCCTCATGATGGGCGCCCGGCCTACCGACCTGCTCGCCGGCTCGGCGGTGCTCGCCCTGCTGATGCCCTTGCGCCGGCCCGTGCTCGCCGCGGGCGCCGTGGCGGTTGCGGGGGGCCTCGCGCTCCTCGCCTACAACCATGCGCGCTTCGGCAGCTTCGCGGAATTCGGTCAGAGCTACCAGCTCTGGGGCGCCGACGAGCGGGGGGTTCGGCATTTCAGCGCGGCCTACGCCGCGCACAACGCATGGGTGTACCTGCTGTCGCTGCCGAGCCTCAGCCCTTACTTCCCGTTCGTGCTGGCGGTGCCGCCCGGGGGCGAGCCCCCGGGCTACCTCGGGATCGACGAGATCCACGGGGGCCTCATCGCCGTCCCGGCGCAGCTGGCCGCGCTTGCGGCGCTCGCGTGGGCGTGGCGCGAGCGCAGGCGCCCGGAGGCCCTCCCCCTGCGGCGCACGATCGCCGCCGCCGCGCTCTGCAGCCTGATGGCGGCCTGCGTCCTCTTCTGCTTCGCCGGCGCCGTCACGCGCTACTCGACCGAGCTCTTCGCGGGGAGCACGGTGGCCGCGGCCGTGGGCCTGATGGCGCTCCTCGGCGGCGAGGGCGGGGGGGCCCTCGCCCGCTTGGGCCGGCCGCTCGCCCTCTGCGCCTGCACTTGGACCCTCGTCTTCAGCGCCCTCGCATCCGCCGAGAACCGGATCCTGTTCCGAAAGACCAACCCCGCGCTCTACCGGGCCGCGGCGCATCTGCTCGACTACCCGAGCCTGTGGTACGCGCGCGCCCATGGGGTGGCCTACGGCCCGATCGGCCTGACGGTGCGGCTCGGGCCGTTCCGCGGGCCCACGGCCACCGTGCTCGTGTCGAACGGGCGCGCCGGGATGGTGAACCAACTGCTGCTTGAGCGCCCGGACGCGGGCCACGCGAGGCTGATCCTGGCCGTGAACGGAATCGACGGTATCCTCGCGACGCCCGTGTTCGAGACGGCCGGGGGCGCGGTCCGCGCCCGGGTCGAGGCCCCGTGGCTCTACCCTCCCCCCCAGCACCCCTGGTGGGACGGCGTCGCGGACGCTAAGCTTCGGGAGGAGCTGAGGACGCGCTTCGTGCTCGAGTCCGGGCAGGCGGAGGTCGCGACCCGCGACGCGAGGGTCTTCGACGCGACCGGCTTCGGACTACGGGTCGCGCTGCGCGGGTCCGAGGGGTCCGAGGCCGCCTGGATCGAGGCCCTCGAGCCCCTGCCCGTTCCGGCCAGATAAAAGCTTCCGTTGGCCGCCGCGGCCTTGCAATCTCCCTGACTCCAAGAGAATGAAGTTATCGATCGTCATCCCGTGCTTCAACGAGGCCAAGACCATCCGGACCCTCGTTGAGCGCGTGCGCAGCTCGCCCTATCCGGACAAGGAGATCATCATCGTCGACGACTGCTCGCGGGACGGCACCCGGGACATCCTGCGCACGCAGATCGAGTCAATGGTCGACAAGGTGATCTACCACGAGGTCAACCAGGGCAAGGGCGCCGCGCTCCGCACCGGCTTCGCGGCCGCCAGCGGGGACGCGGTGATCGTCCAGGACGCGGACCTCGAGTATGACCCGAACGAGTACCCGAAGCTCATGAAGCCGATCGTCGACGGGAAGGCCGACGTGGTGTTCGGCTCGCGCTTCATGGGCGGGGAGCCCCACCGGGTGTGCTACTTCTGGCACATGGTGGGCAACAAGTTCCTCACGCTGCTCTCGAACATGATGACCAACCTGAACCTCACGGACATGGAGACCTGCTACAAGGTGTTCCGCCGCGACGTGCTCCAGAAGATCCAGATCGAGGAGGGGCGCTTCGGGTTCGAGCCCGAGATCACCGCCAAGGTTTCCAAGCTGGACGTGGTGATCTACGAGGTGGGAATCAGCTACTACGGCCGCACGTACGCCGAGGGCAAGAAGATCGGCTGGAGGGACGGCTTCCGCGCCCTCTGGGCCATCCTCAAGTACAACCTGCGCTAGGCGGCCGCGCGGCCTAAGGGCGGCGGGTTCGCGCCAGGCCGGAGAGGGCCTCGGCGTCCGCCGGCTCGCTCCGCAGAGACGCCGCATACTCGAGGGCCGCAAGGTCCGCCCGACCCATGGACTCGAGCGCGCGGCCAGCCGCGTCGTGGAGCCTGGAGGCGCTGCCGGGGTCTGAGGCGGTGGTCCTGAGCACCTCGAGCGCCCGATCGGGCCGGCCCATGCCGGTCAGCGCCCGCGAGAGCCCGAGCCTCGCGTCCGTGTTGCCGGGCCGGATCCGCTCGGCCGCGCCGTACTCGCGGGCGGCCTCCGCCCACCGCCCCTCGCGCAGGAGCGCGTCGCCGAGGGCGAGGCGGGCGCGCGGGTTGTCGGGGCGCCGCAGCACCGTGTCGGCCCAGAGCACGGTCTCGGAGCGGTAGTCGGCGTTGCGCAGCCAGGTGACGCCGCCCGAAACGAGGCCGAGGCCCAGACAGAGATGCAGGCCCCGCCGGCCGCGCCAGGCCCAGGCGCCCCATACGAGTAGCGTGACCACCGGCGCCAGGGGCAGGTACATCCGGTGCTCGGCCATGGGCTCGAAGGCCACGGGCACCACGCTCGAGGACGGGGCGAGCAAGGCGAAGAACGCGAGGAGAAGGAAGCCCCACGCCGCACGGCGGGCGGTCCCGAGGGCCGTCACGGCCGCGAGCGCCGCGATGAGGGCGCACCACGGCAGCACGTCGCCGAGGTAGGCGACCGGTTCCGCGCCGTAGTCGAACACGAGCGGGAACGGCCACGCGCACAGCATCAGATAGTGCCCGACCACCCAACCCTCGGTGAGCGCGTACGACCACCACGAGTAGCCGTACCCGAAGCCGATCCCCCGGTGACCGACGCCTGGGCTGAGCCAGGCGAGGGCGATCCAGGATCCGGCCAGACCCGCGTAGAGGAGGCGGTGCGACGCCAGGGCCTCCCGGAGGCCCCGCGACACGAAGGTGCGGTCGTAGGCGAGGACGACCAGCGGGGCCGTGGCGATCACCTCCTTCGTGGCGCAACCAAGCAGGCAGGCGCCGACCGAAAGCCCGTACCACGGCGCGGGGCGCGGCGAGCGCGCCCCCCGGGCAAAGCCGTAGACGACGAGGAGGTACGCGAGCCCGGCGAGCGACTCGGCGCGCTCGCTCACGTAGGTCACCGCCTCGGTCTGCAGCGGGTGCAGCGCCCACAGGGCGGCTACCGACAGGGAAAACAGCCCCCGGTCCAGCGGTCCCGCGACAAGGCCCGGCATCCCCTCGAGCGTGCGGCGCACAAGCCCGAAGAGGACCAGGGCCGCGAGGACGTGCACAGCCAGGTTCGTCGCATGGTAGCTCCAGGGCGCCTCGCCCCCGAGGGCGTAGTCGAGGGCGAAGGAGAGGCTGAGGAGCGGCCGGCCCGCGAGCACCGTTCCCGACCCCGCGGCGAGCACCCGGCCTAGCGGCCAGAGGGAGCGGATCGCGGGGTTTCCGAGGATCCAGAGCCGGTCGTCGTACACCAGGGGCCCGCTGAGCGAATCCGAGTAGGCGGCGGCGACCGCGACGGCCAGGATCCCGGCCCCCGCGCGGACAAGCCGGGTCTCGGAGGGGCCGGCCTCGCCGCCCGGGTAGTGCAAGGTGGGAGCCACGCGGCCCGAGACCCTACCGGCGGCCCCGAACGGGCCGCGAGGAGATTATTGCCAAGGCGCCGCCGCTCATGTGCCCTGTCCTGCCCACCCATGATCGTCGAAACGCTCGCCTGCCTCGTGCTGATCCTGGGAGTGGTCCTGGGGCTCGCGAGGCCGGTGGTGGGGCTTTTCCGGCTCACCCCCGCCGAGTCCCTGGTCGCGGGGGCCGCCCTCTCGCTGATCGCGGCGTGGGCGATCGCTTGGGCGGTGTTCACGAGCGGCGCGCCCCTCTCCGCGTACTGGCTGGTGCCGGCCCTGGCCTTCGGCGCGCTGGCCATCGACCGCAGGTCGCTCGCCGCGCTGGCCCGGGACCCGGCGGCCCGCGACCTTGCGGGGGGGCAGCTGCTGGTCACCGGTTGGTGCGTCGCCTGGCTCTCATTCGTGCGCAGCCACTCGGGCGGCGCGTGGCTCGACGACTGGCTCGAGCACTGGCAGCGGGCCCTCTACTTCCTCCACCAGTGGCCCGCGCACACCGTGTTCATCTCCACCTACGAGATGCCCGCGCGCCCGCCGCTCGCGAACGTACTGACGGCCGTGTTCCTGCGGCTCACGCGCGTCGACTACGCCCAGTACCAGGTCGTGATGGCCACGCTCAGCAGCCTCGCCTTCCTGCCCCTGGGGCTCCTCGCCCTGCGCCTCGGAGGCCGCCCCGCGGTGCGCATCGCCGCCGTCATCGCGATGGTGAACCCGATGTTCGTGGAGAACGCGACCTACCCGTGGACCAAGCTGAACGCCGCTTTCTTCGTCCTGGCCGGCCTCTACTTCTTCCTCCGCGTGCGCGACGCCGACAAGCCGCCGGAGCGACCCGGGGTCCTGTGCGCCCTCTGCCTCGGGGGCGCGGTCGTCACCCACTACTCGGCGGGGCCCTACGTGACGGTGCTGGCGGCGGCGTGGATCGCCTCCGGCTTCGCCCGGCGCTGGGACCGCGGCTTCACCCGGGCCACCGCGCTCGCCGCAGCCGCGGGCGCTTGCGTGCTCCTCCCCTGGTTCCTCTGGTCCGCCGGCGAATACGGGTGGCGCAGCACCCTCCTCTCGAACTCGAGCGTGACCTCGCTCGACCGCTGGGGAGGCAGCCACCTGGCCAAGGTGCTCCTCAACCTGCGCGACACGCTGGTGCCCTCCCAGGTGCGCGGGTTCAGCGGACAGCTGATGCGCGAGACCAGCCCGTGGGCGAGCCTGCGGGACAACTGCTTCATGCTCTACCAGGTGAACCTCCCGTTCACGGTGGGCTGCATCGGGCTGCTCGTGCTCCTGCGCGAGGGGCGCAGGACCTGGGCCCGCGCCCGGCCCGCGGACCGAGTGTTCTGGGCCTGGGTGCTGGGCGGATGCCTGACCCTGAGCATCGCGGTCTACGGGGACCGGGAGCGCTACGGTATCGCTCACATCTGCATGGCGTCGGCCGTGCTGCTCGGCCTCGCCTTCATCGCCTCGAGGTGGGATCACCTCGGGCGCGGCTGGCGGGCCGCCCTGGTGGCGGGCTGGGCGGTGGACTTCGCGCTCGGTATCGGCCTGCAATTCGCGCTGGAGGACTACGCGATCGACCGGTGGCTCGACCCGGGGCGGCCGCTCACGGAGATCGCGGCCTCGTACAACGTGGTGGCGCAGGCCAACCTTACGGAGAAAATCATCGCCCATTTGGCATATTTCGCCGACATTCTGACGGCTCCTCCCGCCCTCGTGCTCGCGCTGCTCGCCTCGTTCCTGTGCCTGGCGATCGTGCGCGTGCGACGGCCCGCGCCCGCCTCCGAATAGCCATGCCCGACTCCACACCGACCGTTGCCATCGTGATCCCCGTGTTCAACGAGGAGCCGGTGCTACCGGAGCTCTTCGCCCGGCTCGGAGCGCTGTTCGCGGCCAACCCCGGAACCGCGTGGCGCGTGGTGTTCGTCAACGACGGCAGCCGCGACCGCTCGGCCGAGATGATCCTGGCAAAGGGCTCCGAGGACCCGCGCTTCGAGCTGGTGGAGCTGTCGCGCAACTTCGGCTTCCAGAGCGCGCTCGCGGCGGGGCTCGCCCGGGCGGGCGGCGTCGACGCGGCCGTCACGATGGACGCCGACCTCCAGGATCCGCCCGAGCTGATACCGCAGCTCGTGGCCGAGTGGCGGGCCGGGGCCGAGGTGGTGCGCGCGGTGCGCCGCTCCCGGCAGGAGACCGGGGTGCGCCGGCTCGGGTTCGACCTTTTCCACTCCGTGTTCGGGAGGCTCACCGACATCCCGATCGAGTCCAACACCGGCACCTTCGGCCTCCTCGGGCGCCCCGCGCTCGAGGCGTTCTCCCAGCTCCAGGAGCGCCACCGCTTCTTCCCAGGGCTGCGCGCGTGGATCGGCTTCCCCACGGCCGACGTCCTCTACGACCGCCAGGAACGGGCAGCAGGGCAGCCCGGCCAGACCTTCCGGCGCCTCGTGCGCTACGCCGTGGACGGGTTCTTCAGCTTCTCCTACCTGCCCCTGCGGTTCCTGACCTACACGGGGGTGTTCGTGAGCGCGCTCGGCTTCGCCCTCGGCCTGTTCTTCATCGTGAAGCGCCTGCTCGGCATCGAGACGGCGACCACCGGGTTCACGACCCTCGTGTCCCTCGTCACCTTCCTCGGCGGCATTCAGCTGATCGGCATCGGCGTCCTCGGTGAATACCTCGGCCGGGTGTACGACGAGGTGAAGCGCCGGCCCATCTACCTGGTGAAGCCGCCGCGGCGCTGAAGCGGCCCCATGCGCCCCACCCGGCTAGCGGCCCTTGCGGGCTTACTGGTGATCGCGCTCGCCGCGCTGGCCCGCAACCTTCCCTCCCTCTCGCCGGGCATGCGCAACTGGGCGGAACCGGGCAACGTCGCCGCGGCCCTCGTTCAGGGCCGGGGCTTCAGCGATCCCTTTGACGGCGGCACCGGGCCGACGGCGTGGGTGTCCCCCCTGCCCGTGTGGGTCGAGGCCGCGGCGTTCCTCGCGTGCGGTGTGAAGACCGCGGCGGCGGCCAAGGCCCTGCTCGCCCTGACCGTGGCGGGGCTCGCGGCCGCGAACGCGCTCCTGCTCTCAGCCCTCGCCCCCCTCGGCCGCTGGGCCCGCGCGGTGGCCTCGGCCGCGTTCCTGGCCTATGTCACCCTGCTGCCCGGGGGGCCGCTCGAGGTCCTAAGCGAGGCCTGGCTCGACCTGCTGCTCTCGGCCGCCCTCGTCTGGGCGGTGCTGGCTGCCGCCCGCTCCCCGGGTGCTCGCACCGGAACGGCCCTGGTCGCCGTCGCGTTCCTGGCGCCGCTCGACAATGCCGGCCTGGCCCTCGCCACGGGGCTCCTCCTCGCCGGCCTCGCCTGGACGCTTCGGGCCGAGCCGCGTCGCCTGGCGCTGCCCGCCGCAGCGGCGATCGGCGCCGCCCTCGCGGTCGGCCTATGGACGGCCCGCAACGCGGCCGCCCTCGGCCGGTTCGTGCCGCTCAAGTCGAACCTGTGGTTCGAGCTTCACCTGGCGAACGTCGACTCGGCGGACGGACTACCAAGGATGGAGACCGTGATGCGGCGGCTGCCCTACTTCGATGTTTCGGAATTCAACCGGTATGCCAGGCTCGGCGAGATGGCCTACGTAGATTCCTTCAGGGAGCCCTCCCTGCGCGCGATCCGGGCCGATCCCGCCCACTTCCTCGGAAACGTGCTGCGCCGGGCCCGGGTGGCCGCCGTGTTCTGCAGGAGCGAGGGGGGCGGCGCCTTCACCCGCCACGCGTTCGCCCCGGGCGACGCCGCGAGGCTCGCCTCCGCCGGCGAGCTGATCCCGGCCGGCCCGGCGGGCGGCCTCTGGACGCGGGCCGACGCCTCCCCCGAGAGCGAGCGCCCCCTCCTGCAGTCCCTGGGGCTCTCCGACGAGCCCGCGGCGTGGGCCGACTGGTCGGCCACGCACCGCGACTACGAGGCGCAGTTCCACGGCCTCGCGGGCACGGCGGTGGGCTACCTGACTGCCGGGGTACCCGTTCTGGCGCTTCTGGTGGCCGCGCTCGCGGCGGGCGGCCGGCTGGCGCCCCCCGGACTCTGCGCGCTCGCCGTCGGCTTCTGCCTGCTGTTTCCCTTTGTCCTCGTGAACCACAACAGCCGGCACCAGATGCCGCTCCTGGCGATGCAGGCCGTGGCCCTCGGCGTCTGCGCGCAGGCCCTCGCGGACCGTGCCTGCCGCGGGTCCCCCTCCTGATGCGACGACGCGCCACCCTGATCCTCGCCGGGGGCCTGCTCGCCCTCTACTGGTGGATGGCCACCAGCGTCTCGGACTCGATCTGCACGACCGGCGACGAGATTGCCCACCTGACGGCCGGCTACTCGTACTGGAAGACCGACGATTATCGACTCCAGCCCGAGAACGGCAACCTGCCCCAGCGCTGGGCCGCGATCCCGCTGCTGCGCAAGGACGTCAGGTTCCCGACGCTCGACCAGAACGCCTGGCGGATCTCGGACGTCTGGGACATGGGCTTCCAGTGGTTCTACGGCTGCGGCAACGACCTGGCCGCCATGCTGCGCGCGGGCCGCGGCATGATCGCGCTCCTCGGCGCAGCCACCGGGGCGCTCGTCTTCCTGTGGGCGCGCAGGCTGCACGGAGACAGGGGCGCCCTGCTCGCGGTGGCGCTCTTTGCGTTCTGCCCCACGATGCTCGCCAACGGCGCCCTGATCACGAGCGACATGACGGCCACCTGCATGTTCCTGGCCGCGGTGACCGCGTTCTGGGCGATGGCGGCACGGCTCTCCCCGCTGCGCATCCTCGTCTTCGGCCTGCTGCTCGGGCTCGTGTGCGTCGCCAAGTTCTCGGCGCCGCTGATCGCACCGATGTGCGCCATCCTGTGGGCCGTGCGCGTCGCCGAGGGCCGCGACCTCGAGGCCTCCTGGCCGTTCCCCGCGAGCATCGCCGGCCGCGCGCGCACCGCCGCCTCGCTCGCGGCGGCAACCCTCGCCGCCTGCGCGCTGGCGATCGGCGTCATCTGGGCCTCGTACGGCTTCCGCTACGCGATGTTCAAGCAGTTCGAGCCGGGCCACATCCGCTCGCTGGTGGGCTGGGACGTCCTCGAGGACCACCCAGGGCCCGTGGTCTCCACGATCGCGTTCGTGCGCGACCACAAGCTGCTCCCGGAGTCCTACGTGTACGGCTTCGCCCACACCTACCGCTTCTCGCTCTACAGGAAATCCTTCCTGAACGGCGAGTACCGCAGCACGGGCTGGGCGTCGTTCTTCCCCTTCACGACCGCCGTGAAGACCCCCCTCGCCCTCTTCGCCCTGATCGGCATGGCGGCCGTCGGCGCGGTGCGCCAGCGGCGCAGCGCAGCCGAGTGGCGGGGGCGCCTCTACGCGTGGTCGCCGCTCCTCTCCCTCTTCGTGGTCTACTGGACGTTTTCACTCACGAGCGGACTGAACATCGGCCACCGCCACATCATGCCCGTCTACCCGGTGCTCTTCGTGATGGCGGCCGGGGCCGCCGCCTGGGTCACGTCCCCCCTTCGCTGGGCCGGCGCGGCGGCCTGCCTGCTGCTCGCCTGGTTCGCAGGCGAGTCGCTCTGGATCCGGCCCCACTACCTCTCGTACTTCAACGAGCTCATCGGCCCGAGCGACGCGTGGGAGCACGTGGTCGACAGCTCGCTTGACTGGGGCCAGGACCTCCCGAGCCTGCGCGCGTGGCTCGACCGACATCCCGAGAAGGGACCGGTTTTCATCTCGTACTTCGGCTCCGGCGACCCCGGATACTACGGGATCAGGGCGACGCGCGTGGGCGACGCGAACTTTGACCTTAACCTGAAGCAGCGCAGGTTCCCGGCCGTCCTCTCGGGCGGCCTGTGGGCGATCAGCGTCACCCAGTTCCAGCAGGTCTACACCGAGGCGAGGGGACCCTGGGACCTGAAGAAGGAGGAGCACTACCGCGAACTGCTCGCACGCGTGGTCGCGCTGGAGTCCGGCGGGGGCCGCCTTACAATCGAGCAGAGCACCGAGTTCGAGGCCTACCAGTTCGCCCGTCTCTGCCAGTACCTGCGCGGGCGAGCCCCGACGGCCCGCGTCGCATACACGATCCTGATCTACCGCCTGAGCGACGCGGAGGTCATGAAGGCGCTCTACGAGCCCGTCCCGATCCGGTGAGCGCGATAACGGGCAGGGCGTGGGCCGTCGTCGCCGCGGGAATCCTCCTCGCCCTCTACTGGTGGATGGCCACGAGCGTGTCGGACGGGATCTGCACGACCTCCGACGAGGTGGCGCACCTGACGGCCGGCTACTCCTACTGGACGACGGACGACTACCGCCTCCAGCCCGAGAACGGCAACCTGCCCCAGCGCGCGGCCGCCCTTCCCGTGGTTCTATCGAACGTGCGGTACCCCACCCTCGACCAGGCCGCCTGGCGCATCTCGGACGTCTGGGAGATGGGGTTCCGCTGGTTCTACGAGAGCGGCAACGACGTGGCCTCGATGCTGCGCGACGGCCGCCGCGTGATCGCGCTCTTCGGGGTCGCGGCGGGGGCCCTCGTGTTCGCCTGGGGGAGGCGCCTCTTCGGGGACGCGGGCGGCGTGCTGGCGGCGCTCCTCTTCGCCTTCTGCCCCACGATGCTCGCCAACGGCGCCCTCGTGACGAGCGACATGGCGGCCACCTGCCTGTTCCTCGCCACGGTGACGGCCTTCTGGGCGATGGCTCACCGCCTGACGCCGCTGCGCTGGGCGCTGTTCGCCCTCTCGCTCGGGCTGCTCTGCGTGGCCAAGTTCTCCGCGCCCCTCGCCGCTCCCATGTGCGCCGTCCTCTGGGCGGCGCGGGTCGCGCGCGGGGGCGACCTCGAGGCGTCCTGGCCGCTTCCCCCGCGCCTCGCGGGGCGCCTGCGCGCCGGGGCCGCACTGGCCGGCGCATCCGCGGCGGCGTGCCTCGTGGCCGTGGCGGTCATCTGGGCCTCATACGGGTTCAGGTACGCGATGTTCAACCCTGGGCTCGCCGCGCGCTCGCGGCCGCTGGTCGGCTGGGAGAGCCTGGAGGAGCCCGGCGGCCCGGCGGTCTCGGCCGTGCGCCTCGCCCGGGCGCACCAGCTGCTGCCCGAGGCCTACCTGTACGGCTTCGCGCACACCTACCGCTTCTCGCGATCGCGGGACGGTTTCCTGAACGGCGAGTACCGCAGCACGGGCTGGGTGCAGTACTTCCCCTACACGACGGCCGTGAAGACCCCCCTCGCCCTCTTCGCCCTCCTAGGCCTCTCGGCCGCCTTCGCCGCCCGGGCCGGCCTCGGGCGCCTCGCCTACGAGGGCGCCCCGCTCCTCGCGCTCTTCGCCGTCTACGGTGCGTTCGCGCTCTCGAGCCACCTGAACATCGGGCACCGACACATCATGCCGGTCTACCCCGCCCTGCTGGTCGCGGCGTCGGGGGCCGCGTGCTGGCTGACGCGCCCGACACGCTGGGCCGGGGCCGCCGTCGGCGCCCTCGCGGCCTGGTTCGCGGCCGAGTCGATCTGGATCCGGCCGCACTACCTCGCCTACTTCAACGAGCTGGTCGGCCCCGCGAATGCGTGGAGGCACGTGGTCGACGGCTCGCTCGACTGGGGCCAGGACCTTCCGGAGGTGGGGCGCTGGCTCGCCCGCAACCCGCAGGAGGGGCCCGTGTTCATCTCCTACTTCGGGTCGGGCGACCTTGCGTACTACGGCATCCACGCGACCCGGGTCGGCGACTCCGGATCGGATTTCCGCGAGCGCCGCGCCCCCGCGCGCCTCGCCGGGGGCCTCTGGATCATCAGTGTCAGCCAGTTCCAGCAGGCGTACACGCGGGCCCGGGGCCCCTGGGACCTTGAAAAGGAGGCGCGCTACCGGCAGCTTCTCGCCCACGTGCTCGAACTGGCGAGGACCGGTCGGGCGCTCACCCACGATGAAGGCGTCACCCTCGAGGACTTCCAGTTCGCCCGGCTATGCCGCTTCCTGCGCGGCAGGAGCCCGCTCGCGCAGCTCAACTACACGCTGCTCGTATTCCGGGTGACGGACGCGGAGGTGTCCCATGCGCTCTACGAACCCCTGGACCCGCCATGAGCCATGAGCCCCCGCGCCCCTGGGTGGCCGTGGCGGTCGGCGTGCTGCTGGCCCTCCACTTCACGCTCGCCGTGTCCAGCAAGCTGCACGAGAGCACGACCTCCGACGAGCTCGTCCACCTGACGGGCGGCTACAGCTACTGGAAGTTCGACGACTACCGACTCCAGCCCGAGAACGGCAACCTTCCCCAGCGCTGGGAGGCCCTCCCGGCCTGGCTCTCCGGCGCGCCGTTCCCGACCCTCGATCAGGACTACTGGCGCACGAGCGACGCCTGGGTGATGGGGCACGAGTTCTTCTACGAGACCGGCAAGGACCATTTCCCGATGCTGATGGCCGCCCGCTCGATGGCGGCGCTCCTGAGCGTCGCCACGGGCCTGCTCATCTTCCTCTGGTCGCGCCGCCTGTTCGGGGCGGCCGGCGGCCTGGTCTCGCTCGCGTTCTACTCCTTCAGCCCCTCGTTCCTGGCGCACGGCGCCCTGGCGACCTCGGACGTGTGCATCACGCTCCTCATGCTCGCCTCGGCGGGGGCCTGGTGGCGCCACCTCCAGTCGCCCGGGCCCGGCACCTTCGCCGTGAGCGCGCTCGTGCTCGGGCTCGCCTGCGTCGCCAAGTTCTCGGCCGTGCTGCTCCTGCCGATCCTCGGGCTCTGCGCACTCGTCTACCTCTTCCAGAGGCCCAGCCGGGCGGCCGGCGTCGCCGCCTCGGCCGCCGGCCACGCGGCGGTCGCCGTCGCCGTCATTTGGGCCTTCTACGGCCTCCGCTACAGCGCGTTCAACCCCGCGCTCGTTCCCGCGACCCAGTTCATCGAGGACTGGCCCATCGTGTACGCCCAGACGGGAAGGATCGGCCAGGTGATCCACGCCCTCGCCCGCGCCCGCCTGCTGCCCGAGGCGTTCCTCTACGGCGCCGCGTACGTCGTGCAGACCTCGCAGGTGCGGGGCGCCTACCTGAACGGGGAGTACAGCATCACCGGCTGGGTGAGCTTCTTCCCGTGGACCTTCGCCCTGAAGACGACCCTTCCCTTCCTCGCGGCCGGCGCATGGGGAACCTGGTGCGCCGTGCGCTCGCGCATCGCGCCCGCGGGCGGGCCGCGCTGGGCGGGCCTGCTGCCGCTCACCCCGCTCCTCGCGCTCTTCGGCGTGTACTGGGCGTTCTCGCTCACGAGCCACCTGAACATCGGCCTGAGGCACCTGCTGCCCACCTACCCGGTGCTCTTCATCCTCTCGGGCGCGCTCGGGGCCTGGATCGCCCGCCCCCTGCGCTGGCCGGGCCTCCTGGTCGCCGCGCTCCTCGTCTGGCACGCGGCCGAGTCCGCGTGGATCTTCCCGAACTACATCGCGTACTTCAACGAGCTCGGCGGCGGCCCCTCGAGGGCCAGCAGCCACCTGGTCGACAGCTCCCTCGACTGGGGCCAGGACCTTCCGGGCCTGCGGGACTGGCTCGAGGCGAACCAGCGCCCGGGGGAGCCCGCCTACCTGGCCTATTTCGGCACCGGGGAACCCCGCTATTACCACCTGCGCACGACCCGCATCGCCTACCTCTCGCCCTTTAAGGAGGACGAGCCCTACGTGCCGCTGAAGGCAGGCCTCTACTGCATCTCGGCAACCATGCTCTCGCATGTCTACAGCTCGGTGCAGGGACCGTGGACCGCCGAGCGCGAGAAGGAGTACCAGGCGCTCCGGGCGCTGGAGCCGCTCTTCGCGGCCTACCAGAGCGACCCGGCCGCGCGGGCCCAGATCGAGCGCAACGTCGGCGCCGCGGAGTGGATCAGCAAGCGCGACCGCTTCCTGCACCTGCGCTTCGCCCGCCTCTGCTACTGCCTGCGCGCCCGCAGGCCCACCGCCTCCATCGGGTACTCGATCTTCGTCTACCGGCTCGGCGCCGATGACGTCGACGCCGCCACCGGCGGCTCGATGCGCGCCTGGATCGCGCTGATCGAGCGCAGCGCCGAGGGCACGTCGGGGCCCTGAGGGGCCGCCTCGGCCTTCTTCGGCTCGGGGTCGATCGCGACGATCCGGCTCAGGCGCGCCAGGCGCCCGCCGAAGCGCTTCTCGGCCACCGTCGCAAGGTGGTAGCTCGGGGGCATCAGGTCGTCGGGGTCGACGCCCATGTCGCCGTTCGCGTCCGTCGGGCGGATCGCCTGCGCGACCAGCACCTCCTTGAAGGTCCCCTGGCCCAGGTGGTAGCGGATCTGCTCGCCCCGCTGGGCCCCCACCGCCGTGATCAGCGACTCGATGTGCCAGAGGACGAAGGGGATCGTGGACTTGTTGGAGATGAGGAGCACCGGCCCGGGGCGCGACTCGACGATCGCGTGCTCCCACTGGATCTCCTGCATCGCCAGGTTGCCGTCGGTGTAGAGCCGCCGGGCGTAGGACGGCGCGCCGCCCACCAGGAGCCAGACGCCGAGGCCCAGGCACGCCGCGCGAAGGGCGGGCAGCCCGCGCGCACTCAGGGACGCCACCATCGCCGCTGCGAGCACCGCGAAGGCGAGGCACATGGGCAGCGAGAAGCGCGACGCCATCAGGTCGTTGAACTTGGCCCACCAGTAGAAGAGGAGCACCCCGAAGTGCGCCGCGACCCCGAGGCCGAAGGCGAGCGCCGCCCACTCCACGGGCCTGAGCGGCGGCCGGGGCCGGCGACGTGCCCACGAGGCGCCCGCATAGGCGAGCCAGAGGAGGCCGGCGACGCCCAGGATCGATAGGTACCAGGAGTTCGCGAGCTCGGGGCCGAAGCTGAAGAGGAACGCGAGGTCGCCCTTCAGGTTGCCGACCACGTTGCCGCCCCCGAAGGCCGACGTCTGGCCCTCCTCAAGCTGCCAGAAGAGCGGCGTGGCGCGCAGCACCCTCAGGTGCCAGGCATACGGGACGAGGAGCACCGGCGCCGCGATCGCCGGCCACGGCAGGATCACGCGGCCGGCCCGCCTCCAGCCGACCAGGATCAGGAGCGCCGTCGGGAAGACGAAGATGATGGACTCGTAGCGGCTCTCGACCAGCAGCACCGCCGCCAGCACGAGGAGCGACAGGCGGTCCTCGCAGGGCACGCGCAGGTAGAGCACGGACAGGCAGGCGACCAGCGCCACCATGGTCAGGTTGTGGAGGTCCATGCCCGCCCCGGTCGCGTTCTGGCCGAAGAGCGGCATCGTGGCCATGAGCGCGACCGCGAGGAGCGCCGGCCCCCTGCCGGCCAGCTCGTTCGCGAACCAGTAGAGGAGCCCGAGGAGCGCCGCCGCGCAGGCCACGTTAAGGACGAAGAGGTTCGCGATCCTGTAGCCCGTCAGGTCGTGCAGGAGCGACACGAGGAAGGGGAAGAAGTAGGGCCGCTTGTCCAGAAACGTGTCGATCGTCTGCCAGGTACCCCCGATGTCGTAGGCGCGCAGGACGGTGCTCACCTGCTTGGTCGCGTGCATCTCGTAGGCCGTGCCCTGGATCACGAACTCGTCGAAGAGGATCTTGTGCTTGAAGGAGTCGGTCCAGATCGCGAACAGCGTGAACGCCGCGAGCGCGAGGCCGACCGGCCCGGGCCTTCGCATCCACGAGCGCCAGACAGCGGCGCGGGAGCGGGCGAGCCTCGCCGCGTAGAGGACGAAGAGCGAGAAGACCGCCAGGATGTAGTAGTACCCGAAGTTGATGATCAGGTGGCCGGCCGGGATCGTCGGCACCGCGAAGTAGCCCACGTAGAGGGCCGCGGCCCCGCTGAGCGCAAGGAGGAGTAACCGTCTCACGGCAGCTCTTTGAGGAAGTTCTCCAGGTAGGCCGCCCGGGCCTTCTCGATCTCGGCCTTGCTCTTGGGCACCACGTGGTCCTCCGTCGCCTCCGACACCACCTTGCCGCCCTCCCTGAGCTCCTTCACGCGGCTGATGCGCGAGAGGGTGAGGGTCAGCAGGCGCTCCTCGCGCACCGGCTCGAGCACGTAGTCGGGCCCGAGGTCGTCGCCGTCGCGCATCGTCATCTTTCCCGTGTCCGGGTTGATGTCGAATCGCTGGAACACGTACACGTTGGAGAACGTGTGGTTGCGAAGGTGGAAGACCATCGAGTCGCGCCTGAGGTGCACCTGCTCTACGGTGGTGGCCGAGACCTCGTGGGTGAGCCAGAGGATCGAGTCATTGTCGATCACCAGGTAGTCCTTGCGGGGCTGGTCCGCGATGAACTGCCGCCGCCACGCCGTCTCGAGCCCGGCCAGGTACTCCTGGTTGTAGGCGTGGGCGGCCATCGACGGCACGCCCTGCGTCAGGATGCCGAGTACGGCGACGGCGAGCAGCGTGCGCACCACCGCGGGCCTCGGGAACTGCTGCAGCACTACGAGGACGGCGAGCACCATCCAGAGGTGCGTCGGCAGGCTCAGGCGGCGGATCACCGGGTCGTCGAAGGTGCCCCAGAAGTAGCACATCATCAGTCCGAACTGCGCCGCGAAGCCGAAGGTGAAGAACACCGTCGCCACCGAGATAGGGCTCTCCGTCGTGAGCGTCCTCAGGCGCTTGTAGACGAGGAGCAGCATGAAGACGATGGCCACGCACCCGAGCGCCGAGAGCACGTAGGAGTTGGGCTGGTCCGTCGGCTTGCCGAAGAAGAACGAGATCGCGTGGGCGAGGTTGTTCGGGATGTTGTCCGGCGAGAAGGGCTTGGAGAACTCGGGCTTGCTCTGCAGCTGCCACGCGGTGTCCCGGATCGCGAAGATGCGGTTGTGGAGCGCGCAGTGCACCATGAGCAGCGGGGCGATCACCACCTGCCAGGAGAGGATGGCGCGGCCCTCGAGCACCCAGACCCACAGGATCGCGGCCACGACGGGCACGAGGAAGATGGGCGACTCGTAGCGCACCTGCGCCATCAGGAGCGCGCTGTAGCAGAGCGCCGTGAAGCTCGGCAGGTCTCGGCGCGCGATGAAGCGCGCGCAGAGCAGCAGGGTCGCCAGGATCATCAGGATGTTCAGCAGGTCGAAGCCGCCGCTCGTGGCGTTCTGTCCGAGGAGCGGCAGGCCCGCGAAGAGCGCGACGCCGAGCCAGCCGGCGGGCCGCCCGGCGACCAGCCGGCCGAAGGCGTTCACGAGGCCGAGGAAGATGAACGTGAGGAGGCCGTTCAGGATGAACGCGTTGGCCGGGCGATAGCCCGTGATGTCGTGCACCACCGACTCGAGGAACGGGAAGAAGAGCGGGCGCTTGTCCATCATGCCGTCCATGATCACGAAGGCACCCTGGATGTCGTTGCCGCGGATGGGCACCAGCACCGTCCTGCTGAAGTGCATGCTCATCGAGGAGCCGAGCAGCATGATCTCGTCCATCACGATCTTGAAGCCGAACGCCTCGTGCACGAGGAGAACGGTGCCCCCGAGCCCGACCACGGCCACCGAGGCCAAGTCGACCGAGCGCAGGCCCCGGTCCCCGGCCCGCAGGATCTCCTCGCGGAAGCTGCGCCAGAGCGCGTTCACGAAGATCACGAAGGCCGCCAGTACGAACCAGTAGCCCGTCGAGGTCACGATCTTCAGGGCGGCGGCGTTCGGTATGGCGAAGAAACCGAGGACGACGGAGAGCGCCGCGACCCCGACGAAGAGCCACAGGCGGCGGTTCGAGAGGATCGATGCGACAGGCGAGCCGTTCATTGAGGGGATATTTTTGGACCCAAAAAAGCCGCCCACGTGGTGCGGGCGGCTTTGATTCTGGGAAGTAATCTCCGAATGTCGATTACGGGGCGTAGGTGATGGTCCGAACGCCGGCGACGCCGGTGATCGTGATCGTCACGCCCTGGGTCAGGTAGGTCGGATACGTCTCCTTGGCGACCGTGTTGAGGGCCTTCACGTAGGACGTGGGT